>JBOIGD010000188.1:0-9905 GCA_050742615.1 Casimicrobiaceae bacterium | reverse complement strand
ACCTTGATGCCGATGAACACCGCATTGCGTCCGCCGAACGCCGTCGTCAGATCGTAGTCCTCGGCGCCGAGCACGACAGTAGCAATATCGTCCAGACGAACGATTGCGCCGCCCTGTTGCTTGACCGCCAGTTGTTTGAATGCGTCGACCGAGTGCAGGCTGGTGCCCGCGGTCAGATCGACGCTGACCATCTGGCCCTTCGTCGTGCCAAGCGCCGCGAGGTAGTTATTGTTGCCCAACGCTGTGCGCACGTCGGTCGCGGTGACTCCGTACGCCGCCATCTTCGTCGGGTCGAGCCACGCACGCAGCGCGAAGGTACGCGCGCCGAGGATTTCGGCGACCTGGACGCCCTCGACCGAGTCGAGTTTCGGCTTGACGACCCGAACCAGATAATCGGTGATGTTGTTGTTCGCCAACGACTCGCCGAAAAAGCCCATATACATCGCGTCAATCTGCTGCCCGACCTGGACCTTGAGGACCGGCTGCTGCGCCTCGGGAGGCAATTGATTCCGCACCGAGTTGACCTGCGTATTGATCTCCGTCAGCGCGCGATTGGCGTCGTAGTTGAGGCGCAGCGTCGCCGTGATCGACGACACACCAGACGTGCTGGTCGATGAAAGATAATCGATCCCCTGCGCCTGTGCGATCGCGCCTTCGAGCGGTTGCGTGATGAAGCCCGCCACCGTTGCGGCGTCGGCGCCGTAATAGGCGGTGCTGATCGTGACGACGGCGTTCTCGGTCTTCGGATACTGGCGGACGGCAATGTCCACCAGCGAACGGACGCCCAGCACGAGAATCAACAGGCTGATCGTCATCGCAAGCACAGGCTTGCGGATGAATAGGTCGGTGAAGTTCATGGTTGCGCCTAGTGTTCCTGTACCTTCGGGTTCGGGTTATCCGATGGGACGACCGCGTTGTTCACGACGACCCGCGATCCGTTCTTCAGCTTGACCTGCCCGCTGCTGACCACTTCCGCGCCCGGGTCCAGACCTTTGAGGATCGCGACCTGGTCGCCGCGCGTCGGGCCGACGGTCACGAACACCTGTTGCGCCTGCAACGCCGCATTGCCCTTTTCGTCCTTCTTGTCGGTCGGCTTGATGACGAACACAGTGTCGCCATACGGATTGAACGTCAGCGCAGTTTGCGGCAGCGTCAGGTAGCGGTTCTCCGCACCCGAATTCACTTTCACCGATGCGAACATGCCGGGGAGCAATTCGCGCTTGGCGTTCGGCAGCGTTGCCTCGATCATCGCGTTGCGCGTGGCCGGGTCGATCCTCGGGCTGATCGCATTGATCTTCCCGATGAAAGTCTGACCCGGCGCCGCATCCGCGGTGAGCGTCAGCTTCTGTCCGACCGACAGCTGCGGCAATTGCTGTTGTGGCACGTTGAAGTCGACATAGATCGGGTCGATTGTCTGCAGTGTCACAAGCTTATCCGCGGGATTCATGTATTGCCCCGGATTGACGGTCGAGATCCCGAGCTTGCCCGCAAAAGGCGCGCGGATCGTCTTCTTCTGAACGACCGCCAGTTGCTGCGCGACCTGCGCGCGCTTGCTCTTCAGGTCGCCGGCGTCGGTATCGACCTGCGCCTTGCTCAGAACTTCTGCCGCGAGCAGTGCCTTGTCACGTTCATAGACGGTGTTCGCCAGATCGGCAGCGGCTTCGAGCGAGCGCAACAACGCGACGTCCGAGTCGGCATTGAGCTGCGCGAGCAGCTGCCCGGTTTTGACCTCATCGCCCGACTTGAAATGAATGCTGCGGACGAGTCCCGCCACTTCGGTCGTCACATCGACGCCGCGCAGCGCGCGCAGCGTGCCGACCGCGGTGATCTGCGGTTGCCATTGCTGGAACTCCGCCTTGGTCGACGTGACCGTCGACGAAGGAACCGGCGCAGCCGCCGCCGCCTTTTGATATTTCATGTAGCCGTAGTACTTCCAGCCGACGACGGCTCCGACCAACAATAAAATCCCCAGGAGCATGTAAACCATGCGTTTTTTCATCGCGTACTTCTCCGTTCGAGTTGTGCGTGTGGCTGCGCGACCGGGCAGACCCGCGGTTATTTGTTCGAGACGTTGCCGGATGCAGTGTTCGTCTTGTCGCCGTTCCACCAACCGCCACCGAGCGCCTGGAACAGCGCCGCGGTGTCGGCGTAGCGATTCGCCTGGACCTGGACCAGCGCGAACCGCGCCTGGTTGAACTGGCGCTGCGCATCGAGCAGCGCGATGTAGTTGGTGGCGCCGAGCTGGAATTGCCTCGTCGTCAGGTTCAGGGTGTCGCGGGCGAGCGCTTCGGCAGCCGACTGCGCCTTCAGCGTTCGCGCATCGGCCTCGAGCGCACGCAGGGCATCGGCCACATTCTGGAATGCGAGCAGCACCGTCTCCCGATACTGTGCCGCGGCCTGGTCGTAGGCCGCGACGGCGGCGAGGCGCTTGTGCTCGAGCTCGCCGGCGTGGAACAGCGGCTGCAGCAATCCGGCGCCGATACTCCATACGCTTGGCCCGGCAAAAAGATTATGCAGCTGCGTCGCCTGCGCACCGAAGCTGCCGGTCAGGTTGACCTGCGGATACTGGTTCGCCGTGGCAACCCCGATCTGTGCGCTGGCCTGGTGAAGCAGAGCCTCCGCGGCGCGGATATCGGGCCGCTGCTGCGCCAGCGCAGACGGCACCGAGAGCGGCAAATCCGGCGGCAAGGTCAGGGAGGCAAGATCGAACGTCGGAATCCCGCCGTCGCTGGGAACGCGGCCGGCGAGCGCGGCCAGCTGGTGCCGCGTCTGCGCGAGCTCGCGCTCGAGCGGTGGCAGCAGTGCCTCCGTTTGCGCTGCCTGCGCTTGTTGCGCTACCAGATTGAGCCGGCCAATCGCCCCGAGCTCGAACTGGCGCCGCACCAGGTCGAGCTGCTTGTTCTGGGCGTCGATAATCTCGCGCGTCGAATCGATCTGCGCGCGCAACGACGCTTCCCTGATGGCGGCGGTCACGATGTTCGAGGTCAGGGCCAGATGGGCGGCTGCAAGCTGATAATCCTGATAGTCGACCAGCGACTGCAGCGCTTCGAGCTCGCGCCGGTTGCCGCCGGCCACGTCGAGCGCATAAGAAACGTTGACCGATGCGTTGTACAGGCTGAAGATCGTGCTGCCGGCATTGGGCTGGCCCAGGGCCGCACCGGAGAGTTTCTCGCGCGTCGCGTCGAGATTGGCGTCGACGCGGGGATAGAGCAACGCGCCGGTCTGCGCTGCAAGGTTTTCGCGCGCGACCCGCAATGCCGCCTCGGCAGCCGTGAGATTGGGGCTGCTGACGATCGCGTCACGCACCAGAGCGTCGAGCGGCTCGGAATGGAACAGATGCCACCATTGCGCAGGCAGGTCCTGCCCCGGCGCGAAACGTTGTGTCCCGCCTGCCGGACCCGGCGCGGATGCGGTCTCAGCGGGAAGATCGGCGTCGGTATACCGGGTCGCCGCCGGCGGATCGGGCTGCCGGAAATTCGGGCCCACCATGCAGCCGGCGAGGATCGCACTCGCTGCCCCAATGAATATCGCGCGACGCATTCGTTTCACGTTGCCGTCCCTTTGATCGACCGTTATCGGCCTGCAGTCGCCGGGCGCAATTCGGTGCCGGCGACACCCCGTTCCCCCCAAGCGTCGCTCGCTAGCTTGGGGCGCTGATTCGTCTTTTCAAGGCCGGTCGCCTGGAGTGACACGGGCCTTGGGTTTGGTGGGCCCGGCTGGACTCGAACCAGCGACCAAAGGATTATGAGTCCTCTGCTCTAACCAACTGAGCTACAGGCCCGCTCGGCGCGGTGCGCGATTATAGCCGACGCGAGTCGCCATCCGAGGTCGCAGGCCCGTGCGATTCCTGATGCAATGCCGTGAAGTCCTGCGGCGGAGGAACCGATCGTCCGCCGGGCGATGACTTGTAACTTTTACTCGATTCCGCAACGCGCTGTTCATTGTGGCCGGCGGGGCGCGCCGCCTTCCAGCCGGCGTCCGGCGCAGTCGTCGCGCGGCTTGCGGATGGGCCCCCGCGGCGGCGCATCATCCCGGGGATGAGCTTCAATCCGATGCCCGCCGCCAGCGCGCAGGCGGCCGTCAGCAGCAGTCCGTGCGACAGCGCCGCGTCGTTGTCTTCCATCGCCGCGAACAGCGCCTCGACGATCGACAGGCCGATCAGCAATCCCGCGCCAAAATCGAGCAAGGGCCTGGAGGGAGGCATGAGGGTCTCGCTGCTATCCGTTCAATGGGCGCCGACCGCAGCCGCGCCTGCCGGGCCGGCGCGGACCGGCCGCGCCATCCAGATCACCCCGATCAGCGCCACGAAGACCAGTGCCGAGACGTAGAAGATGTCATTGGCCGACAGCATGAACGCCTGCTGGTCGATGAGCCGGTTCAGTGTCTGATAGCTCTGCTGATCGCTCATCCCGGCCGCGTGCATGCTGGCCAGAGCCTGCGTCGCGCTCGGATCGAAGCGCGAGACGTGCTCGGCGAGCTGCGCGTGGTGCAGGTTCGCGCGGCGATCCCACATCGTCGTCGTGATCGAGGTGCCGAACGAACCGGCGGTGATTCGCGCGAAGTTGAACAATCCGGATGCGGCCGGAATGCGATCGGGCGAGAGCCCCGACAAGCCGAGGCTTATCAGCGGAATGAAAAACACCGCCACCGCCGCGCCCTGCAGGATCGTCGGCACCATCAAGGTGCGGAAATCGGCATCGGTGTTGAACCATGAGCGCATCAGCAGCACCACCGCGAAGATCGCAAACGAAGCGCTCGCGAACAGCCGCGGGTCGACCTTGGTCATGTTCCTGCCGACCAGCGGCGTCAGCAGGATTGCCAGCAGCCCGACTGGCGCCAGCACCATGCCCGCCATCGTCGCCGTGTAGCCCATGTATTGCTGCAGCCACAATGGTAGTAGAACGACGTTGCCGAAGAACGTTCCGTACGCAAGCGACATGGCGACGGTGCTGGTCCAGAAATTCCTTCGCCCGAATAGTCGCAAATCGACGACAGGGTGGCGCTCGGTCAGCTCCCATACGAGGAACAGGACGAATCCGACCACCACGACGATCGCGAGGATCGCGATCGCGCGCGAATGGAACCAGTCGAGATCCTTGCCCTGGTCGAGCATCACCTGCAGCGCGCCGATCCAGATGATCAGCAGGCCCAGTCCGACGCCGTCGATCGGCAAGCGCACGGTCGGCGTCTCGCGCTGCCGGTAGACGATCCAGGTGACGGCAGCCGCGCCGATGCCGACCGGCACGTTGATGTAGAAAATCCACGGCCACGAAATGTTGTCGGTGATCCAGCCGCCGAGTAGCGGCCCGATCACCGGCGCAACGAGGGTCGTGATCGACCACATCGCCAGCGCCGTGCCTGCTTTCTCCTTCCGGTAGCTCGACAGCAGCAGCGACTGCGACAGCGGGATCATCGGCCCGGCGACCGCACCCTGGATGACGCGGCACAGGATCAGCAGCCCGAGCGAAGGCGCGAGCGCGCAAAGAAACGACGCGACCACGAACAGCAGCACCGATGCGGTGAACAGGCGTACCTGCCCGAAGCGCTGCGTCAGCCAGCCGGTCAGAGGCAGCGCTATGGCATTGGCGACGCCGAACGAAGTGATGACCCACGTGCCCTGGTCGGGCGAGACGCCCAGGTCGCCGGCGATCGCCGGTATCGACACGTTGGCGATCGAGGTGTCGAGCACGTTCATGAACGTGGCCAGCGACAAGGCGATGGTCCCGAGCACCAGCGTGCCGCCGCGGAGCGGTGACGCGGCGCCCGCATTCAGTGCCGGCGGAGCACCCGACTCCGGTCGTTGCTCGGGCATGCGGCTCTCCTACAGCGGCCGGCCGGCACCCGTCGGCCCGAACGCGGCTGCATGGTCGGCCCGGGCGAGTCGGGCCGTGTCGGCGCGCTCGCGCGCCGCGCCGGATTGCGCGAGGCGCGGCGCCTGCGGCGCACCGGCATCGTTGGCGGCGATGATCGCCTGCACCCGCGCGTCGGCGACGTCACCCAGCGAACGGAAGACGTCGGTGGCATCGGCTTGCGCAGGATGGGGCAGCTGCGGCAGGCGCTCGCCGGAGCGCTCGCGCGTATTGACCTCGGCCTGCATCGACAGGCCGACCTGCAGCGGATGCGTGGCGAGCTCCTGCGGATCGAGCGCGATGCGCACCGGAACGCGCTGCACGATCTTGATCCAGTTTCCGGTGGCATTCTGCGCCGGCAGCAACGCGAATGCCGCGCCGGTCCCGGCGCCGAATCCCGCGATCCTGCCGTGGTAGCGCACCTTGCCGCCGTAGATGTCCGCGCGCAGCGTGACGGGCTGGCCGACGCGCATCGCCGCGAGTTGCGGTTCCTTGAAGTTCGCATCGACCCAGACCTGGTCGAGCGGCACGATCGCCATCAACGGCGTGCCGGGGCTCACGCGCTGGCCGAGCTGTACCGCGCGCTTGGCGACGAAGCCGGCAACCGGCGCCGGGAGCACGGTGCGCGCATAGGCGAGATAGGCATCGCGCACGTGCGCGGCGGCGTTCTTCACGTCAGGGTGGTCTTCGATGGTCGTATGATCGACGCGAGCGCGGTTGGCGGCGAACTGCTGTTGCGCACCGAGCAGACCCGCGCGAGCGCCGGCCACGGCTTCCCGTGCGTGCTGCAACTCCTCGCCCGAGATCGCGCCGGAGCTCGCCAGCCGCTCGCGGCGCGCCAGATCGGCTTTGGCGGTGGCGAGGTCGGACTGCCGCAGCGCAATCGCGCTCTGCAGCTGGGCGCTGGTCGCGAAGAGGCTGCGGACCTCGCGCACGGTGCGCGCGAGCTGCGCCTCGGCCTGGTCCAGCGCGACCTTGCTATCGGCTTCGTCGAGGCGCACCAGCGTCTGGCCGGCCTCGACGAACTGCGTGTCGTCGGCGCCGATGGCCACGACGGTGCCGGAGATCTGCGGCGTGACCTGCACGATGTTGCCGCTGACGTAGGCGTCGTCGGTCGATTGCACGTAACGCAGCGCCAGTGCCCAGTAGATGCCCCAGACGAGGCCCGCGGCCGCGAAGCCGCCGACGGCGATCGCCAGCCAGCGCTTGCGTCTTGCCCGCAGCGCGGCGGTTTGGGGGACGGTATTCTGCTCGCTCATGATGCTTTCCTATGGTTGGAAGTTCCAGCGCCCGGGCGCAGGATCGCGATCGGCGCGAACGCGCCGGCGAGGCTGCGGTCGACCACGCGAACCAGGTCGCAGACGGCGCGGGGTCCGCAGGCCGCGCCTGTTGCGGCCGATTGTTCGATCAGCCACACCTCCGCGAAAGCGACGCCCAGCGCAACCAGCGCCGCGACGGCGATGCGCACCGCCCAGCGGCGGCGCGATTGCCCCGGCGCGCAGCCGCTGGCCGGTTGCGAATCGCGGGTGTTGAATGCGTTGGCCATGTTCCTGGTCCTGGCTCCGGCCGCCGCCTCAGCCCGCGCCCCGTGCGATCGTCGCGGATTGAGGATCGAATCCGCCGCCCAGCGCACGCACCAGATCGATCGACAGCGACAGCCGGCGGGCCTGCAAGTCGGCGTCGAGACCGCGTTGCGACAGCCATTGCGCTTCGGTCGTCAGCACCTGCAGGTAGTTGCCGATCCCGTCGCGGTAGCGCAGCAGCGCGAGCTCGTAGGCCTCCCGCGCGGTCGCGACCGCGAGCTTCTGTTGCGCGCCCTGCTCATCGACGCTTCGAAACGAGCTGAGCTGGTCGACGACGTCGCGCAGCGCGTCGGCCAGCATCTGGTTGTACTGCTCCACCGCGATATCGTAGCCGGCGTCTTTCGCCGCGAGATTGCCGCGCAGCCGGCCGCCGTCGAAGATCGGCAGGGTCACCGCCGGGCCGAAGCCCGCCATGCGGCTGGCGCCGCTCAGGAATCCGGCCGCGCCCAGGCTCTGCAGCCCGATGAATGCTGCAAGGTTCACGTTCGGATAGAACTCTGCCCTGGCCGAGGCGATATCGTGGGTCAGCGCCTCGATGCGAAGGCGTTGCGCGGTCAGGTCGGGGCGGCGTCCGACGAGCTCCGCCGGCAGCGCAGACGGCAGCGCCACCGACGCTCCGATCGTCGCGTTCGGGCGCGCGATCGCAAGTCCGCGGTCCGGCCCCTGTCCGAGCAGCGCGCCGAGCTGGTTTCGCGCCAGCTCGATCGCCTCGCGCCATTGCGCGATCTGCTCGCGCGTCGCCGGCAGCGCGGATTCCGCCTGCTTGACCTCGAGCAGCGAGTCGATGCCCGCCGCGTTGCGGTCGCGAGTCAGCGCATAAACGCGGGCACGCTGCTCGAGCGTCGCCTCGGCGACGTCGAGCTGAAGGTAGGCGCGCTGCAGCTGCACGTAGGCTTGCGCCACGTTCACCGACAGCGCGAGGCGCGCCGCGTAAGCGTCGACCTGGGCGACTCGCGCCACGCCGAGCGCGCTTTCGTACGCTTCGCGATTCTTGCCCCAGAAGTCGATCTCCCACGTCAGCGTCGCCTGCAGCTGATGCAGCGTCGCCCAGTCGCGACCCATCGGGAGCGGCGTCGTCCCGCGTTCGGACGGATGCTCGCGCGTGATCCCGAGGTCACCGTTGATCTGCGGCGAGAGCGCCGACTGCGCGACGCCCGCCACCGCCAAGGCCTGCCGAGTCCGCGCCGCAGCGACGCGCAACGTCGGCCCCGTAGCGAGTGCTTCGTCGATCAGCCGATCGAGTTGCGGATCCCGCAGCGACTTCCACCAATCGGCGTGCGGCCAGGCCGATGCGGCCACGGTCGTGGAGGCAACGGAATGTGACAGCGCGAGCTCCGAGGGCGCGCGCGGCACGGCTCGGGTCGACAGACCGGCAGTGCTGGCGCATCCTCCGATCAGCATCGCCGTGAGGCAGATGCCGGCCGACCATGCGAGCCTGGGCGTCATGCCACTACCTTTGCGTGTCGGTGTCGGTACCACCACAGGCCGAGGGCCAGCAAAGACCCGCCCGGCATGATCAGTTCGATGGCGAGATAGGGACCGAGTTCGAACAGTCCCGATGCGGTCCGCCGGGTCCAGCGGAAGAGGCGGCCGTGCGTAAATCGGTTTTGTGATGACATGGTATTTTGTTGTCACGGCTGAAAATGCCTAGGCAACGAGTTCGGCAAAAAAAATCAGCGGTTGGCCAGCATTCGGTTCAGATAACTTTCGAACTGGGTGATCTCTTCCCGGCTGAATCCCCGCAGGTAACGGTTCAGCACCGTCACTGCGCTATCGATCACCCGGGGATAAACCGCCTTCCCTTCGTCCGTCAGCTCCAGGTTGATCTTGCGGCGATCGTCCGGGCAGCGTACGCGCCGGACCAGCCCCTTGCGCTCGAGGCGGTCGATCATCCGCGTCATCGCGCCCGGGTCGTAGGAAACGCCCCTGCACAGCCCCGACGCCGAGTCTGTCGGGCCGTACGCCAAGGTCGCCAGGATCACGTATTGAGCGGCGGTGATATCGAGCGGCGCGAGCTCGCGGTCCAGCGCATCGAGGATCTCCATGCGCGCCTGGCTCAACAGCCGGCCCAAGCCCAAGCGCGGCTCGAAGGTCTTGGGATCGTAGATGGCGTTCATCGGGATTGGCGCGCGGTTACGGCTCCAATAATATAGCCTAGGCAATTATTGTCAAGGCTTTTATTGCCGAAAGGCAGCCAAGGTGCAGCGCCGGACGCCAAGTGCTTGATATGAGGCTCCTATTTATGACCGGGGCCCTCGCCGCGGGCTCGCGCCGCGGCCTCCTTACCGGCGACGCGAATAAACGGCACGCCCGCGTCGGCCGCAAGCGTCGACTCGCCACGCGCGATCGCCGTGCTTCGCGCGGGGCCCCTCGCCGCGGGCTCGCGCCGCTAGCCCTCGCCTTCGATGAAGCTCCGCAGCTTTTCCGAGCGCGACGGATGGCGCAGCTTGCGCAGAGCCTTGGCCTCGATCTG
>JBOIGD010000187.1:0-3310 GCA_050742615.1 Casimicrobiaceae bacterium | reverse complement strand
CGGCCCGAGCCTCCCCGTCCGCCGATGCCTGACCAGGAACTCGGCCGGGCTGCGGCACTGCTGCAGGCACGCGCTCTTCCAGGTCGTCAACTGGTAGGCGCCGGCCGCCACGACCAGCAGTCCGGCGAAGACGGCGCTGGTGCTGGTCATCATCGCCGACAGCAGCATCGCGCCGCTCAAGCCCCACTGCGCCGTCGTCGCGGCGATGCTGAACGCGCTCCAGGCAAGGCCGTAGCCGGCGGCGAAAAGCGCCGTCGGGCGATGGCCGTCGCGGTGACCGGCTTCGGTCTGCCGCAGCAGCGCGTCGAACAGGAGTATCGTCGGCGCGGCGCTCGGCACCATCATGCCGACCATCATCACCATCCACATCGTCAGCGTCGCCAGATAATACCCGGTGTCCCACAGCGGCGCCGGCATCATCGCCATCGCGTGCGCATCCATATCCATCGCCGGCTGGCGAAGCACGATATAGACGAGGTAACCCCAGGCGAGCGCGACGAGCGTGATCAGTGCGGCGAGCACAACGCGGCGGTCGCAGTCCAGTGGATTCAATTGCGAAGCCATCGAGCGCTGCGGCATGGCTGGCGTACTCCGTTCGTTCCGGTCGAGCCGTGTGCCGGAAGCACGCAGCAGGAGTGGAAGTGCTGCGCGAGCTGCGGTGGCGGTGGTCGAACCATTTTGCGCACAGGGCAATCGGCTGTCAATCGCCGGCCTCGCCCCTCGCGCAAAAGCTGCTCGATCCCGCCGCAGTCAGCGATCGAATACCGGAAAGCTGTCCGGCGTGAAGGGATTCGCAGCGAATCGGCTTGAGGCCGAGGGCAATGCGATCGAATCGGTCGTCGGGGCAACTCCGCGCGCCTACTTGTGCAGCTTTGCCTTGGCGCGGGCGAAGTATTCGTCGAAGGACTTCATGACGTCGTCGACGTGCTTCGGAGTATCGGACTGCCTCACTTCATGCTCCGACGCACCGTTGTCGCTGCACCACAGTCGAGAACCGCTTACCAGGCCGCCTTTCGTCTTCCTGGCGGCCTGCAAGTCCTCCAGGTAGATATAGCAGCGAGCGAACGGCTCGGGTTTGTCCCAGTCTGCGATGACGGCCTTCTCGTTCTTGTGGAATCCCCGCTTCTCCAGCGCGGCCATCACGTCCAGGAAGCGATGGAAGGCGCGGTCGTCGTATTTCGGATCGTTGCGCCAGAATTGTGTGCTGAGCAATATCTTGTTGCCGGAGGAGTCCATCAGGTACAGATATGGATTCACCGTCCGTTGCTGCTGCTCCGGGGCATTGGTTGGCTGGGCCGGGACGCCTTCGCACAGGACCAGGGCGAGGGCAATCCCCAGGAACATCCGGGACATGCCCGCTCCTCGCCCGCACCGCTTGCCGCCGACCCTGTGGCTGCGCTGCCGGTCTATCGGCGGTCGGTCTATCGGCGGTACATGCCGCCGGCGTTCGTTATGCATCGGTCCTCATCCTCATTGCGCAGCTCGTTGCACTTGTCGCGCGCCGCCTCATAAGCGTCTTCGGCGCGCTCCTCGGCCGATTCGCTGCGCATTTCGCTGCGACCGTAGGTATTCCGCGCCTCGTTCATCCTCGCCCCGTAGGCCGCTCGTGCCCGCTCGCGGCAGGACTCCCGCTCGGCGGCGTTGCCGTCGGTGCAGCTTGCGCGCGCCGCGTCGTAGTCGCGCTCACCGCGGTCCCTCGCGGCGCTCCAGTCGGCCCGCACTCTCTGCGCGGCGTCGGAAACCTTTTCGCCACCGCGTTCGAGGTCCTTCCCGGCTCCCGCTATTGTATTACAGGCGGCCAATCCGATCGCGCAGGCTCCCGGTCATCGCGGTATTCTCGCCTCCCGCGACTTTTAATCCGTTGATCACTGGTTCGAGTCCAGTACGGCCTACCACCGACGACCGTTGCGATACGCTGTGGCAGGTTGTTGCGAACCTGGCCGCGAGCGTATAATTTGCCTACGGGAAGGCGGCTGACCAGTCGCGCTTCAGAGGACCTTCCCTACCGGGTCGTTAGCTCAGCTGGTAGAGCAGCGGACTCTTAATCCGTTGGTCGTAGGTTCGATCCCTACACGGCCTACCACCTTTCAAGGGCTCGCAGCGATGCGAGCCCTTGTCATTTTCACTCGGCGGGCGGTTCGTGGCCTCGATGCCCGCCCGAGACGTCAGGCACGGCGGCTTCATGAGGTCTGCGACGGTCCCCATCCTATGCATGTGAGCACGTCGATTAGAACTCCCTTTGCTCCTACAGGCGATTCAGAAACCGTCCTATTTTTTGCGGCTGGCCGGTCGGTTACCTTGCCCGTGCGCGATCGGTAATTCAGTTTCGGGCTGGCGCGGTTATCGGCGCGAAGGCGACGCAACAACCCTTGCATCGTTACGATGCATCCAGGATGCGACTGACAATGGTACGGCGTGATGGACGCGATGAGCCTCCCAGCGAGATGATAGAGCCGTTTACGCTCACTTCATCGACGCGCGCACGTTGACGATCACTTGATCGATCGCATCGAGCCGCACGAAGCCCAGGCGCGGGTATTCGATGTCGAGGATCACGTAGACGGTGAGGGCGATGACGCCTGCAAAGCCGATCTTATGCAACCAGTCGTGGCCTTTCTCGGGCGCAGACTGGTAACCGGCGAGTAGCGCCGCGCCGAGCGCGAGCCCGATCAGCATCGCATAGACGATCAACGGCGGATGCATCTGCGTCGCCGCCACGCGCACCGTGGCGATATCGAACATCTGATTGAGCGCTGGCATCACCAGCACCTCCGTTCCAGCCCGGCTTTCCGGCATGCGAACCGCTGCGACCGCCTGGCTCCATATCTCGGTCTGCAGGGCCTGTGAGCGCGCGAGCTCCTCCCGCGCAGCCTCCACATCCGGCAGCTTGCGATAGGTGGCAATCCGGGAATCGACGTAGCTGCGAAAGGTCTCGCGAAGCAAAGGCTGCGCTGTCTGCGGAAGCAGCGCGATACGCAGGTACGCTGTGCCGATCGCGTTGCCTTCATCCACGATTTGGCTACGCCGTACGTCGAAGCGCGAGAGCGCACCGGAAAAAGTGAATGCGATCATCAGGCCGAGGAGCGCGAACACGGCGGCCTCGAGCGAGCCGATGCTGGGAAGCCCTGCGGCGCCATATCGCGCAATGTCGCGCTTCCCGATCCATCGCCCCACCGTGAGGAATACCAGGATGCCGAAGAAGATCGCGATGGCAATGGCGGTGCCGATCACGACAGGGTCGAAGATCTGGAACATGGGTCCGTGTTAGCGTTAACTAAGATGCGCGAAGTACCCGACAATACACCAGCGC
>JBOIGD010000186.1:0-21010 GCA_050742615.1 Casimicrobiaceae bacterium | reverse complement strand
CGGCGGGCTTCGGCTCGGCGAAGCGCGGCTTCGGCGCAAGCTTCTTCACGGTGGCAAGGCCGCACATCTCCAACATGCGGATGTACATCCACCCGATGTCGAACTCGTACCACTTGGAAGACAGCTTCGCGGAGGAAGCGAAGGCATGGTGGTTGTTGTGCAGCTCTTCGCCGCCGATGAGGATGCCCCAGGGCACGATGTTGCGGCTCGCGTCTTCGCAGGAGAACGTGCGATAGCCCCAGTAATGGCCGATGCCGTTGATGATGCCCGCGGCGGTGACCGGGATCCACGCCATCTGCACCGCCCAGATCGTCGCGCCCAGCGGGCCGAAAATCGCGACGTCGATGGCGAGCATCAGGCCGACGCCCTCCCAGGAATACGGCGTGTAGAGATTGCGCTCGATCCAGTCATCGGGCGTCCCCAGCCCGTATTTGTCCAGCGTCTCGCGGTTCTTCGCCTCGTCGCGATAGAGCTCGGCGCCCTGCCAGAACACCTTGTCGATGCCGCGCGTCTGCGGACTGTGCGGGTCGTCGGGCGTCTCCACCTTGGCGTGATGCTTGCGATGGATCGAGACCCACTCCTTGGTGACCATCCCCGTCGTCAGCCACAACCAGAAACGGAAGAAATGACTGACCGCCGGATGGAGGTCGAGGCCGCGGTGCGCCTGCGAGCGATGCAGGTAGATGGTGACGGCGGCGATGGTCACGTGCGTGAGGGCCAGCGCGGCGACGACGTAGCCCCACCACGGCAGCGGGACCAGGCCGTGGACGAGCAGGGAAAGGGGATCGAATGACATCAGGACGGCATCCTCAGCGGCGGGCGAACCCGGGAGTCCGGGCAGACGAGTGTAGGGTATCGGACAATTCAGATTTTACATGGTTTCCGGGGCGCCACCTCGCTCGCGCAAAGGCCGCTGTCCAGTACAAAGAATTACACCGGCGCGGGAGCATCCGGCTTGTCGGTTGGTGCGCCGCCGATGATACGCACCTCGCGCTGCGGGTAGGGAATTTTGATGTCGTGATCGCGGAACGCCTTCCAGATCGCGACGTTCAGCGCCGTTTTCAAGCTGCCCTGGCCTTTCTCAGGGTCGTTGATCCAGACCGCGAGCTCGAGGTCGATGCCGTTGGCGGCGAATTGCAGCACGTTGACCACCGGCGCCAGCGGGCCGTGCTGAACGCGCGTCTCCCGCGCGGCCAGGTCCGTCATCAGCCGCATCGCGAGCTCGAGGTCGCTGTCGTAGCTGATCTGCACCGGGATGCCGACTTTCACGTTCTTGCTGCTGTACGAATGGTTGAGCACCGTGGTCGTCACCAGCAGCTCGTTCGGCACGATCGCCTCCGTGCCGTCGAGGCTCCGCACCACGACGTAGCGCGAGGTCACGACGCTGACGGTCCCGGTGCGGTTATCGACGGTGATCAGGTCGCCGAGACGGATCGACCGGTCGAGCAGGATCGTGAAGCCGGCGATGTAGTTGCTCGCGAGCTTCTGCAGCCCCAGCCCGATGCCGACGCCGAGCGCGCCGCCGAACACCGTGAGCACCGTCAAATCGATGCCGACCAGCGACAGCGCGACCAAAATGCCGACCAGGATCAAGATCGCCCGGAGCACCTTGGCGAGCACGACTCGCAGATTGTTGTCGAGATGCGCGAGGCGCAGCAGGCGTTCCTCGAGCAGGCTCGCCGCCCACAGCGACAGCACGATCACGACGATGATGACGACCGCGTCGCGCCCGAGATCGAGCACGCTCACTTCGCGAGCGCCGATCGGCAGGCGCGCATCGGCGAGCGCGCCGCCGATCTCCGGCAGCACGCCCACGTAGTAGAGCAGCAGCGCGCCCCAGATCGCGAAGCTCAGCGTGCGCTCCGACGCGGAGGCCGCCTGGACGCCGATGATGTTGCGCAGCGCGTAGATGGAAAGCCGGATCAGCGCCAGCGCCACGACCAGCGGCAGCGCGATCGGAAAGAATGCGGGGACGAGCCAGTGCCGGAACAGCGCCCGGGCGATGAACAGCAGCGCCAGCGCCGTCAGCGGGAAGATCAGCCGGTTGAAGCTCCCGGCGCCGAGCTGCGCCACGCGCGACTCGCGGGCGCTGGTGACGTGGACGCGGCGGTCCACCGCCCAGGCGATCGCGAAGCACACGGCGATCGTGGCGAGCTCGATCCAGCCGTCCGTCGTGCGGAGCGAGTACTCGATGCGGTCGAGGTTGAGCGGCGTCAGCATGGGCGGCAGTTTAGAGCCTGTTCACTCCGATTGCATGTCCGCGCCGTGTCGATGCGGCACCGGCCAGGCAAGCCGGCGGGGCCGCGCCGATCACCGGCAAGTCTTGCTGCGAGCGCGGCCGCTCACTCGGGTGCCGGCGCGGGCCAGGGCGTCGCGCGCGCTTTCAGGCGCAGCCAGTTGTCGCGGTAGGCGCGGGCGACCGAACGGTTGTCGCGGATGATCACGACGTTCTCGGCGTTGTGCCATTGCGCCGCGACGGTGAAATTGTAGCTGCCAGTAATCGTCGTCGCCGACGGCGTGGCGGCATCGATGACGATCACCTTGTTGTGCGCGGCCTGGAAGTTGGCGTCGAGCGACACGTCCACGCCGCCTTTGGCGAGCTCCGCCAGGACGTTCTGCGGCAGCGCGGCAGCCTCCTGGCTGTCGGCGATCACCCGCACCGCCACGCCGCGCCTGTGCGCCGCGATCAGCGCGGTGGCGATGCGGCGCTGCGTGAACGAGTAGGCGTTGACCAGCACTTCGCGTTTCGCGCCGCCGATCGCCGCGATGATCAGGTTGTCGATGCGATCGCCGGGCGTGAACGCGGTTTCGATGCTGCCGGTCGCGGCGATTCGCGCTCCGCGCGCCGCCGGTCCTCCGCCGGCGGCGGCGCTGGCGCAGACTAGCAACGCAGACAGCGCCAGGGCCGGCCAGACGATGCGCTTCGCGTTCATGCCGAAGGCCCGGTCGCCGTGGACGGGTTCACGCGGCGCGCTCGAGCACGGCGGCAAAGAAGCCATCGCAGCCGTGGCGGGCCGTCGACAGTTTCAGCAAGCGCCCGGTGTCCAGCGCGACGCCCGCGTGCTCGAGCGCGGCGGCCGCGTCGCCGAGCGCGAATTGCGGATGCGCGGCGACGAACGATTCGACGATCGCCTCGTTTTCCTCGGGCAGGACGCTGCAGGTCGCGTACACCAGCCGGCCGCCGGGCTTCACCAGCGTCGCCGCGGCGGCGAGGATCCTCGCCTGCTTGCCCGCGAGCTCGGCGATCGCCGCGGCCGGCTGGCGCCACTTGAGGTCCGGGTTGCGGCGCAGCGTGCCGAAGCCGCTGCACGGCGCATCGACCAGCACGCGGTCGATCTTGCCGGCCAGGCGCTTGATGTGGTTGTCGCGCTCGTCGTTGATCCGGGTCGGCTGGACGTTCGACAGCCCCGAGCGCGCGAGCCGCGGCTTGAACCGGGTCAATCGCGCCGACGAGACGTCGAACGCGTAGACCCTGCCCTGCGAGCGCATCAATGCGCCGAGCAGCAGCGCCTTGCCGCCCGCGCCGGCGCAGAAGTCGGCGACCATGTCGCTCCGCCTGGGCGCGACCAGCAGCCCCACGAGCTGGCTGCCCTCGTCCTGCACCTCGATCGCGCCCGACGTGAACAGCGGATGCTCGTGCAGCGCCGGCTTGCCGGCGACGCGCAGCCCCAGCGGCGAGTACGGGGTCGGCGCCGCGGCGATGCCCGACGCGTCGAGCTCGCGCCGCGCCGTCTCGCGCGAGACCTTCATCGTGTTGACGCGAAGGTCGAGCGGGGCTGGTGCGAGCCACGCGCGCGCCAGCGCATCGCGCTCGCCGGCGGGCAACGCCGCGCCAAGCCGGTCCCACAGCCATTCGGGCAGCTCGGCGGCTTCGGCCGGCGCGAGCGCGGGCTTGCTCGCCTTGAATGCCTTCGCCCAGGTGGTCTCGGCGGCCGACAGCGCCGGCTCGATCTCGCGCAGGCTCGCGCCGAGCTCGCGCAGCGTCGCGGCGATCGCGAGGCGCCGCGGCGAATCGCTGCCCGCCTGCGCCCGCAGCGAGGCCAGGCGGCGAAGCGCCGTGAACACGCCTTCGGCGACGAACGCGCGGTCGTTCTGGCCCAGCCCGCGATGGCGCCGGAAGAAGGCGCGCAGCACGCTGTCGGCGGGCTCGCGGAACGGCAGCACGGCGGCGAGCGCGTCGGTCAGCGCGCCGAGCTGGTTGGCGCGGACTGTCATCGCTGCGCGACGGTATCGTCGACGCGGATGCTGTCGAGCAGGCCTTCGACGGTCACGCGGCTATTGGACAGCCGGAGCTTGACCGCGACGTAGCGCAGCGACGGGGCGAGCCACACCTGCGCGTCGATCGCGCCGTCGCCGTCGACCTTTTTCCAGACGTCGGTGTCGACGACGCCGAAGGGAAGCGTGATCTTTTCGTTGCCGATTCGGCGAAACGTGTAGTGATAGACCTTGCGCGTGGTCGCGATGTTGAATTCGGTCTCGTCCTGCGCCGGCGGGGCGAAATAGAACTGCCACAGCACGACCAGCGGATCGAAGGTCGGCAGCTCCAGAGGCGCCGCCTTGTCGTCGTTCAGCTGGACCATGCCGGTTTCCCAGTCGAAGTTCGCGGCCTCGCGCCGCTTGCTGCTGGTGCGTTCGACGCTGTAGTTGCTCGGCTGCAGCCCCTCCGCGGTGATCGCGCCCTCGCTCTGCGCCTTCGCCTGGCCGTGGAACAGCAGCGCGGCCAGGCCGCGCGCCTCGCCGACCGTCGAGATCTTGTACTGGCCGCCCGAGTGCTCGAGCCGGTACACCGCGTCGCCGATGAGGAAGCCGCGCGTGCCGAGGAAGGCGCGATAGGCGAGATCGATGCGCGGCGGCAGCTCGTGCGGCGGTGCCAGCGAGGGCGTCGCGGGGATCGGCTCCTCGAGCGGCGGCGGAGCGGGCGCCGCTTCGGCCGCCGGCGCGGGTTCGGCGGGAGCTTCCGGCGCGGTCACGGCGGCGAGCGTCTCGGGGGCCGGGGCTTCGACCGGTACCGGCGGCGGCCCGGCGCGGGCGGCGTGGCGACGCTTCGGCTTGGGCGTGGGCCGCGGGGCGACCGGCGCGGGCGGCGGCGGCAACTCGGTGATCGTCGCAGTCAGCGGCGGCGGTTCGTCGACACCGTCGGGCAGGTGGAGCGGCGCCTGCAGCAGCGCCACATGCACCGCCAGCGATGCGAGCGCCGCTAACGCCAGCACGCGCGACGCGGGGCGGCGGTCGACTTGTGGAGACGCTGCGCTGTTCGAGGACATGAGCTGAGAAGCTTACCGGCTTTGGCCCCGCACTGCCCGGTTGGACGCTCAGCCCGGCGACGAGTTCGCCATCCGCGCGACCGCGGGCGCCAGCAGCGCCGCCACGCCAGGAGCTTCGCCTTTAACGCGCACATGGCCGCCTTCGATGACCAGCCGATCCTCGCAGAACCAGCGCACCGCGGCGGGGAACAGCCGGTGTTCGACCGCGAGGACGCGGGCCGCGAGCGTCGCCTCGTCGTCGCCGTCGTGCACCGGCACCGCGGCCTGCGCGACGATCGGCCCGTGATCGACCTCGGCGGTGACGAAGTGAACGGTGCAGCCGTGGATGCGCACGCCGTCGGCGAGGGCACGCCGGTGCGTATCGAGCCCCGGATACAGCGGCAGCAGCGACGGGTGGATGTTGAGGAGACGCCCCGCGTAACGGGCGACGAACGCCGGCGAGAGGACGCGCATGAAACCCGCGAGCGCGACCAAGTCGGGCGAATGCGCATCGATCGCGGCGCCGAGATCGAGTTCGAACGCCTCGCGGCCGGCGAAGCGGCGGTGCTCGACGACGGCCGTCGCGACGCCAGCCGCGACGGCACGCGGCAGCCCCGCGGCGTCCGCGCGGTTGCTGATGACGGCGGCGACCTCGGCCGCGATGGCGCCGGTGCGCACGGCGTCTATCAGCGCGGCCATGTTCGAGCCGCCGCCGGAGATCAGGATGACCAGGCGCTTCACTCTGGGCCCTTCACCTAGTCGCCCCCTTGTTGCCCCGGCGCTTCATTTCGTCGCCCCGGGGCAGGCCGGGGCCCAAGGGGGCTCCTTTACAGCGAACGCAGCTTGGGTCCCGGCCTGCGCCGGGACGACGATCATGTCGATCCGCCGCCGCGCGCGCGCCATCGTCACGTGACGACGGTTCCCGGCGCGCCCGGCGCGCGGGGTACGACGGTGCCGATCGCGTACACGGTCTCGCCCGACTCGCGCAGGCGAGCCGTCGCGGCGTCGGCCGCGGCGGCGGGGACGACGATGACGAAGCCGATGCCGCAATTGAACACACGGTGCATTTCGGCATCGTCGAGTTTGCCCTGCCGCTGCAGCCAGTCGAAGATCGCCGGCCGCGGCCATGCGGCGCTGTCGATGCGCGCTGCCACGCCGTCGGGAAACATGCGGTGGGTGTTCTCGGTCAAGCCGCCGCCGGTGATGTGCGCCATGCCCTTGACGTCGCATTCGGCCAGCAGCGCGAGCACGGGCTTGACGTAGATGCGCGTCGGCTCCAGCAGCGTCGCGCCGAGCGTGCGCGCGCCGGTGACGCCGGCGACCTGCTGCGCGAGATCGGCGTTCGAGCGCTCGAGGATCCGGCGAATCAGCGAAAAGCCGTTGGCGTGCGCTCCGCTGGACGCGAGGCCCAGCAGGACGTCGCCGGCGGCGATGCCGCGCCCGTCGATCGCCTGCGATTTCTCGACGACGCCGACGGCGAAGCCCGCGAGGTCGTATTCGCCGGGAACGAATGCCTTCGGATGCTCGGCGGTCTCACCGCCGGCCAGCGCGCAGCCAGCCTGCTCGCAGCCCTGCGCGATGCCGCGAATCACTTCGCTGGCGATCGCCACGTCGAGCGTTTCGCAGACGTAATAGTCGAGGAAGAACAGCGGCTCGGCGCCCTGGACCAGGATGTCGTTGACGCTCATCGCGACCAGGTCGATGCCGATCGTATCGTGCCTGTTCAACGCGAAGGCGAGCTTCAATTTGGTGCCGACGCCGTCGGTCCCGGCGACCAGGACCGGCGTGCGATAGCGCCGGGGCAACTCGATCAGGGCGCCGAAGCCGCCGATGCCGGCTAGAACCTCCGGACGCATCGTTCGCCTGGCGAACGGCTTGATGCGTTCGACCAGCCGGTCACCGGCGTCGATGTCGACGCCGGCATCGCGATACGAAAGCGATGGTTCGGGAGTGCTCTTGGGAGGGCTCAATAAAGTCTCGGCCGGCGTGTGCTCACGCGGTTTGTCGCCCCGGCGACGGGCCGGGATCCAGGTCGGGTTCGCGGCAAGGCAGGGCCGGCAACCGTGTCGTTGGCAATTTGAATTGAGTCGCGGCGTGGCGCGCGGTAAAGTGCGCGGGGAGGATTTTACCGGAAATGACAACAGGCAGCCGGCCGCCGGACGACACGCCAGCCCCGCGCGGCGCCGTACGCGGTCACGCGCAGGGGCAGCGGCAGCAGCTGAGTCCGCAGCAGTACGTATGGATCATCGCCGTCGCCCTGGTCATAGCCCTGCTGCTGCACCTGCTCGGGAACATTCTCACGCCGTTCCTGATCGGCGCCATCCTGGCCTACATCGGCAAGCCCGCCGTCGGCTGGGGCGAAGGGCACCACGTGCCACGGACGGTGGGCGCGCTGCTGGTGCTGGCGGTGACCATCCTGGTGGTTTTCGCCCTGGTCCTGATCCTTTCGCCATTGGTGCATTCCGAGTTCGCACAGCTCGTCAAGCGCCTGCCGGATCTCGCGGTCATGCTGCAAAACACGTTCGCGCCGTGGCTCGAAGAGAAATTGGGCATCACGCTGCAGCTCGATCTCGCATCGATCAAGGAGATGATCGCCGACAACCTGGCCGGCGCGCAGGCGGTGTCGATGAAGCTGTTGTCGGGCGTCAAGGCCGGAGGCACGCTGATCCTCGCCATCACCATCAATCTCGCGCTGATTCCGGTGGTGATGTTCTACCTGCTGCGCGACTGGAACCGGATTTTCGAGCGGCTCGAGGAGCTGACGCCGAGGCGCTGGGTGGCGAAAGGGCGCGCGCTCGCTCTGGAGGTCGACGACGTACTGGCCGAATTCCTGCGCGGGCAGGCCTCGGTGATGATCGTGCTGGCGATCTATTACGCGGTCGCGCTGTCGATCGCCGGACTCCAGTTCGCCGTCCCGATCGGCATCCTCACCGGCCTGCTGGTGTTCGTTCCGTATGTCGGCTTCGGCCTCGGGCTGGTCCTCGGCGTGCTGGCGGCGCTGCTGCAGTGGAACGGCTGGCCGGGCTTCGTCGCCGTGCTCGTGGTGTACGGCGTCGGCCAGTTGCTCGAAGGTTACGTGCTCGTGCCGTGGCTGGTCGGCGACCGGATAGGTCTGCATCCGCTGGCGGTCATCTTCGCGTTGCTGGCCTTCGGGCAACTGTTCGGATTCGCCGGCGTTCTGCTGGCGTTGCCGGCGAGCGCGGTGCTGCTGGTCGCGCTGCGGCACATGCGCAGCGCCTACAACGCATCCGCGCTGTACCGGTAAGTGGCCGCGACGGCAGTGAGCGGCCGGCATCCGGCGCCGTTCGCGGCGCCGCCGGCGCGCCGCGAAGCCCCAACTCCATGCGGTCCCGGCGCGACGCACCGACGATGGAACAACTGATCTTCGAGCTCGCGCCGGCGGAGGCGCCCCGGCTCGCCAATTTCCTGCCGGGGCGAAACGCCGAGCTGGTCGCGCTGCTGCCGCGATTCGTCGGCGGGCAGGTGGACGAGACCGGGCTGCTGCTGTGGGGCGCCGCCGGCGGCGGCAAGACGCATCTGCTGCAGGCGGCGATCGCTCTGGCGCACGAGCAGCGCGTTGCGGCGCGCGGGTTTGCGCACCCCGGCGAGCTGGCCGCGGCGACGATAGATCCGGGCGACGCGCTGGTGGTCGTCGATCGCGTCGACTCCGCCGACGCCGGTGCGGCGGCGGCGATCTTCAGCCTGTACAACGCGCTGAAGCAAAGCCGCGGACGGCTGGTCGCCGCGAGCCGCACGCCTCTGGCCGCGCTGCCGCTGCGCGAGGATCTGCGCACGCGGCTGGGCTGGGGGCTGGTCTACGAGGTGCTGCCGCTGTCCGACGCCGACAAGCCGGCGGCGATGGCGGCCTTCGCCGCCCAGCGCGGCTTCGCGCTCTCGCCCGAGGTGATCGATTACCTGCTGCGGCACGGCCGCCGCGACCTGCCGTCGCTGCTGGCCACGCTTGCCGCGTTGGATCGCGCATCGCTCGCCAGCAAGCGACCGATCACCGTGCCGCTGCTCAAGGCCTGGCTGCAGCGGGCCGGCCCATGAGCGGGACGGCTCGGTTCGCGCAGCGCCTGACGCTGCTCGACCTCGACAACACGCTGCTCGGCGGCGACAGCGACTACGGCTGGGCACAGTTCCTGATCGAGCAGGGCGCGGTCGACGCCGAATCCTACGAGCGCCGCAACGCGGCGTTTTTCGCCGACTACAAGGCGGGACGGCTGGACATCCACGCCTTTCTCCAGTTCCAGCTGCGGCCGCTGGCGGAAAACGAGCCGGCGGCATTGCTGGCTTGGCGCGACCGGTTCATCGCCGAGAAAATCCGGCCGATGCTGCTGCCGGAGGGACAGAGGCTGGTCGCCGAACGGCTCGCCGCGGGCGACCTGGTCGCGGTGGTGACGGCGACCAACAGCTTCATCACGCGGCCGATCGCCGCGTTGTACGGCATCGCCCATTTGGTGGCCACCGAGCCGGAGATCGTCGCCGGCCGGTTCACCGGGCGGGCGGTGGGCGAGCCGTGCTTTCGGGCGGGCAAGCTCGCGTGCCTGGACGCCTGGCTGGACGCGCAGGGCCGAAGCCTGCGCGACTTTGCCCAGTCCTGGTTCTACAGCGATTCGCACAACGACCTGCCGCTGTTGCTGGCGGTCTCGCATCCGGTGGCGATCGATCCGGATCCGCTGCTGGCAGCAGAGGCGGCAGCCCGCGGTTGGCCGGTGGCGAGCTGGCGATGAACGCCCGGCACGCGAAGCCTCGCTCTGTCAACCGATCGCGGCAGGGTGCCGTTAATGGCGGCGACACGGAATCGAAGTGTCGACCAACCAACTTTGAAATCGAGGACAAAACCATGACCAAGCTGTTGACCGCGCTGCTCGCAGGCGCGTTTGTCGTATCGCTGGCCGCCGCCGCGCAGAACACGGCAGCGCCTGCGACCGCTGCGCCCGCTGCGACCGCGGCCCCGGCCAAGGCCGAGGCGGCCCGGGACGCCGCCAAGAAGGACGAGGCGATGGCCAAGGAATCGGCCAAGACCGCGAAAAAGGAAGCCCGGAAGGCGAAGCGCGCCGCCAAGAAGGCCAAGAAGCAGGCCAACAAGGCGATGAAGCAAAAGGCCGCGGCCAACGCCGACAAGCCGATGGCAGCGTCGACCGACAAGCCGGCCGCCAAGTAAGCCAAACCGTCACGGGAACAGCCCGGCGCCCGCAAGGGGCCGGGTTGTTGTTTTTTGTGGCTCAAAAAGGCTTATAATCAGCACCTTAGCAGCATCCTAGGCTTCCATGAGCGGCAAGCAGCGCATCGTCGTCGGATTATCGGGCGGGGTCGACTCGTCGGTCGCTGCGTGGCGGCTCAAGCGCGAGGGCCACGAGGTGGTCGGCCTGTTCATGAAGAACTGGGAGGACGACGACGACGGTTACTGCACGTCGCGGCAGGACCTGGTCGACGCAGCGTCGGTGGCCGACGTCATCGGCATCGATCTCGAAGCCGTCAATTTCGCCGCCGAATACCGCGATCGCGTGTTCGCGCGCTTCCTGGACGAGTACCGCGCGGGACGCACGCCGAACCCCGACGTGCTGTGCAACAGCGAGATCAAGTTCAAGGCCTTCGTCGACCATGCGCGACGGCTTGGCGCCGAGCGCATCGCGACCGGGCACTACGCGCGGCTCGCGCACGGCGCGCGCGGCGTCACCTTGCGCAAGGCGGCCGACATCGGCAAGGATCAGACCTACTTCCTGCACCAGCTGACGCAGGCGCAGCTCGGCAGCACGCTGTTTCCGGTCGGCGAGATCGCCAAGCGCGACGTGCGGGCGATTGCCCGCGAGCAGGGCCTGCCGACCCACGCCAAGAAGGATTCCACCGGCATCTGCTTTATCGGCGAGCGGCCGTTTCGCGAATTTCTGGCGCGCTATCTGCCGCGCGAATCGGGCTCGATCGAGACAGCCGACGGCGGCGTCGTCGGCCGGCACCAGGGGCTCGCTTACTACACGCTCGGGCAACGGCAGGGGCTGGGAGTCGGCGGCACGCGCGGCGGCGGCCATGCGCCTTGGTTCGTCGCCGGCAAGGATCGCGCGCGCAACGCGCTGATCGTCGTGCAGGGCCACGACCACCCGCGGCTCTACGCCGACGCGGTCGACACCGGTCCGATGCACTGGATCGCCGGGACGGCGCCGCTTGGCCGCCGGCTGGCGGCCAAGACGCGCTACCGCATGCCCGACGCACCTTGCCGTATCGAGCCGCTCGACGCCACTCGATGGCACGTCCGCTTCGACGATCCGCAATGGGCGCCGACGCCAGGCCAGTACCTGGTGCTCTACGACGGTGAGGCGTGTCTTGGCGGCGCGGTGATCGAAGCCGCCTGCTGCGCCGAGCGCGCAACGGCGGGCACCGCGACCGTGGGCTGACTGCCGCCCGCTACGCCGCTGCATCGCCTTTGCAGGGCGCGTCGCGTCGGGGCGTTCCGGTGCGCAGCGCAACAAGTTGTTACGAAGAAATCCCGGCGCGATGTTGTCGTCCGGACACCCCGACGCGTTTAATGATCGAAGGCGTATGCTGATTCTTGGGCATTGCTTTCGCGCCGCCGCGACGGAACAGCGAACCGGCAGCAAGTGTTAGCCCCGTCGGGGAGTATCGACCATGCCAGCCGAAACCTATCGTTACAACGCCGCCGCACCGCGCGAGGGCCGCGCCGCAGCGCGGCGGGACGGCATGCATGCCGCGTTCGCGCGCTTGCTCGCTTTGGCGATGCTGCTCGTCCTCGCGGGAATCGTGTCGCCTTCGCATGCGCAATCGTACGGCGAGCCCGCCGACGCGAGCACGCAGTCGGTCAGTTTCCTGCCGCAGGAGCAGCTCGACGCGTTGCTCGCGCCGATCGCGCTCTACCCGGACGATCTTCTGTCGCAAGTGCTGATCGCGTCGACCTATCCGCTCGAAGTGATCGAGGCCGCGCGCTTTGTGCAGCAGAACCCGGGATTGAACGGCAGCGCGCTCGACGATGCGCTGCGCGGCAAGCGCTGGGATCCCAGCGTGCAGTCGCTCGCCGCCTTTCCGCAGGTGCTGGCCATGATGAGCGACCAGCTCGAGTGGACGCAGCAGCTGGGTGACGCCTTCCTGACAAATCAGCAGCAGGTGATGGATACGGTGCAGGCCCTGCGCAGCCGCGCGCAGGCCACCGGTACGCTGCAGGACTCCGATCAGCAGCGCGTTTACGTCCAGGACCAGGAAATCGTCATCGAGCCGGCGCAGCCCGACGACGTGTACGTGCCCGTCTACGATCCCCAGGTGGTCTACGGGCCGTGGTGGGTGCCGACGTTTCAGCCCTTTTTCTGGTACCCGCCGGCGTTCTATGGTTACCCGGTGCGGCGCATCGGCATCGGGATCGTCTGGGGACGGCCGTGCCACGTCAACAGGAACCATTGGGGGTGGGCGCGCCCCGAGTGGCAGGCGGGAAGCATCCGCGTGACCGCCAGCCGCAGCGACTTCTTCAACCGGCCGCAATACCGCAACTTCTACCGTGGCAACGATACCTGGCGCCACGTCCCGGAGCATCGGCGCGGCGTCGCCTACGCCAATCCGGTCGTGCGGCAGCGGTATGTGAACGTCGAGCGGCGTGCCGCCGAGGTGCGCCGAGGGGTTCGCTCCGGTGCGACGGTGTCCGTGCCTGGCCGCGAGGTGGCACCCCGCGCGATTCCCGCGCCGCAACCGGCGCACGCGTATCGGCAGGCACCCACCGAGGTGCGCAGTGCAACGGCGCCCGCGTATCGGCAGGCACCCGCCGAGGTGCGCAGTGCAACGGCGCCACGCGCGCCGCACAGCGTTGCCGTTCCGCCCGCCCAGGCTCCGCAGGGCCAAGCGGCGCCGCAGTGGCGCGCCGCGCCGGCGGCCCCTGCGCTGCCGCGGGTGATCGTTCCTTCGCAGCAGCCGGCCGCGCTGCCACGGGTCGTCGCTGCGCCGCCCCCGACGATGCCGCGCGTGGTCGTTCCCTCGCCGCAGTCCGTGCCCGCGACCGGTTTGGCGGTGCGCGAGGCTCCCCCGCAGCCGGTGCCCACCGCGGCGGAGCGGGGACGCGTCGTCCGCCAGTCCGCGCCGCCGGATGTCGGCGATTCCGGCGTGCGCAGCCGCTGACCGGGGTCGGACGGCCGCGAATTGGCGGCGACCATGCTGCCGTTCTGGCGAAAGAACCGTTCCGCCGACGTAATGGTCATCCGAGCGACGGCCGGGATTCCAGACCGCGGTATCGCGCCTGACGTGTCGCTGCCTGGGCCCCAGCCTTCGCGGAAGCGGCGCCCGCGCCGGACGACGATAACGCGGCGGCGACCGGGCGGACCCGTCAAGCCTTAGAACGGGATGTCGTCGTCCAGGTCGTCGACGTTCTTCTTAGCCGGCGCCGCGCCGCCGGATTTGGTGCCGCCGCCCGTGCTGCGCTCGCGTTCCGGCGCCGACTCGTTGCCACCCGCGCCGGCGCGACTGCCCAGCATCTGCATGCGGTCGGCGATGATTTCGGTCGTGTATTTTTCCTGCCCTTCCTTGTCCTGCCACTTGCGCGTCTGCAGCCGCCCCTCGACGTAGACCTGGCTGCCCTTTTTCAGGTACTCGCCGGCGATCTCGGCGAGCTTGCCGAAGAAGGCGACGCGGTGCCACTCGGTGCGCTCCTGCTTTTCGCCGGCCTTGTCCTTCCAGCTGTCGGTGGTCGCGATCGACACGTTGGTCACCGCTTCGCCGCCGGTCGTGTAGCGCGTTTCCGGATCGCGGCCCAAGTTGCCGACCAGGATCACCTTGTTCACCGAAGCCATCCTTGCTTCTCCCGTCAATTGCGTCGTTCGATTCTATGCCGCCGCGGCGGACACGTTCATCGGCCGCATGGCTGAATCGGCGACGCTCGCGCTGTCGGACGCGCCCTGCGCGCGGGACGCAGGTCGGCATCGAACGAGCGTGCGAAAAGGAGTATATTAGCAGGTTGCCCGAGGCCTTCGCAGCGTAACGAAACACCATGGACTACATCCGCATCCGGGGTGCGCGCACCCACAATCTCAAGAACATCAACCTCGACCTGCCGCGCCACCGGCTGATCGTCATCACCGGCCTGTCGGGATCGGGGAAAAGCTCGCTCGCCTTCGACACACTTTATGCCGAAGGGCAGCGGCGCTATGTCGAATCGCTGTCGGCGTACGCGCGGCAATTCCTGCAGCTGATGGAAAAGCCCGACGTCGACCTGATCGAAGGGCTGTCGCCGGCGATCTCGATCGAGCAGAAGGCGACCTCGCACAATCCGCGTTCGACGGTGGGCACCGTCACCGAAATCCACGACTACCTGCGGCTCCTCTTCGCGCGCGTCGGCGAGCCGTACTGTCCGAACCACCCGGAGCAGAAGCTCGCCGCGATGACGATCTCGCAGATGGTCGACGCGGTCCTGACGCTGGCCGAGGAGACCCGGCTGATGATCCTCGCGCCGGCGGTCGTCAATCGCAAGGGCGAGCAAGCCGAGCTCCTGGTCGAGCTGCGCGCCAAGGGATTCGTGCGCGTCCGCGTCGACGGCAAGGTGTACGAGATCGACGCGGTGCCGAAGCTGACCAAGAACACCAAGCACACGGTCGAGGTCGTCGTCGACCGGTTGCGCGTGCGGGCGGACCTGAAGCAGCGAATCGCCGAATCGTTCGAGACGGCGCTGCGTAACGGCGACGGCCGCGCGATCGCGGTCGAGATGGACTCCGGCGTCGAGCATCTGTACTCGGCGAAGTTCGCCTGTCCGATATGCAACTACTCGCTTTCCGAGCTCGAGCCGCGCCTTTTCTCGTTCAACAATCCGATGGGCGCCTGCCCGCGCTGCGACGGGCTGGGCGCCATCAGCTTTTTCGATCCGAAGCGGGTCGTGGCGTTTCCGCAGCTCTCGCTCGCGTCCGGCGCGATCAAGGGTTGGGACCGCCGCAACCAGTTCTATTTCCAGATGCTGCAGAGCCTCGGCAAGCACTACGGTTTCGATCTGGACAGGGCTTTCGACAAGCTGCCCGAGCGCATCCAGCAGATGATCCTGTACGGCAGCGAGAAGGAAAAGATCGCCTTCCAGTATCTGTCGGACCGCGGCAAGACGGTCGTGCGCGAACACGCGTTCGAAGGCATCATCCCGAACCTCGAGCGCCGCTACCGCGAGACCGACTCGATCATGGTGCGCGAGGAGCTCGCCAAATACCTCAATTCGAAGCCCTGCCCCGAATGCGAAGGCACTCGCCTGCGGCGCGAGGCGCGGCACGTCAAGGTCGGGCCTCCCGGCGACGAGCGGGCGATCTACGAGATCAGCAACCGCCCGCTGAAGGAAGCCGGCGAATTCTTCCGCAAGCTGAAGCTCGAGGGACAGCGGCAGGCGATCGCCGACAAGATCGTCAAGGAGATTGTCAGCCGCCTGCAGTTCCTGAACAATGTCGGGCTCGACTACCTGTCGCTCGACCGCTCGGCCGAGACGCTGTCGGGCGGCGAAGCGCAGCGCATCCGGCTTGCGTCGCAGATCGGCTCGGGACTTACCGGCGTCATGTACGTGCTCGACGAGCCCTCGATCGGGCTGCATCAGCGCGACAACGACCGGCTGCTGACGACGTTGAAGCACCTGCGCGACCTGGGCAACAGCGTGATCGTGGTCGAGCACGACACCGACGCGATCCTGTCCGCCGATCATGTCGTCGACATGGGCCCCGGTGCCGGCGAGCACGGCGGCCAGATCGTCGCGCAAGGCACGCCGGAAGAGATCCGTCGCGCGCCGCATTCGCTGACCGGCCAGTACCTGGCCGGCCACCGCCAGATCCCGATCCCGGCGCACCGCCACAAGGTGGACCCGAAGCACGCGTTGACGATCACCGGCGCGACCGGCAACAACCTGAAGGGCATCACGCTGAATCTGCCGGTCGGCGTGTTCGTCTGCGTGACCGGCGTCTCGGGGTCGGGCAAGTCGACGCTGATCAACGACACGCTCTACCACGCGGTGGCCCGCCAGCTGTACAGCAGCACCGCGGAGCCGGCGCCGTACGCCGAAATGCACGGCCTCGAGCACTACGACAAGGTGATCAGCGTCGACCAGAGCCCGATCGGGCGCACGCCGCGCTCGAATCCGGCGACCTACACGGGCCTGTTCACGCCGATCCGCGAACTGTTCGCGCAGGTCAAGGAGGCGCGCGAGCGCGGTTACGGGCCCGGGCGCTTCTCGTTCAACGTCAAGGGCGGGCGCTGCGAGGCCTGCCAGGGCGATGGCCTGATCAAGGTCGAGATGCACTTCCTGCCCGACGTCTACGTGTCCTGCGATGTCTGCCACGGGCAGCGCTACAACCGCGAGACGCTCGAGATCCAGTACAAGGGCAGGAACATCCACGACGTCCTGTCGATGACGGTCGAGCAGGCGCACGCCTTCTTCGAGCCGGTGCCGGTGGTCGCGCGGAAGCTCGCCACACTGCTCGACGTGGGGCTGGGCTACATCACGCTCGGCCAGTCGGCGACGACCTTGTCCGGCGGCGAGGCGCAGCGGGTCAAGCTGGCGCTGGAGTTGTCGAAACGCGATACCGGCCGGACGCTGTATATTTTGGACGAGCCGACGACCGGGCTGCATTTCCACGACATCGAGATGCTGCTGACGGTACTGCACCGTCTGCGCGACCATGGCAACACCGTCGTCGTCATCGAGCACAACTTAGACGTCATCAAGACCGCCGACTGGGTGATCGACCTCGGTCCGGAGGGCGGCGCCGGCGGCGGGCAAATCATCGCCGAAGGCACGCCCGAGCAGGTGGGCAATACGTCGGGCAGCTACACCGGACGGTACTTGAAGCCGGTGCTCGACCGGCACGCGGCCCGCAAGGGCGCCGCCGCGGACACCGCCGCCCTGCGCAACGGGCGCGGCAGGAAGGCCGCGGCCGATCTGCTCGGCTAAGGCGCGGATGCGACGCGACGGATTGGCGCCGCACCGGGATCTCGTGGAAAAAGTCGGAAGGAGGAGCCATGGAACGCATTTGGAACTGCCTGCCGCGGATGCTCGTCGCCGTCGGCATCGCCGGATCGTGCCTGGCGGCGCCCCCCGGCCAATGGAGCTACTCGGGCGCGACCGGGCCGGCGAAGTGGGGGAAGCTTGGAAAGGATTTCGCCTTGTGTGCGCAGGGGAAGACGCAGTCTCCGATCGACATTCCCGACGCCGGAGCCAGGAAGGGCGACCTCTCGCCGCTGCTTTTCAACTACCAGGCGTCGCCGCTCAGGATCACCGACAACGGACACACGATCGAGGTCGACTACGCGCCGGGCAGCTCGATCTCGGTCAACGGCAAGCACTATGAGCTGGTGCAGTTCCACTTCCACAAGCCGAGCGAAGAGAAGGTCAGCGGCAAGGGCCACGAGATGGAGGTCCAGCTCGTGCACAGGGGCAAGGACGGCAAGCTCGCCGTCGTCGCGGTCTTCCTCGACGAAGGCAAGGAGAATCCGCTGATCAAGACGCTCTGGAGCCACCAGCCCCAGGCCAAGGACAAGCCGACGGTGGTCGACGCCGTGAAGATCAACGCGCTCGACCTGCTGCCGCGCGATAAGGGCTATTACACGTTCGCCGGCTCGCTGACGACCCCGCCCTGCAGCGAAAAGGTGACCTGGTTCGTGCTGAAAACGCCAGTGCAGCTCTCGGCCGACCAGATCGCGCATTTCGGCAAGACGTATCCGACGAATGCACGACCGGTGCAGGAGCTCAACGCCCGGGACATCCAGGCCACGCGCTAGGCGCGTGGCGGCATTGCGCAGCCGCTGTCCGGAGCGGGCGCCGGCGCCGGGAAGGCGCCGCGCGATCGCTCGAGCGGCGTCGGGACCGCCGTCGCGGGAATGCATCGATGAAGCGCGGCCTCGCGGCCGCGCTTCATCTCTACCGACGCAGCCGACTACTGAATCGTGATCTGCCGGCTGTTGGCCTTGGCGACCTTCGGCAGCGTCAGTTGCAGGACACCATCGACGTGCTTCGCCTGGGCGCCGTTGGCGTCGACGGGCTCGGGCAGACGGATCGCACGCGAGAGCTTACCGAAGCTGCGCTCCTGCCACAGCGTCTTGCCGTCAGCGTCGGTTTCCTGGCTGAATTCGGCGCCGATCGTGACGTTGCGATCCTCGACGTTCACCTCGATCTTGTCCTTCGCGATGCCGGGCAATTCGGCCTTGACGATGTAGGCTTCCGGCGTCTCGACGACGTCGAGCGCAATGCTGCGGGCGGCCGCGCCCGCGTTGCCGTTGCCGTTGCCGGCCACGGCGCTGAACGCGCGGTCGAAGACCCGGTCCAGCGGTTCGTAATAGCGAATCAGACTGGTCATTTGCTCATCTCCATTCGTTTTGGCGGCCGGAGGGAAAGACCAAGGCCGCGCACGACCGATACATGCCGCCGCCGCGGTCGATTTCAAGGGCTATCTAGCGCGTCCGACGGCGGTGGGCTGCGCGCCGTGCCGTCGGCTGCCGTCGTCGGCTCGAGCGGCGGCCGGTGCGCGGTGATCGCCGCGAGGATGCCCTGCAGCAGCGCGCGCGGCGGCGGCGGACAGCCGGGAATGGCTACGTCGACCGGAAGCAGGCTCGCGACACCGCCCAGGCTCGCGTAGCTCTCGCCGAAGATCCCGCCCGAGCAGCCGCAGTCGCCGACCGCGACGACCAGCTTCGGCTCGGGCGTGGCGTCGTAGGTGCGCCTGAGCGCGATCGCCATGTGTTTCGATACGGGGCCCGTCACCAGCAGCATGTCGGCGTGGCGCGGGCTCGCGACGAAGCGAATGCCCAGGCCCTCGAGGTTGTAGTACGGGTTGCCCAGCGCCTGGATTTCCAGCTCGCAGCCGTTGCACGAGCCGGCGTCGACGTGGCGGATCGTCAGCGCGCGGCCCATCGTGCGCAGAATGGTCTTCTGCAGCCGGGCGACGACGACCATATCGTCCGCCGGCACGGGCGCGGCCTCGGTCTTGCGTCCCGTGCGGGCGATCTGGTGGAGGATGTGCAGCATGGCGGGATCCGGCGCGCGTCAGAGATCGTGACCGCTGTAGGAAAGGTTGAACGACTTGTTGATCAGCGGAAAGTCGGGAACGATGTTGCCGATGATGGCGTGCTCGATCACCGGCCAGTTCTGCCAGGACGGATCGTGCGGATGGCAGCGGCGGATCGTGTCGCCGGGGCCGCTTTCCAGCGCCACGAAGACCGGGCCGCGCCAGCCTTCGACGCAACCGATCGCCAGGCGCGGCGCCGGCGCCCGCGGCAGCGCGGCGGCAAAGTCGCCGTCGGGCATCGCCGCCAGCATGGCGCCGATCAGCCGCAGCGATTCGACCGCCTCGCCGAAACGCACGGCGACCCGTGCCGCGACGTCGCCGCCGGTCTGCGTCGCGCGCCGCACGGCGAGCGTGTCGTACGGCGCCGAGGCGAAATCGCAGCGCAGGTCGTCGGGCAGGCCGCTGGCGCGCGCGGCGAGGCCGGTGAGGCCGAGCTTGAGCGCCAGCTCGCGCGGCACCCGGCCGCAGTCGCGAAAGCGATCCTGCAGTCCCGCGTGGTCGTCGTAGATGTCGCGCAGGATGACGATCTCGCGTTCGAGCGCAGCGCATTGCGCGCGCATCGCCGCCGCGTCACCGCCGCTCAAGTCGCGCACGACGCCGCCGGGCACGATCACATCCATCAGCAGGCGATGGCCGAATGCGGAATCGTTCAGGCGCAGCACGTCCTCCCTCAGGCGCGAGAACTGCGAATGGCCGAAGGCGAATCCGCCGTCGTTGCCGAGATAGCCCAGGTCGCCCAGATGGTTGGCGACGCGCTCGCGCTCCAGGCAAAGCGCACGCAACCATGCCGCGCGCGGCGGCACGGCGCAGCCGGCGATCGATTCGGCCGCCTGCGCGAAAGCCCAGGCATAGGCGACCGTGCTGTCGCCGGACACCCGCCCGGCGAGCCGGTAGCCTTCGCCGAGCGACAGCGATTCGAAGCGCTTTTCGATGCCCTTGTGCGCGTAGCCCAGCCGTTCCTCGAGGCGGAGCACTTTTTCGCCGACGACCTGGAAGCGGAAGTGCCCCGGTTCGATCGTTCCCGCGTGCACCGGGCCGACGGCGATTTCGTGCACGCCGTCGCCTTCGACCCGCACGAATGGATAGTCCTCCTGCCCGGGCTGCCAGGCGGGCGACACCTCGAAGTCGCGCCGCAGCGGAAAGCGGTCGATCGGCCACGCCGCCTGCCAGGTCCACGGCCGCTGGTCGTCGGCATCGCACAGCGCGCCGACCAAGTCGAACGCCGCGCGCTGCATCCGGTTCGCCACGGGAAAGATCGGCGACAGGTCCGGATAACGCGCGTCCTCGTCCGGGAGCGTGTGCTCGAGCAGCGTCAGGCCCTCGCGGTCGCGCAGCAGCACCCGCACGCAAAAGCCGCGGTGGCGATCGCGCTCGTCGCTCGCCCACAGCGCGACCAGCGCTCCGCCGCGCTCCCACGCCAGCCGGCAGGCGCCGAGCAGCTGTCCCGAGCTGACGCCGCAGCGCTGCGCGGGAATCGCGCAGGGCAGCGCGGAGGCGGAGAGGCCGAGCGGCGCGACGTCCACGCGCTTACCCGATCAGCCGCGCCGCCTGGCGGTACCAGTCGGCGAGAAACGGTGGAATGTAGAGGCCCAGCATCAGGACGATCGCCAGGTGCACGAACACCGGAATCATCGCCGGCCGGTGCGGCAGCCGCTTCGCCGTCGTCTCGCCGAACACCATCGGCTGCACCCGTCCGAAGATCGCCGCGAACGCCACTCCGAGAGCGGTCAGCAGGATCGGCGTGGCCCACGGCTGCTC
>JBOIGD010000185.1:0-30784 GCA_050742615.1 Casimicrobiaceae bacterium | reverse complement strand
TCGGCGCCAAGATGGGCCTCGACGCGACCGGCAAATGGCCGGCAGAAACGTCGCGCTCATGGGGCCGCCCGATCCTGATGGAGGACGCGGTCAGGCGCCGCGTCGACGCGCTCTGGCAGACCTTGGGACTCTAGGCCGCTGGCAAAGCCCTGCCGCCGATCTGTCGGGCCAGGCGCTCGGCATAACGCAGCACCAGCGCCAGGCTGTCGGTTCGTCCGACCCCGTCGTGCCGATTGCGGAAATCGGCCAGAAACGGATCGTCGGTCAGCTCGACTTCACCCGCGCCGATGGCTGCCGGATCGACTCGGCCGTAGTTAGCCGCGATCGCAGTCAGCAGCTGCGGCGTCAGCGGCCGTCCGGCGCGGAGCAGGGCGAATACCTGGGCCCAGTGGTAGCAGAGGCGCTCGGGCCGGTCCGGCTGCACCAGGCAGGCAAGCCAGCCCACGGCGATCTTGGCGCTGAATTGCGCCGCCGAACGGATCGGCACGTGGGCGATCGCGCATGCGTCCGGCGACAACGGCCTGTGCCGTGCTTGCGCCGCTGCGCTGGTCTCGCCGGCCTGCAGGACCATGTGGTTGCCTTCGGCGATCAGTGTCGGGCTGTGCAGGAAATGCCGCGACACGATCGCCTTGGTCACCGGAGGCTGCGGCGCAGGGGCGCGGCGCGCGCTTCGCAGCAGCGCCAAGGTGTCGAGCTCGCGCGCGAAGTCGGGGACGTAGTTCTGCCACGTGCAGACGGCATGGACTCGCCGCGGCAGCGTGGCGAGACGCGCTTCGAGCTGCGTTCGCGCGGGAATCTTGAGAAACTCGTCGGCGTCGAGCGGGAAGACGAAGTCGGGATCGTGCGCGGCGAACACCTCCCGCGTCAGCCGCGACATCACTGCGGACTGGCGGAAATCGGTGTTCGCGTCGACCACCGTGCTCACCGGCAGGCCCTCCGCGGCGAGCGCGGCGAGAATCTCTGCGGTGCCGTCGCTCGACCCATGATCGAAGATCGCGAGCCCGTCGAGCACGGTCAGGTTGTGGCGCACGAAGGCCTCGATGATGTCGGCCTCGTCGCGCACCATCGCGACGCCCCAGAACTTCACCGCGATCGGTCAGTCGTTCGATTCGCGCCACTTGCGCGCGATGCGCGTCACTGCGAACGCGATCGACGCGAGGCGCACCCAGCGCGCGTAGCGCTGCAGCCCGAACACCGGCGCGATCGTCTCGACCAGTGCGATGACCGCGGCCGGCTGGGCGACGGCGCCGCCGATCAGGCCGGCCGGCCGCAACGCGCTGCGGACGTCGCCGGCATGCAGCGCGAGCTCCATGCGCTGCAGCCGAAGCTGCGCCACCAGCAGCGATTTCCGCGCACCCAGCTCATCGAGGCGCCTGCTCATGGGCCGCGCCGCAATGCCTCGGCGTCCTCTTCGAGCTGCGACAGCGTGGCTGCGAACGGCACGTGCTTCTCCCGCATGCGCTGCCGCAGACGGGCCAGGAAGATGACCGCGAGCAGCAGGTAGAACCCGGTGACCGCGCCGACCGCGGTCAGGCGGGAGCTGTCCCAGAAGTAGGCGATGATGAAGACGGAGGCGAACAGCAGCGCGAACAGCGCGACCAGGATCGTCGACAGCACCAGCAGCAGCATCTCCTTGGCGCGTTCGCGTTCTTCCGCGAATTCGACGGTAGCGAGCTCGAGCCGCGTGCGCAGCATTGCCAGCGCGCTGCCGCCCAGTTTCGACAGCGCGCCGCCCAGGCCTGCAGCCGGTCTGGCGTGCGGGTCAGCCACAGGACGCTAGCGGCGGCTCAAGGCGAGGCCGGCCAGGAACCCGACTGCCGCGGCGATGCCGATCGCCTGCCAGGGGTTGTCGCGCACGTAGTCGTCGGTCACGCGGGCCGCCGCCTTCGCGCTTTCGCTGGCGTCGTCATGAAGGTCGTGCAATCGTATCTTGGCCGACCGCAGCTTGGCCTCGACCTGCGAGCGCAGGTCGCTGGCCTTTTCACCCGACTCCTTGGCCGCCTGTTTCAACAGCGCCTCGGCTTCCGCCAGCACGTCGGTGAAGTCCTTGACGAGCGCTTCGCGGCTGCGTTCGAACTTTGCTGCAGTCATGTTCATCTCCAGGCAATGAGCGGATCGGCCGGGTCCGGGTAGCGCCCGGATCTGCCGCTCGCCGGGTATTATAGCGCTGGCGCCCCTCGCGCTGAACCGATCAGGAGTCCCGTCACCATGAGCCGACTCGACCTGCCCGCGCTCGATCCGAGCACTGTCGCCGAGACGCGCCGTTGCGGCTATCCCGAGCCGTTCCGCAGCCGCGTGGCGGAGCGCGCCAAGCGCCGCCTGGGCGATGCCTGCGGGCTCACCAAGTTCGGCGTCAACCTGGTCACGCTGGGCGTCGGCGGCCAATCCGCGCTGCGCCATTGGCACACGCTGGAGGACGAGTTCATCTACGTCCTCGCGGGCGAGGTCGTCCTGATCGCCGACGGCGGCGAGCAGCGCCTCGGGCCGGGCATGTGCGCCGGTTATCCGGCGGGCAGGCGCGATGCGCATCAGCTGGTCAATCGCGGCGGCGTGCCCGCGACGTACCTCGAGGTAGGCAGCCGAATCGAGGGCGACATCGCGTTCTATCCGGATGACGACTTGATGTGGTGCGACGCCGGCGAAGGCGAATACGGTGCGCACAAGGATGGGCGCCGCTATACGGACTGACCGCCGCCGGCCGAAGCGGGTCCGGCCCCATTGCAGCATCCGTCGTTCGCCGACGGCCGTCGCATCCGGGAGGAAGCGTCATCATGAGCGAGTTGCCTACATCGCAAGCTTCGGCGGCTGATCCGTCGGTTCCCACGCAGTCGTTGATTTCGACGACGCTGATCGTCTACGCGCTGTTCGGCGTCGCGGCCGTCGCCGCGCTTGTCTCGGCAGGGCTGTTGAGCACCCCGCTGTTGGGACTGGTCGGCATCATCGGCCTGATTCTCGCGTACGTGAAGCGTGACGAGGCGGCCGGAACCTGGCTGCAGTCGCACTACCGCTGGCTGATCCGCACGTTCTGGTTCTCGGTACTATGGAACATCGTCGGCTGGCTGGCGCTGATAACCTTGATCGGCATACCGATCGCGATCGGAATCTGGATCGCGGCGACGATCTGGGTGCTCTACCGGCTGATTCGCGGTTACGTCCTGTTCAAGGACAGCAAGCCGGTCTCCGGCATGTGAACCGGGTCCCGCCGTACCGGCGCGGCGCGGCGAGCCGATCGAACAGGCGCCGCCGTGCGCGGCGGGATAGCAGCCTGATCGCGCAGCCGGAGCCGCGTCAGTGCGGGAACCGGTGCGCTTCTTCGTGCCCGTGGTCGTACACCCATTGCACCAAGAGGTCGAGCGGCGCCTGGGCCCGCGCCGCGTTGCGATGATTGACGAAGCAGACGACGACAAAGCGCCGTCCGTCCGGGTCGAACACGTAGCCCGCGATGGCGCGGACGCCTTCGAGCGTCCCGGTCTTCAGAAATGCCTGGTCGGCGACTTCGTCGGTCAGAAAGCGCTTCCTGACGGTGCCGTCGGTCGCGGCGACCGCGAGCGAGCTCACGTATTCGTCCCGCACGTCGCTCGAATCGGCGGCCACGAGCAGACGCGCCATGCTGCGCGCGGAAATGCGCGCCCGCCGCGACAGGCCCGATCCGTTGTCGAGCACGAGCTCGGGGAAGCGCAGCTTGTGCCGGGCGAGCCAGCGACCGATCGCGCGCACCGCATTGGCCGCGGTCGCCGGCGGCGGTCGCGAGGTCGTGGCCAGCGTCAGGAAAAGCTGCCGCGCCATGACGTTGTTCGACAGCTTGTTGATGTCGCGGACCGCGTCGTACAGCGGCGGAGATTGCAGGACCGCGATCGGCTTGGTACCCGCGGGCGCCAAGCCTTCGCGCACCGTTCCGCCGAAGCTGCCGCCGGCGTCAGCCCACATCCGCGCGAAGGCGCCGAGCACGTAGTGCGGGCCGTCGAGCAGCGCGACGAACCATTCGCGCTCGCCGCATGCGGCGGCGTAGTCCCCGGAGAAAGTGACCTCGGCGCTGTCGCCGAGGTCGTCGAATCGCGCCTGCAGGGCGCCCTTCCAGTCGCCGCATTCGCCGGCGGCCAGGCGTGGCGCGCCGTGCACCGCGACATTGGCGAGCGCCGGCTCGGTGCGCATTTCCACTGCGTCGCCGGTGGCATTGGGCGCGAAGACGAAGCGAACGCTCTTGAAGTTCACCAGCAGCGCGTCGGGCCCGACGTTGTAGGGCCGCAGCGGCTCGTTGTCGAATGCCGCCGGATCGTAGGGCCCGGGCGCGAAGTAGCTGCGGTCGACGACCAGGTCGCCGGTGATCCGGCCCAGGCCGGTCGCTCGCAGCCGGGCGATCAGCTCCTGGAACTGCTCGAGCGTGATCTTCGGATCGCCGTAGCCTTTGAGCACCAGGTCGCCCTGCAGCACGCCGTCGGTGATCTTGCCATTCGCGTACGCTTCCGTCTTCCAGCGGAAATCCGGCCGCAGCAGCTCGAGCCCGGCGAACGTCGTCACCAGCTTCATCGTCGACGCCGCGCTCATTGGCCGCCCGGGCTGCTGCGAGAACACCGGACGCACGTCGCCCAGTTCCTGCACATAGGCGCTGACACCGGTGAGCGGAATGTGCTGGTCGAGGAAAGCGCGGGCGATGACACGCGGCAGTGCCGCGGGAGCGCTGCCGGCAAGCGAGAACGCCAGCACCGCGAGCGCCAAATGCCACGCGGCACGGCGCCTCACGCGCATTCGACGATGTCCAGCGTGCGTGCGGCCAGCAGCGCCATGTCCGCGTCGCTCAGGCAGTACGGCGGCATCCAGTAGACGGTGCGGCCGATCGGACGCAGCAGCATTTCGCGCTGCAGCGCGGCGGCGAAGCACCACGAGCCGAAGTCTTCGCGCCCGCTGTCCACTTCGAACGCCCAGATCATGCCCAGATGCCGAAAGCCGCTGACCTTCGGATGCGTGGCGAGCGGCTGCGCCAGCGCCGTGAGCATCGCCGCCCGCACGCGGTTGGCGTCGATCACCGCTTCGTCGCGAAAGAGGTCGAGCACCGCGAGGGCGGCGCGGCAGGCGAGCGCATTGCCGGTGTACGAATGCGAATGCAGGAAGCCGCGCGCGATGTCGTCGTCGTAGAACGCCGCGTAGACTTCGTCGCTCGTCAGCACCGCCGACAAGGGCAGATAGCCGCCGGTCATGCCCTTCGACAGGCAGAGGAAATCCGGCGCGACGCCGGCCTGCTCGCAGGCGAACATCGTCCCGGTGCGTCCGAAGCCGGTCATGATTTCGTCGGCGATCAGATGCACGCGATAGTGCGTGCACAGTTCGCGCGCCCGCTCGAGATAGACGGCGTCGTGGATCGCCATGCCGGCTGCCCCCTGCACCAACGGCTCGACGATCAGCGCGGCGATGCCGGCGTGATGCTGCGCAAGGTGCGCCTCGAGCGCGGCCGCCGCGACGATCGCATGCTCGTGCGCCGTCCGGCCGTGGCCCGCCAGGCGCGCGTCGGGGGAGGGCAGGGTCGCCTGCCTTCGCAGCAGCGGTGCGTAGGCATCGCGGAACAGCGCCACGTCGGTGACCGACAAGGCGCCCAGCGTTTCACCGTGGTACCCCTGCGCGAGGGCGACGAAACCGGTCTTGCCCGGCTCGCCCCGGTTGCGCCAGTAGTGAAAGCTCATCTTCAGCGCGATCTCGACGGCCGATGCGCCGTCGGAGCCGAAGAAGCAATGTCCGAGATGGCCCGGCGCCAGCGAGGCGAGACGCTCGGAGAGCTCGACGACCGGACCGTGCGTGCAGCCGGCCAGCATCACGTGCTCGAGCGCTTCGAGCTGCGAGGCGATCGCCGCGTTGATCTTCGGGTGCGCGTGGCCGAAAAGGTTGACCCACCACGAGCTGACCGCGTCGAGATAACGCCTGCCGTCGAAATCGAACAGCCACGCGCCTTGTCCGCGCGCGATCGGCAGCAGCGGCCAGGTCTCGTGCCGTTTCATCTGCGTGCACGGATGCCAGACCGCGGCGCGGCTTCGCGCGAGCCAGCCGGCGTTGCCGGAGACGGCGTGGGGCATCGGCTACGGAATAGGATTCATGGCGACACTGTAAGTATAGCGGTGCGTCAAGAGCATCGAACGAGCGTTGACAGTGGTTGTCCGAGCGATTACAAGATGACGAGCGTGACCCACGGGTCGACGATGCCGGCAAAGCGAACGAGCGAGCGATATGGCGGCGTGGCGATCGCGCTGCACTGGTTGACCGCTTTGTTGATCGTTTGCGGGTTTACCCTCGGCCTGTCGATGGTCGGCCTGCCGATAGGTCGCCAGAAGCTGCAGTGGTACGCCTGGCACAAGTGGATCGGCATCACGGTATTCCTGCTGAGCTGCGCCCGCCTGGCGTGGCGCCGGACCCACGCCGCGCCCTCCCCGCTGGCGGCCATGCCCGCCTGGCAACAGCGGTCTTCGCTGCTGGTGCACGGCGCGCTGTACGCGCTGCTGCTCGCGATACCGCTGTCGGGATGGATATACAGCTCGTCGACCGGGGTCCAGGTCGTCTATCTGGGGGTTTTGCCGCTGCCGGACCTGGTACCCAAGGACCGCGCCCTGGCCATCGGGCTCCGGGCGCTCCACCTGACGTTGAACTTCACGCTGTTCACGCTGGTCTGTGTTCATACCGCGGCAGCGCTCAAACACCATTTCGTCGACCGCGACACCGTGTTGAGGCGCATGCTGCCGCCGTCGCGGCCGGCAATCCAGGGGAAAGGTCCACGCTAATGCGCTTGCGTTCGTTCATTCCGTCGCTCGGGATGATGCTGCTCGCCGCCGGCCAGGCTGGCGCCGATGGCGTCCTCATCGACAAGAGCGAGATCGGCTTCGTGTCGAAGCAGATGGGTGTCAACGTCGAAGGACGATTCCGCCGCTGGAAAGCCAACATCGTGTTCCTGCCGGGCAATCTGGCGCGTTCGAAGGCCGAGTTCGACATCGAGCTCGGCAGTGTCGACCTGGCCAGCGACGAAGCCGAAACCGAGGTGAAGAGGCCATCCTGGTTCGATACGGCGAAGTTCCCGATCGCCCGCTTCGTCTCCAGCTCGATCAAGGACCTGGGCGGTGGCAAGTACGAGGTGATCGGCAAGCTGACCCTCAAGGGCGTCGCCCGCGACGCCGTCGTGCCGATCGTGCTCGGCAAGGACGCCGCTGGCAACAGCGTCGCCGAGGGCAATTTCACGATCAAGCGGCTCGACTACCGGATCGGCGACGCCGACTGGGCCGATCCCGACACCGTGGCCAACGAGGTCGTCGTTCGGGTACGCATGGTGCTGCCGCCGGTCAAGTAGCGCGGCCGCCGCCGGACTGGAATAATCGCGGCGCGACGGCTGTTGTCCCGAACGGTCGCGCACTTCTTCTCGATCCCAGGAGTCACTTCATGGCCTCACCGTCCGGCGCGATCGTCATCGCACTCCTGCCCGCGATCGTTGCCGGCGCCGCGGCCGCCGCCGAGGAAACCTACGTGTTCGATCCGGTGCATTCGCAGCCAGGATTCGAGGTGCGGCACATGATTTTCACGACGCAGCGCGGGACGTTTTCCAAACTGAGCGGCAAGGTGACGCTCGATCGCGCCGCGAAGACCGGCGGCATCGAGGTCACGATCGACACGACTTCGCTCAGGTCGTACGACCCGCGGCTCGACAACATCCTGAAGGGCGAGGGTTATTTCAACGTCGCCAAGTATCCGACGATGATGTTCAAGGCGGACCGGCTCGACTTCGACGGCGACAAGGTCGAAGGCGCGCAGGGCGAGCTGACGATGCTGGGCACCAGCCGGCCCGTCTCACTGAAGGTCAGCAATTTTTCCTGCGGCGAGAATCCGTTCAACAAGCGGCCGATGTGCGGCGCGGAAGTGTCGACCACGATCAAGCGGTCGGAGTGGGGGATGAAGACGGGCATCGGGCGATCGTCCAGCGACGAGGTGCACATCACCATCCCGATCGAGGCCTACCGGGAGTAGCCGGCCGCTGCCGCGTCCGAGCGAATCAGTCGATGCGCCCATCCATTGCGTCCGAGCGCAGAGTCGGGCGCCTGCTGCCGGGATTCGCGGCGCTGGCCATGGCGGCGTCGTTCGCCGTCGCCAGCGCGGCCGCCGCGCCGGACGTATATCGGGTCGATCCCGAGCTCACCAGCGCGCAGTTCGCCGTCAGCCACATGGGCCTGTCGATTCAACGCGGCCATTTCGGCCGCACGCGCGGCACCATCGTGCTCGATCCTCAGGCGCATGCCGGCCAGATCGATTTCATCGTCGATGCGTCGTCGGTCGACACCGGATGGAATGCGCGCGATGCGTTTCTGCGCGGCGAGGACATGTTCGACGCCGCGCATTATCCGGTCGTTCGCTTTCACTCGACCCAGCTCACGTTCGACGACGCGCGGCTGGTCGGAGCCGCCGGCGAATTGACGATGCACAACATCACGCGCCCGGTGGAGCTGCGCGTCGCGCGGCTCGATTGCGGCAAGGACCCGGACAGCGGCCGCGACGGCTGCGGCGCGGAAGTCGACACCGTCGTCAAACGCTCCGATTTCGGCATGAACTACGCGTTGGGCCTGGTCGGTGACGACGTCGACCTGTCGTTCCAGGTGACTGCATTTCGCGTTCCGCCCGAGGGCGAGACCGAAAAGCCGTAGTGTCTTGCCGTGCGCCGGACGCGGCGTTCGGTTGCGGCCCGCCAGGCGGTGGCCGCTCTCTAGCCTGTCCGGGCGCTGGCGCGCCGGCGCGCGCCGGCGCCGCTCAGCCGCCGGCGAAAACGATCGGTTGCCGCGACCAGCTCGCGGGCAATGCCGGGTTCGCGGGCCGAGTGGCCGGCATCCGGCACGACGATGTACTCGGCTTCCGGCCATACCCGGTGCAGGTCGTCGGCGGAGAAGATCGGGCAGACCAGATCGTAGCGGCCCTGGACGATCGTGCACGCCAGGTGCCGGATGCGGCCGATGCCGGCCAGCAGCGCGTTCTCGGGCAGGAAAATCCCGTTGACGAAGTAGTGGGCCTCGATGCGGGCGATCGCCAGCGCCACGGCATCCTCGTCGAAATGCGAGACCAGGTCGGGATCCGGCAGCAAGGTCGAGCACGACCCCTCGTAGCGGCTCCAGCGATGCGCCGCCGGCATGTGCACCGCCGGATCGGGGTGGGTCAGCCGACGATGATAGCCGGACAGCAGCTCACCGCGCTCGGCGGGTGGCAGGAAGTCGGCGAAGGCGCGCCAGGCCTCGGGCTGCACGAAGCGCATCCGGTAGAGAAACCAGTCGATCTCCTGCGGCCGGCACAGGAAAATGCCGCGCAGCACCAGACCGAGCACGCGCCCGGCGTGCGCTTGGGCGTAGGCCAGCGCCAGCGTCGAGCCCCACGAGCCGCCGAAAACCAGCCAGCGTTGGATGCCGAGATGCTCGCGCAGCCTCTCGATGTCGCCGACGAGTCGCGGCGTGTCGTTGTCGCGGAGCTCGCCCAGCGGCGTCGACTGGCCGGCGCCGCGCTGGTCGTACAGGATGATGCGGTAGAACGCCGGATCGTAGAAGCGCCGGTGGTCGGGCGAAGTGCCGCCGCCCGGCCCGCCGTGCAGGAAGACGACGGGCGCGCCCTGCGGGTTGCCGGATTCTTCCCAGTACATGGTGTGCACGGCATCCAGCGCGAGGCGCCCGGTGCGGCTCGCCGCCAGTGCCGGATACAGGAAGGCATCGCGCGACAGCGCGCGCGTGGCGTCGATGCCCGTCATCGACTCACGCGACCTCGCCGGTCTGCCTCATTAGCGTCCCTTCCGGAAGGCGACGATCTTCTGCCGCTGCTCGCCCAGGCCCTGGATGCCCAGGGTGACGACGTCGCCGGCCTTCAGATATTGCGGCGCCGGCTTCATGCCGAGCCCCACGCCGGGCGGCGTTCCGGTGGTGATGAGGTCGCCCGGCAGCAGCGTCATGTAGCGCGAGACGTCGGCGACCAGTGCGGCGATGCCGAAGATCATCGTCCGGGTGTTGCCGGTCTGCCGGCGCACGCCGTTGACGTCGAGCCACATGTCGAGTTTCTGCGGATCCTTGATCTCGTCGGTCGTCACCAGGTAGGGTCCGATCGGGCCGAAGGTGTCGCAACCCTTGCCTTTGTTCCACTGCGAGGCGCTCCGTTTCATCTGGAACTCGCGCTCCGACACGTCGTTGACGATGCAGTAGCCGGCGACGTATTTCAGGGCGTCCTTTTCGGCGACATGCCGTGCGGTGCGCGAGATGACCACCCCGAGCTCTACCTCCCAGTCGGTGCTGGTCGAGCCCTCCGGCAGCATCACGTTGTCGTTCGGACCGACGATGCAGGTCTGCGACTTGAAGAACACGATCGGATGCCCGGGAATGGGAGCGCCGGTCTCCTTGGCGTGATCGATGTAGTTCAATCCAATGGCGACGAACTTGGACGGCGTGGCCACGCAGGGGCCGAAGCGCGGCTTGCCCTTGACCAGCGGCAGCCGGCGCGCGTCGAGGCGCGCCAGCTCCTTCAGTTTGGCCGGCGCAAGCGTCGTGCCGTCGAGGTCGCGAATCTTCCTCGAAAGGTCGCGCAGCTTGCCGTCGGCGTCGAGCAGGCCGGGTTTTTCCCGGCCCGCGGCACCATAGCGTACGAGTTTCATGGTCTGGCCTTCAATGGGGTTCGCCTTTCGATCGGCTCGCGGCGAACAGGTGGACGACGCGCCGGCCGTGCCGAGCCTGTGTCGAAGCACGAGGGGCGACGGAGCGTTTGTGTCATGGATCAGATGGTCATGCCGCCGTCGACCGTATAGACGGCGCCGGTGGCGAAGGCCGATTCATCCGAGGCAAGAAAGACGACGACCGGCGCGATCTCCTCGGGCTTGGCGAGGCGGCCCATCGGCTGCCGCGCGATGAAATTCCGTCGCGCCTCGGCCGGATCGGGAAAGGCGTTGATCCGGTCGTGCAGCGACGGGGTGTCGACGGTGCCGGGCGCGATCGCGTTGCAGCGTATGCCCCTGGCGACGAAATCGGCCGCGACCGATTTGGTCAGCCCGACGACCGCGGCCTTGCTCGCGCCGTAGGCGAAACGGTTCGGAATGCCCTTGAGCGAGCCCGCCACCGAGGCCATGTTGATGATGCTGGCGCTTCTCCCGCTCTGCGCGCAGTGGACCAACATCTTCGGCAGGGCGCCGCGGATCGTGACGTACATCGCGCGCACGTTCAGGTCGAAACTGAACTCCCAGTCCCGCGGCGTGCACTCGAGGACGCTGCCGTGATGCACATAGCCGGCGCAATTGAACAGGACGTCGAGCGGGGGCAGCGCATCGATCGCCGCGCCGACCGCATAGTCGTCGAGCACGTCCAGCGCGCGGGTGCTGACGTTGGCGACGCCGCGGTACGGTTCGAGCAACGCGGGATCGACGTCGGTCGCCCAGACGCTCGCCCCTTCCTCCGCCATCGCCAGCACCGCGGCCCGGCCGATACCCTGTCCCGCCGCGGTCACCAGCGCCAGTTTGCCCGCCAATCGCCGACCCAAGCCTGCCTCCTTCTCGCAGCCCGCAGTTTACCAAACGGGTCTAAAATTGGTAAGACCACTTGACCAAATCGGTGTATTTTGCTTAGCTAGACCGTCTGCCGCGGGGCCGCGGCGTCGCGCGCGAGCCCGCCGGCGAGGCCACGACCATGCCTATCCAGAGTATCGAGCCACGCCGGCTGTATCGGCAGATCGCCGACCAGATCCGCTCGCTGGTCCGCTCGGGCGAATACGCGGTCGGCCAGCGGTTGCCGCCGGAGCGCGACTTGGCCCGGCAACTCGGCGTCTCGCGGCCTTCGGTGCGCGAGGCGTTGATCGCGCTCGAAGTCGAGGGCCTGGTCGAAGTCAGGATCGGGTCGGGCATTTACGTCCTCGGCGGCGGCAACGGGCACGGGGGCGAGGTGCAGGCGGCGTCGGGGCCGTTCGAGCTGCTGCGCGCGCGCCGGATCATCGAGGGCGAATGCGCGGCGCTGGCCGCCAGGTCGGCGAAAAAGGAGCACATCGCCGCGATCGAGGACGCGCTGGCGCAGATGCAGCGGAGCATGGAAACCGAGAAGCGGCAGCCGCTTGCCGCCGACCGGCTGTTCCACCTGCGTGTTGCCGAGGCGACCGGCAACGGCGCGCTGGTGGCAGTGCTGAAAATGCTCTGGGAAGAGCGCATGGGGCCGCTGTTCGCGCAGCTCGAGCATCACTACGACACGCCGGACCTCTGGTTCGCGGCGATAGCCGAGCATCGCAACGTGCTGAAGGCGATCGTCGCGCGCGACGGCGACGAGGCCCGCGCCGCGATGCAAAAACACCTGAACAAGGCGTACAAACGCTTCAATACAGGGTGGGACGCGCGGCAGTAGCCGCGCTCACCCGCGGAGAAGGCTCATGCTCACTTGCCGCATCCACGCCAAGGACGATTTGCGCATCGAATCCGCCGAGCAACCGCCGATCGGGCCCGGCCAGGTGCTGATCCGGCTGGGCGCGGGCGGCATCTGCGGCTCGGACCTGCACTACTACTACGAGGGGCGCAACGGCAGCTTCGTGATCCGCGAGCCGCTGATCCCCGGGCACGAAGCCTCGGGAGTCGTCGCCAAGGTCGGCCCCGGCGTCACGCGCGTCAAGGCCGGCGACAATATCGCCGTCAGTCCGTCGCACGCCTGCGGCCAATGCGACTATTGCCGCGAGGGTCGCGAGCAGCTGTGTCGCAACATGCGCTTCCTGGGCAGCGCCAGCCTCTACCCGCACGTGCAAGGCATGTTCTGCGAATATTTCGTCATGGGCGAGCGGCAGTGCTATCCGGTCGCCGCCGACGTCTCGCTGGGCGAGATCGCGTTCGCCGAGCCGCTGGCGGTGGCGCTGCACGCCATCAACCGCGGGCCCGAGCTCCTCGGCAAGTCGGTGCTCGTCACCGGCGCGGGAACGATCGGCTGCCTGACGGTGATCGCCGCGCGGTTGGCGGGCGCGAAGCACATCGCGGTCTCCGACATTCTCGACCGGCCGCTCGCGACCGCGCGGCAGGTCGGCGCCGACCGCGCGATCCGCGCCGACCGCGAGACGGACGCGCTGGCGGCGCCGCTCTACGACGTTGCGTTCGAGGTTTCCGGGAGCTTCGCCGCCTTGAAGGCCTGCGTCGCTGCCGTGAAGCGCGGCGGCACCATCGTTCAGGTCGGCACGATTGCGCACGAGCCGATGCCCTTCGTCGTCAACGAGATCATGGCCAAGGAGCTCGACTTGAAGGGCGCGTTCCGCTGGGGCATCGAGTTCGACTGGGCGGTCGATTACATCTCCTCGCGCCGCGTCGACATGAAGCCGCTGCTGTCCGGGCAGTTCCCGCTGCAGGATGCGGTCAAGGCATTCGAACTGGCCAGGGACAAGACGAAGAGCACCAAGGTCCAGGTCGTCGCCGCTTGAGAGGAGACCACGATGCTGACCAAGACGTCATTCACCATCCGCCTGCACCCGGCCGACGACGTCGTCATCGCCCGGCAGCAGCTGGTCTCGGGCATCGTGCTGCTCGACGAGCACGTCACCGTGTCCGGTCTTATCCCGCCGGGGCACAAGGTGGCGACCCGCGCCATCGGCGTCGGGGAGCCGGTCAAGCGCTACAACCAGATCATCGGCTTCGCCAAGCGGCCGGTCGCGCCGGGCGAGCACGTGCACCTGCACAATCTGGCGATGGGCGATTTCGCGCGCGATTACGCGATCGGCGCGGACGTCAAGCCCACCGCTTACGTCGATCCACCGGCGACATTCATGGGCATTGTCCGGGCCGACGGGCGCGTCGCGACGCGCAACTACATCGGCATCCTGTCGACGGTGAATTGCTCGGCTACCGTTGCGCACGGCATCGCCGACGCCTTCAAGGGCGCGGCGCTGGCGCCATTTCCCAACGTCGACGGCGTCGTCGCGCTCACCCACGGCAGCGGCTGCGGCATGGACGTGCAGGGCGAGAGCATGCGGGTGCTGCGGCGCACGCTGGGCGGCTACGCGCGCCACGCCAACTTCGCCGGCGTCCTGATCGTCGGCCTGGGTTGCGAGGCGAACCAGATCAACGCCTTGCTCGGCGCCGAGAGCCTCGAGGAGGGGCCGCTGCTGCGCACATACAGCATCCAGGATACCGGTGGGACGGCCAAGTCGATCGCGAAAGGTGTCGCGATGGTTAATGAGATGCTGCCGCACGCGAACCGCGTGGCGCGCGAGCGCGTTCCGGCGGGCCATCTGGTGCTCGGCCTGCAGTGCGGCGGCTCGGACGGCTACTCCGGCATCACGGCCAATCCCGCGCTCGGGGCGGCGGTCGACCGGCTGGTGCGGCACGGCGGCACGGCGATCCTCTCCGAGACGCCCGAGATCTACGGCGCCGAGCACCTGCTGACGCGCCGCGCCGTATCCAAGGACGTCGCCGACAAGCTGGTCGGCCGCATCAAGTGGTGGGAGGAATACACGGCCCGCAACCACGGCGAGATGAACAACAATCCTTCTCCCGGCAACAAGGCCGGAGGCCTGACGACGATACTCGAGAAATCGCTGGGCGCCGTCGCGAAGGGCGGCACGACCAACCTGGTCGCGGTCTACGAATACGCGGAGCCGGTGATCGCTAAGGGCTTCGTCTACATGGACACGCCCGGCTACGATCCTGTGTCGGCCACCGGCCAGGTCGCCGGCGGCGCCAACATGATCTGCTTTACCACGGGGCGCGGCTCGGCCTACGGCTGTGCGCCGTCGCCATCGCTGAAGCTCGCGACGAACACCGCGCTGTGGCACCGGCAGGAAGAGGACGTCGACATCAACTGCGGCGAGATCGTCGACGGCACGGCATCGGTCGATGAGATCGGCGAGCGGTTCTTCAACATGATCCTCGATACCGCGTCGGGGCGAAAGAGCAAGAGCGAATTGCACGGCTACGGACAGAACGAGTTCGTGCCGTGGTATCTGGGAGCCGTCATGTGACTCCGGCTCGCATTGACAGCGCATTGGCTTGACCTTACGCTGCCACGGCCCGTTGCGGCACGCGGCAGCCTCACAATCCAGGGAAAGCGAAGGAGAAAAGCAAATGAAGAAGCTCATCACCGGCGTTGTTGCCGGGTGCGCGCTGGCGTTCGCAGCACAGGCGCTGGCGCAGGAAACGCTCAACGTCTGGTGGAACAGGGGATTCTACAAGTCCGAGGACGACGCGCTGTTCGCGGCCATCAAGAAATTCGAGGACAAGACCAAGGTCAAGGTCGAGCTGTCGCAGTATCCGGTGCAGGACATGATCCCGAAGACGGTGGCGGCGCTCGACGCCGGCACCCCGCCCGACGTCGCCTACGCCGACGTCTACGACTTCCAGGTCACCGGAAAATGGGCATTCGACGGCAAACTCGAGGACCTCTCCGACATCCTCACCCCGATGAAGGCCACGTTCCTGCCCAACACGATCGAGACGACGTACCTGTACGACGACAAGGCCAAGAAGCGCGCGTATTACGCCTTCCCGCTCAAGCAGCAGACGATGCACATCGAGTACTGGATCGACATGCTGAACGACGCAGGCTTCCAGGAATCGGCGATTCCAACCGACTGGAAGGGCTACTGGTCGTTCTGGTGCGACAAGGTGCAGCCGGCGTATCGGAAGAAAAGCGGTACGCGCAACTATGCGACCGGCTTTCCGATGGGCGTGGATTCGAGCGACTCGTTCTACTCGTTCCTGACGTTCATGGACGCCTACAACGTGAAGCTGGTCGACGACAGCGGCAAGCTGCGGGTCGACGACCCGAAAGTCAGGCAGGGCCTGATCTCGGCGGTGCGCGACTACACCGAGCCGTACATGAAGGGCTGCACGCCTCCGTCGTCGACGTCCTGGAAGGACCCCGACAACAACGTCGCGTTCCACAACAAGACGATCATCATGACGCACAACGCGACGATCTCGATCGCGGCCAAGTGGCTGGACGACGCCAACAATGCGACACTGACCGCCGAGCAGCGTGCGCAGGCCAAGAAGAATTACTACGAGCTGATCCGCACGGCCGGCTTTCCCAACAAGCCCGACGGCTCGAAGATGGTGTACCGCGCGGCGGTCAAGACCGGCGTGGTCTTCAACAACGCGAAGAACAAGAAGCGGGCGAAGGAATTCGTCGCTTTCCTGCTGCAGGAGGAGAACCTGACCCCGTACGTCGAAGGCTCGCTGGGCCGCTGGTACCCGGTGACCAAGGCTGCGGCCGAGAGCGCGTTCTGGAAGGCCGACCGCCATCGGCTGTCGGTGTACAACCAGTTTCACGCCGGCACGGTAACCTTCGAATTCACCAAGAATTACAAGTTCACGATTCTCAACAACGAGAACGTGTGGGCGAAGGCGATGAACCGCGTCGTCAGCGAAAAGGTGCCGGTCGACAAGGCCGTCGACGAGATGATCGCCCGGATCAAGGCGGTCGCAGGCTAGGCAACGCGCATCATGAGCGCGGACCGTCGCGAGCGCGGCGCTTCTGGCCTCGATCCCGCGGAGGCGGGAAGGCGAGGCCCGGCGCCGGCGTTTCGGGCCACGGCCATCGGGTGCCGTTCGGCCGGCGCCGCCGGGTCCCCGCTGACGCGGCGCCGGCGCGTCCGGGGTCCGCGAGCCGCGCGCTAGAGCATTCCGGCCATGTCCACGATCGCGCTTCCGCGCGCCGAGCCGATGCTGCCCGCCGGTCCGGCCAAGCGGGGCTTGTCGTCCTGGCAGACGTGGGGCCTAATCCTGATCACGCCGTACGTGCTGGTGTTCCTGGTCTTCGTGTTGTACCCGATCGGCTACGGGCTGTGGCTGGCGCGCCATCCGGCGAGCTACGTGAAGCTCGTCGATGACCCGATCTTCACGCGCTCGGTGATCAACACGCTCGTCTTCCTGATCGTCGGCATCAACCTCAAGATGGCGCTGGCGCTGTTCCTCTCCGGGTTCTTCGTGCAGGCGCGCACGTGGATCAAGTGGCTGTCGCTGGTTTTCATCCTGCCGTGGGCGGTGCCCTCGATTCCGACCATCCTGTCGATCCGCTTCATGCTCAACCCCGAATGGGGTCTCGTCAATCACCTGATCTTCCGCCTCACCGGCGCCGACGGACCGAACTGGCTCAACGATCCGGCGATCGCGCTGACGATGGCGATCCTGGTGCACATCTGGAAATCGCTGCCTTTCTGGACGCTGATCCTGATCGCCGGCCGGCTGGCGATCCCGGGCGAGCACTATGAGGCGGCGTCGGTCGACGGCGCCTCCACCTGGCAGAAATTCCGCTTCATCACCTGGCCGTCGGTGCAGACGCTCTATCTCACGTCGACAATCCTGTCGATGATCTGGACGCTCGGCGACTTCAACAGCGTGTACCTGCTGACCGGTGGCGGCCCGGCCGACCTGACGCACGTGCTCGCCACGCTCGGCATCCGCTATCTGCGCCTCGACCAAGTCGACCTGGCGATGGCGGCCATCGTCTGCGCGATGCCGCTGGTGCTGCCGCTGGTGTATTTCATGATGAAGCGGCTGTCCAAGTGAAGCTGAAGAACGTCACCACCGAAGCCAAGCTGCTGCTGATCGGCATCCCGGTATTGCTGTGGACGATGCTGCCGGTCTATCACATGTTCCTGTTCTCGATCTCGCCGAAGGAATCGGCGTTCGCCGGCAAGCTGTGGCCCGATCATCCGACGCTGCACAACTTCGAGGTGGTGTTCCGCGAGCAGCACTACTACCTCTCGCACTTCTGGCTGCAGCTGTGGAACTCGCTGCTGATCGCAGTCACCGTCGGCGCGCTGACCCTGCTGGTCGCGACCGGCGCCGCGTTCGCGATCAGCCGCCTCAAGGTCCGCGGCGGCAGGCTGGTGATGAACCTGGCGCTGTTCACCTACTTCATCCCGGCGGCGTTTCTGGCCGTGCCGATGTACAAGACGATGGGCAACTACGGATTGCTGAACAACCAGTGGGCGCTGATCCTGGCGATGATCACCATCGCCGCGCCGTACTCGATCTGGGTGCTGAAGCAGGCCTCCGACAAGCTGCCCTACGAGCTCGACGAGGCGGCCAGGATCGACGGGGCCTCGCCGCTGCAACTTTTCCGGCTGGTTTACGTGCCGCTGATGATGCCCTCGCTGGTCGCCATCGGCACGTACGCGCTGTTGCTGGCATGGAACGAATACCTGTACGCGTTCCTGCTGCTGTCCAACGAGAGGCAGATCACCCTGGGCGTAGCGCTGGGCAATTTTCTCGCGGCCGACGATTCGCCGTGGGAGCTTCTGATGACGGTCGGGCTGATCTACGCACTGCCCCCGGCGGCGATCTATTACGCGTTCAAGCGCTACATGGTCGGTGGGCTGACCGCCGGCGCGGTGAAGAGCTGACGACGGGTTTACCGGAGACTTAGAGTCATGGCGTCGGTATCGTTTCGCGACATCGAAAAGGCCTTCGGGTCGACCAAGGTCATCCACGGCATCGGCTTCGACATCAAGGACGGCGAGTTCATGGTGCTGGTCGGCCCGTCCGGCTGCGGCAAATCGACGTTGCTGCGGATGCTGGCCGGGCTCGAGGAAATCACCGCCGGCACGATCGCGATCGATGACAAGGTGGTCAACGACGTCGAGTCGAAGGATCGCGACATCGCGATGGTGTTCCAGAGCTATGCGCTCTACCCGCACATGACGGTGGCCGCCAACATGGCGTTCAGCCTGAAGCTGCGCAGGGCCGATGCGAAGACGATCGAGGAGCGCGTCGCCCGCGCGGCGAAGATCCTGAACCTCGATCCTTATCTGCAGCGCTACCCGCGCGAATTGTCGGGCGGGCAGCGGCAGCGCGTGGCAATGGGACGCGCGATCGTGCGCGATCCCAAGGTGTTCCTGTTCGATGAGCCCTTGTCGAACCTCGACGCGAAGCTCCGCGTCGCAATGCGCGCCGAGATCAAGGCGCTGCATCAGCGGCTGAAGACGACCACCGTGTACGTGACGCACGACCAGGTCGAGGCGATGACCATGGCCGATCGCATCGTGGTCATGCACGACGGACGGGTCGAGCAGATCGGCATGCCGCTCGAGCTGTACGACCGGCCGGACAACCTGTTCGTCGCGCAGTTCATCGGCTCGCCGGCGATGAACGTGGTCAGCGGGCGGCTGCGCCGCAGCGGCGCCGGCGCATTCATCGAAGCCGGGGGAGGCATGCGCTGGCCGCTGCGCTCCGCGGCGGGCGTCGACGGCCAGGCGATCGCCTACGGCATCCGTCCCGAGCATCTGTCGCTCGCGGACAACGGCGTCGCCGACGCCGTGCCCGCGGAAGTCACCGTCGTCGAGCCGACCGGCGCGGAAACCGAGCTCCTCGTGCAGGCGGGCGAGTCGCAGATCGTTCTGGTCACGCACGGCAGGCCGCAGGTCAGGCCCGGCGACCGGGTCGGGCTTCGCGTCGATCCCGCGATGGTGCACGTGTTCGACCAGGCGACCGGACAGCGCCTCGCTGCGTAAGCGACCGAATCGGCCGCCGCGGCGTCGCCGCCGCGCGCGGCGGCGAAATCTTTCACCGAACGACCCAAGGACAACCGACGAGCATGGCAAAAAAGCGTTCGAAGGCAGCAGCCCGGCTGCGTTCCACCGAGTGGTTCGGCCGTCACGACCGCGACGCACTCGTCCATCGGTCATGGATGAAGAACCAGGGCATCCCGCACGACCAGTTCGACGGCCGGCCGGTCATCGGCATCTGCAATACCTGGTCGCAGGCAACACCGTGCAACGCGCATTTTCGCGAGCTGGCGCAACACGTGCGCGACGGCGTGCTCGATGCCGGCGGTTTCCCGATCGAATTCCCGGTGATGAGCCTGGGCGAGACGCTGATGCGCCCGACGACGATGCTGTTCCGCAACCAGGTGGCGATGGACGTCGAGGAATCGATCCGCGCCAATCCGTTCGACGGCGTCGTGCTGCTGATGGGCTGCGACAAGACGACGCCTGCGCTGCTGATGGGCGCCGCGTCCTGCGATCTGCCGGCGATAGGCATCTCCGGCGGCCCGATGCTCAACGGCAAGTTCCGCGGCGAGGACATCGGTTCCGGCACCCACGTGTGGAAATTCACCGAGATGCTCAAGACCGGGGCGATGAAGCCGTCGGACATGGTCGAGGTCGAATCGTGCATGTCGCGCTCGGCCGGGCATTGCATGACCATGGGCACGGCGTCGACGATGGCTTCGATGGTCGAGGCGCTGGGTATCGGACTGCCGACCAACGCGGCGATTCCCGCCGTCGACTCGAGGCGCCGCGTGCTCGCGCGCATGGCCGGCCGGCGCATCGTCGATATGGTGCGCGAGGACCTGCGCATGTCGAAGATCCTGACCAAGGACGCGTTCGAGAACGCGATCATGGTCAACGGCGCGATCGGTGGCTCGACCAACGCGGTCGTCCACCTGCTGGCGATCGCCGGTCGCATCGGCGTCAAGCTCTCGCTCGACGACTGGGACCGGCTCGGGCGCGACATGCCGTGCCTGGTCAACCTGATGCCGTCGGGCCAGTACCTGATGGAGGATTTCTATTACGCAGGCGGCCTGCCGGTCGTCATCAAGGCGATCGGGAAATTCCTGCACAAGAAGGCGCTGACCGCGAACGGCCGCACGATCTGGGACAACGTCAAGGACGCGGTCAACTACAACGAGGCGGTCATCACGCCGCTGGCGAAGCCGTTCAAGCCGCAGGGCGGCATCGCGGTGCTGCGCGGCAATCTCGCGCCGGGCGGCGCGGTGCTGAAGCCTTCGGCGGCGACGCCGAAGCTGCTCAAGCACCGGGGACGCGCCGTCGTGTTCGAGGACATCGACGACCTGCACCGTCGTATCGACGATCCGAAGCTCGACGTGAACGAGGCCGACGTCCTGGTATTGAAGAATTGCGGGCCGAAGGGCTACCCGGGGTTTCCGGAAGTAGGAAACTTCGCGCTGCCGGCGAAGCTCTTGAAAAAGGGCGTGACCGACATGGTCCGCGTATCGGACGCGCGCATGTCGGGCACCGCCTACGGCACCGTCGTGCTGCACACCGCTCCCGAAGCAGCGGCCGGCGGGCCGCTGGCGCTGGTCGAGAACGGCGACACGATCGAGCTCGACGTGGCCCGGCGCCGCATCCATCTGCACGTGTCCGACGCCGAGCTCGCGCGCCGGAAGGCGAAGTGGAAAGCGCCGCCGCCGCACTCGGAGCGCGGCTGGGTCAGGCTCTACTGCGACACGGTGCAGCAGGCCGACCAGGGCGTCGACCTCGAGTTTCTCGTCGGCAAGTCGGGTGCCAAGGTGGGCAGGCCCAGCCACTGAGCGCGAGCTCGTGCCGAGCCCGCGGGGCGCTTCGCTTTACTGAGCTTTACCAGATCAGTGACAACGGCTGAAGCATCGTCGTCATTCCCGCCATCCGCTTTCGCGGGGAAGACGAACGGTCTTGGCGTCGATGTCACCCAGTCGAGTAATCCTCAATAGAACAAACCGAAAGCCGCGCGAATCGCGTCGGTGTAACTGCGGCCGGAGGGGATCGAGGCGCCGTCGGCCAGCACGATTTGGTATTCGCCGTGCAGCAGCCGCGTCAACTCGCGCACGAACTGCAGGTTGATCGCGTGCGAGCGGTGCACGCGCAAAAAGCGCGCGGGGTCGAGCCTGCCCAACAACCGAGTCAACGGCTCCTTGTGCAGGTGCATGCGGTCCGCATATAGTCGTACGTAGTTGTCGTCGGCTTCGAGGCGAACGATCGCGGCGACCGGGACGATCACGATCCTGCCGACCGAGCGCACGGCGATGCGCTCCAGCCAGCGGCTCCCGGGCGCCGCTGGCGCCTCGTCGAGCGTCCGCGCGGCGCCGCCCGGTGCACCCAGCCGGGTGGGCACGCCGATCAGATCTTGCGGTGTCACGACGGCAACCCGCCTCCGCAGCGCGTCTTGCTGCGACTCATGACCGCTTCGAATACATGCCGTCGAAGGCGGTCGACCAGGTTTTTCCGGCGTCGTTCGACGTCTCCCAGTGCTGTCGGACCTTGCCGTCGGGCTGCGGCGTCCATGTCACCTTTTGCAGCGCGACGCCGCCGGCGGCATCCAGCAACAATGTCTCGCCGCGCAATATCATGCTGCCGGCGACAATACCGCCATCGAGCTTGAGCAGGCTCCCGCCCACGTCGACCCAGGTCTGATGCCACTGCTTGCGGCCCGCGTCGTAGCTGCTGAGGCTCGTGCCGGTGAAGTTTCCATTGCCGGTCCAGTTCTCCTGCAGCGCGCAGCCGTTGTGGATCGGGACGATCCGGTTGTAGCCGACGATCTTGCCGGCCGGATTGCGCACTTCCCAGTCGCCGATCCAGAAGTCGAATTGCCGATGCTCCGCGGTCCGGCAGGGGACGGGCTTTGCGGCCGGCGCCGCGACCGGGATCGACGAATCCTCGCCGAGCGCGAGCATCGGGCCAAGCAGGCCGCAGGCCGCGCCGATCGCTGCAAGACGGGCCAAAGACGTCATGGTTTATGTTTCACGCACCGATGCTGCCGCTCGAATGGCCTTATCGCAAGGGCCAATTCTGTGTATCATGATGAGCCATTTAGATGGAGGACGCCGCCGTGAAACGGGTCGTTCGCGGGGCCATCATGCCGCTGCTCGCAGGCACCGCGACCGAGGGCCTGGGCTTGCGCGACCAGGTGTACAAGACGTGCCTGGCCGCGATCCTAGGCGGCCGCCTTCTCCCCGGCTCGCGCCTGCCGTCGGCACGAACGCTCGCCGCCGATTGGCGCGTCGCGCGCAACACCGTGGACGACGCGCTCGCGCAACTCCATGGCGAAGGTTTCCTCGTGCGGCGGGTTGGTGCGGGCACTTTCGTCGCCGCCCAGGTTCCGGGGCGCCTTCGCGGTGGCGTGCCGCTGAAACGACGGCAGCCCAGCGCGCTGGGTCGCAAGGCGCTGGTTTCGGTCCGTGGCCGCAGCGCCAGCGCGAGCCATGCTTCCGAGAGCCCGCCGCGCCCGGCGCCGTTTCTTGCCGGATTGCCGGCGCTCGACGCGTTCCCGCTCGCGGTCTGGCGACGCCTTGCGGCGCGCCGCTGGCGCGTCGGCGGCAGCTCGCTCCTCGGCTACTTTCCGTCGCTGGGTCACGAGCCGCTGCGCGAGGCCATCGCGCGAATGCTGGCCACGACCCGCGGCGTCGACTGCGACGCCGGCCAGGTGATGATCGTCAACAGCGCGATGCAGGCGATCGACCTGATCGCCCGCGTGCTGCTCGATCCCGCCGACAGCGTCTGGGTCGAGGATCCTTGCGTTCCCAACCTGCGCGCCGCGCTAGCAATGTCCGGCGCGCGCGTTGCCGCCATCCCGGTCGACGCCGACGGCATCGACGTCGACTATGGACAGCGTGTCGCACCGGGCGCCGGGCTCGTCTATGTCACGCCGTCCTGCCAGTATCCGCTCGGTGTCACGCTCTCGCTCGAGCGCCGGCTCGCGCTGCTGCGCTTTGGCGAGAAGAGCGGGGCGTGGATCGTCGAGGACGACTATCAGAGCGAGTTCAACTATGCGGGCCGCCCGTTGGCCGCCGTTCACAGCCTCGACCGCGGCGGGCGCACGATCTACGTCGGCACGTTCACCAACTCGGTGTTCCCATCGCTGCGGATCGCCTACTTGGTGCTGCCGCTGCCGCTGGTGCGGGTGTTCGGCGCCGTGCGCCGCCAGTTGGACGACCACACGCATGGCTTCATGCAGGCGGTGCTGGCTGATTTCATCGACGGCGGTCACTTCGCGGCCCACGTTCGCAAGATGCGCGCGGTCTACCAGGGGCGGCGAGATGCGCTGGCCGCGGCGTGCGGCCGCGCACTATCGCCGGCGCGGCTTGGGCCGACCAACGGCGGCATGAACGCGGCCTTGCATCTGCCGGCGCGGTGGCCCGACGAAATCGTCGCCGCTGGCGCCCAGGCCGCCGGCTTGCACGTTGTGCCCTTGTCGCGCTACCGCTCATCCGGGGCGAGGCGGCAAAACGGGCTCCTCCTGGGCTATACCGCGCTCGGCGAGCGGCGGATCGAGCAGGGGATCGCTCGCCTTGCCGGCGTTCTCGGGCCCGGCCGGCGTTAAGCTGGGTGGTGCCTGTTGCGCGAATTGTCGACGCGCCACACCGGAAGCGGGATTGCCCTACAATGGCGTTAGATGTGGCCATTCGCGTCGCGCCGGCCGGGTGCCGGCGGCAAGCGTCGCCATTCGATCCCACGGGAGGCTAAAGCCTTGGCAAAACCCAACTATCAGTACCAGAAGCGGCAAAAGGAGCTGGAAAAGAAAAAGAAGCAGGAGGAAAAGCGCAAGCGCAAGCTCGAGAAGACCGAATCCGAAGCGGCGACGGGAGCCGCCGCGCCCCCGCCCGAAGGCGAAACTCCCCCCGCTTAGATCCCGCTGGCCGCTCCCACGTCGCACGCCTCGCAGGCGCGCCATCGCGACGGCGGCTCGAATCCGCCCGCTAGGCAGCGGAGCGCGTCGAGAGCGCGAGCTTGACGCCCAGCGCAACGCAGAGCGCGCTGGCGACCCGGTGCAGCGCGTGCAGGCGCCCGGGCCACCCGCGAACGCGCCTTCCCACACGGGCGGACGACCACGCAACAAAAAGATTCCAGGCCGGTCATGTTGAACACCGCGCCCAGCAGCAGGAACGCGGTAAAGTGCTCCGTTGCGGCCGGGTCGACGAACTGCGGCAGGAACGCCAGGAAGAACAGCGCGAAGGTGTCGGCGCCCGGCGTCAGGTTGAGCAGGACGCCGGAGACGACGAACAGCGCGAGCTCGTAGATGCCGGTCATGCGAGCTTACGACGCCTTTCTCTTCCATCCGCCGACGATGGCGCCCACCAGGGCCAAGCCAACGATCATGTAACCGGCGTTGATCAACCACAGGGAAACCGGCCGCTGCTCGAAGCCGTAGTTCAGGGCAAGCGTGGTAGCGATCAGCGTCAGCGCCAGAAAAAGCCCGACGCGAATCCCTCCGGCCAGCGTCTGCGCGTTGAGGCGCGGCAGCAGCCACGCGATCGTGTAGGCGATGATCAGCGAAACGGCGATCGCGATGACAAAGGGCAGCGGCGAGCGGCCGCCCTGAAGCTCCGCCTCGGTCTTGCCGATAGCCGCGAGCCAAGCCTGCGAGAGAAGCATGTACCAGCCGGCGCCCAGCGCGAAATGGGCGACACCCGCGACGATCGTCGCGACATGATTGATGGATCCCATGACTTGCACCTCCCAGAATGCGCAGCGCTACAGGCCGCCGGCCGAAGGGGTCGGCGGCACCTGACCCGGCATCGTGCTCCCAGCGGGCGACTCAAGGCAAGCAATCGGCGGCGCGGCGCGGACGCCCCCGACGCGGCGCCTTGCAACGGTCTCAGGCGAGGCCGAAGGCTTGCTGGATCCGGCTCTTGAAGCTGCGTCCCGACGCGATCTCGGTGCCGTCGACGAGCACGATCGCGTACTCGCCGTGCAGTTGCGGCCGTAGCTCGCGCACCAGGCCGATGTTGATCGCGTGCGAGCGATGCACCCGCAGAAAGCAGCTCGGATCGAGCTTGGCGACGAGGCCGCTCAGCGTGTCCTTGTGCAGGTAGAGCCGGTCGGCCCAGATGCGCACGTAGTTGTCTTCGGCCTCGAGTCGGACGATTGCGCCAACCTGGACGATGACGATCCGGTTCACCGAGCGCACGGCGATCCGGTCGAGCCAGCGTGACGATTGCGGCGGCCGCGGCGGGGGAGGATCCTCGCCGCGATCGATCGGCGCCAGGTCAGCCGCCTCGTCCATCGCTGGTTCCCGCGCGTCCGTCGCCCGTCGCAGCGGCGACGCGAGCCACCACGCGCCCGGCCCGTCGCGAGGCGTCATCGCCGCCGCCAGTGAATGCAGCAGGCTGACAGCAGAACATCGGTAGTGGCGGCCATTGCATGTATATACATTTAATGGGTGACGATATTCCACATCTGGCTGCACTGCAACAGGTATTCGGCGCGGCTCAGGCCACCACCGGACCCATGCGCTCGACGGCAATATGATGCTAGCGCCGGCGCCGCCGCGCCGCGACCCCGATGCGCCAGCCGGCGACGGAGGGCGACCGGACGCGCCGGGCGGCGACAGGATGCGATGGGTCTTGCGCGGGACGGCGACCGCTCGCAGCGGTGGGCCCACGGTTCGCCCCCGGCCACGGCCTGCTTGCCAACTTGCGTGGCGCGCGGCTACCGCCGCGCTAGAGTGCCACTGATGGACGATTCCGTTGCGATGGTGGTCAGGAGCTCGTCGGCGCCAATCGCCATCACGACGGTCGCGACGCCGCTGGGCGAGATCCTGGTCGCGTCGGCGGAGGCGGGCGTCTGCACCGTGACCTTCGACGATCGAATCGAGTCGCTGGAACCCAGGCTGCGGCGACGCTTCGGCCATTTCTTCCACCTCGAAGCTGGCGACCCCTTTGCCGTCGAGCACCGGCTCCAGGCGTATTTCGGCGGGCAGTTGCGGGCGCTCGAAGGCATTTCGCTGGCCTTGGCCGGGACGCCGATGCAAAGCCGCGTCTGGGAGATGCTGCGCGCGCTAGCACCCGGCGAGCTGACGACCTACGCCGCGCTCGCCGAGCGGCTCGGCATGCCGCGCGCGCAACGCGCCGTGGGCGTCTGCCTCGCCTCCAATCCGGTCCCGCTGTTCATACCCTGTCACCGGGTGGTCGCAGCGTCCGGCGGCCTTGGCAGCCATCCTGCCGGGATACCGCGCAAGCGCTGGTTGCTCGACCATGAGGGCGCGCTCGATGCTCGGGATACCCGCGCCGCGCGGTCGGTGCGCAGACGCCTGCGGCCGCGCGAACGCTCGCTGCTCGAGCGTGGCGACCTGAATCCCGCCGCTATCTAGGTCGAGCTTCCCGAGCGATCGAGGTTTCGTGCCTTGCGCCGCACGCGGCTCGCCAGCGCACGCACGTTGTCCAGCGGCAGCAGCTCGCCGGCGCGCCGCTGCGCCTCGTCCCAGTACGGCATTGCCTGGCCGAAGCGGCGCCGACCCAGCGCGGTCAGGCGCAGGAGGCGGACGCGTCGGTCGTCGCCGCGCCGCACGCCGACCAGCCGCGCCCGGCGCAGCTTTTCGACGGTGCGGCTCAGCGTGGTCTGATCGGTCATCGTTACCCGGCCGAGACGGCCCAGCTCGACCGGCTCCAGCGCCGCGATCGCCCACAGCAGCGCGAGCTGGCTCGCCGGCAGATCGACCGGCCGCAGCGCCTCGTCGTACACGGTGCCCAGCACCCGGGACAGGAGCTTCATGTTGGCGTAAGCGCACTCGGCGCCCCGGCCGACGTAGGCCGACACCGGCTCCGCGCTTGTGCGTCGTCCCCTGCGTCGCGCCGCTCCCGACTTCGCCTGCGCCATCATGCCTTCCTATGTATACACATATGTTTGGGCGCCACGATAGTCCCGAACTGGCCGCCGCGCAAGCCGGTCGCCCTCGCCGCCCCGGGGGGGCGTCCGAAGGCATCCACCCGGCGCGCCGACTTTCCCGTTGGCCATCGCAGGCAAGCCGTTGACCATCACCGGTTATCGCTCCGCCAACATGTCCTTGCGACGCCGCTTTTCGCTCACATAGGCTGCGAACGTGACAGTCCGGCCCGAAACGATGGCCCGGACGCTCAAAGAATCGTTCCTACCTTGGGGGTCCTGCGATGAATGTCCAGCGAAAGAAGCTCGCGCTTGCGCTCGTTTGCGGCGCCGGCGCCGCCGTGCTCACTGCTGCGCCGGCAGTCGGCCAGACGCCGACGCAGCAGACAGCTCCGCCGATCAAGGTTGAAGTTACCGGCTCGAACATCAAGCGCGTCGAAGGCGAGGGCGCCCTGCCGGTACAAGTCATTACCCGCGACGACATCAACCGGAGCGGCGCGACGACGCCGATGGAGTTGCTGGACCACATCGCCGTCAACAACAGCGGCGGCAATGTCAACCTCGGCCAAATCATCGGCGCGGCCACGTTCTCGAACCAGACAGCGTCGCTGCGCGGCCTCGGCGGCAGCTCGACGCTGGTCCTGGTCAACGGCAAGCGGCTGGGCACGTTCGCCGGCGGGGTCTCCGGCGCCGAAGGCGTCAACCTCAGTGCGATCCCGCTGTCGGCCATCGAGCGCGTCGAGGTGCTGCGCGATGGCGCGTCGGCCATCTACGGCAGCGACGCGATCGGCGGCGTCATCAACTTCATCATGCGCCAGGACTTTTCCGGCGCCGACGTGACGGTGTGGTACGGCACGCCGACGCGAAAGGGCGGCGGCGACCAGTACAACGCGTCCGCCACCGTCGGACAAGGCGACTTGCTGAAGGATCGGTACAACGTGTTCTTGTCGGCGAGCTACCAGGAGCAGAAGTCGCTCGACCAGCGCGATCGTGACTTTTCGAAGACCAATTTCATCCCGTCGGGCGCGTCGCCCGTGGGCACGACGTCGGGCCAGACGTTTCCGGCGTTCCTCTACGACCCCACGACCGGCGCCGGCATCGGCGACCCGGCCTTCCCGAATTGCGCTCCATCGCACATCAGTTTCGGTGGCCGCTGTCGCTACGACCCGGCGCAGACGCCTGGGGTCGAATCGATTCCCGACACCAAGCAGCTCAACCTGTTCGGCACCGCCCGCTACCAGTTGAACCGCGACTGGCAGGCGTACGCGACAGGACTCTACTCGCGACAGGAGACGGAGTTCATCATCCAGTCGACGCCGCTTTCGGATCAGATCGTCACGACTGCGACGGCGAGCGGCAACTCCGAGATCATCATTCAGCCGACCAGCCCGTTCTACCCGCACACATTCGCCCAGGAGAACGGCGTCGACGGCATGCCGCTTGGCGCGCGCTACCGCTGCGTCGTATGCGGCAACCGCGACAACAAGGACACCAACGAGGCGTGGCAGGTCGTGACCGGCGCCAAAGGCACGATGTGGGACTGGGATTTCGACGGCTCGTTCAACTATAGCGAGAACACCAACAGCGAAAAGCCGGTGTCCGGATTCTACTTGTATACGCAGATCGTTCCGTTCCTGAACACCGGCGTGGTCAACCTGCTCGGCCCGAACACGCAGCAGGCGCTCGACCAGGTGCACGCGCTGCAATATACGCAAGAGGCGTTCGGCGCTAAGCTCAGGGGTTACGGCGTCGATGCGAAAGGAACCGGCGAGATCTACCAGCTTCCGGCCGGACCGCTGGCGCTGGCGCTCGGCGTTCACGCCTTCAAGGAAACGCTGACGCAAAACCCGAGCGCAGCCTTGCAGATTGGTGATCTGATCGGCTACGGCGGAAACTTCCAGATCATCGACCATTCGCGCACCAACTGGGCAGCATTCGGCGAGCTGAACGTGCCGATCGTCAAGACGGTCGAAGGCGATGTCGCGGTGCGTTACGACCACTACAGCGACTTCGGCAGCACGACCAATCCGAAGGTAAGCCTGCGCTGGCAACCGACCCGGTCGTTCCTTGCCCGCGCCTCGTGGGGCACCGGCTTCTTGGCGCCGACCCTGTATCAGTTGTTCAATCCGCAGACGCCGGGGCTGTCGGCGCCGGGCCTGAACGACCCGTTGCGCTGCCCGGATCCGACCCAAGCCAATAACCCCGACTGCGGGACGCAGTACACCGCGACCTTCGGCGGCAACCCCACCCTGCGTCCTGAGAAGTCCAATCAGACCGTGGTCGGTGCCATCTGGGAGCCGGTGAACGGATTCTCGCTCGGCGCCGACCGGTTCGACATCGATCTCAAGGACCTGGTCACCAACGGCGTGCCGATCGCCACCATCCTGGATCCGAACCTGATCAACACCTACAGCGGCTTGATCACGCGCGCCGCCACGTGTGCGCCGTCTGCGTTCGTCCCCGGCGCTCCGTGCCCGATAACTGCCATCAACCAGACCTTCGTCAATCTTGGCCGCACCAAGATCCAGGGCTACGACGTCGACGTCCGCTGGGCGTCGCCGGTAACGCGCGCTGGGCGGTTCAAGATCGCAGTCACCGGCGAGTACTACAGCAAGTACGACACGCAGCAGCCGGATGGTAGCTTTGCGGGATTCGTGTCGAACGCGTTCCAGGCGGTCAATACTGGCATCACGCCGAGGTGGAAGAGCTACGGCGTGCTGACCTGGGACTACGGCCCCTGGTCCGCGGCGCTGGCCAATACCTATCAAAGCGAGTACGTCGACGTCAATCCCGACGTCAACGGCAATCTGCGTCACGTCGGCAGTATGAGCCTGTGGGACGTGCAGGCGAGCTACAAGGGGTTCCGCAACCTCACGCTGACTTTGGGCGCGAAGAATGTGTTCGATACCAATCCGCCATTCACCAACTCGAACCTCACGTTCCAGAGCGGCTACGACCCTTCGTACTACGACGCGCGGGCGCGCGTCATCTACGGCAGCATCGAGTACACCTTCCACTGATCGCTCGCGCACTGCAGCTATCGCCGGGGAGCCCTGAAGGCTCCCCGTTTTCTTGGAGTGCCTCAAAACAGCGATTGCTGGGCGTCGTCCTGCCCACGGCGTGGCGGCCGGAAGCGCGACGTGTCCATCGGCGCATGCTCGCGATTGAGGCCCAGCCGGCGTGCCGCGAGGTCGAAGCGGCGCGCGATCAAGTCGGCAAAGAGCCCTTCCCCGCGCATGCGCGAGCCGAAATTCGGGTCGTTGTCGCGTCCGCCGCGCAGCTGCTGCACGATGCTCATCACGTGTCCGGCGCGCAGCGGGTAGTGCTGGTCCAGCCAATCGCGAAACAGCGTCTTGACCTCGAGCGGCAGGCGCAGCATTGTCCAGCCGGCGTACGTCGCGCCGTTGGCTGCCGCGGCCTCGAGGATCGACTCCATGTCCTGGTCGGTGAGCTGCGGAATGATCGGCGCGGTCATCAC
>JBOIGD010000184.1:0-25237 GCA_050742615.1 Casimicrobiaceae bacterium | reverse complement strand
CGGCTGCGGCACGACGTTCATGCCCTCGAGATGACGGTTCACGTCCGCGTAGATCGCGGCGATGTCGCCGAACGAGATCTGGTTGAGCTCTTTGAGAATCGCCAGCTTGAGGCGGCGATCGCCTTTCAATCCGTGCAGTGCCTCGGTGAATGCGGCGATGATGGTGGTCGGTGCCAGCGGGTTCGCCGCGGTCTCCAGGTCGGGTTGTCCCAGCAGGTAGCCGACGCCGCGGTTGAGCTCGCGCAATTCGTCGTGGCAGGCGTTCTCGACGACGCGCACGATGTTGCCCGACAGCACCGACTCGTCCATCACTTCGGTGTCGATCAGGGTGAGCTTCCTGGCGTCCAGGGCCGCGAAGTCGGCCTTGGAATCCACTTTTCCGCGGATGCGCTCGTCGACCAGATGGCGCAGATGGCGCTCGAAATCGGCCATCAGGTTGGCGCGCTCTCGCGTCAGGATCTCACGCGCGTCGAGAAAAAGGGCCGTGTCCTCGCGCACGTCGGAGCGCTCGGCCCGCGCCATCAACATGTCGCCGACGCGGTCGAGCATCGACGTGAACGACAGCAACAGCCGATGGATCGCCAGGTCCCGGCAGTCGCCGAGTATCCTGGCCATGTCCCTGGGCACCGGACGCCGGATGGCCCGGTCGCCGGAGGTTGTTGTCGCGCTCACGCGTTCGGTCCTCGTTGGCCTTGCGCGGGCGGCTCGGCTTGGGCCGCGCTCCGGCGCCTTGGCGCCTCCCGGCTTTTCCCGCCTGGCTTCAGCCCGCAATAACGGCAAGTTACTCTAGCACGCGGCGTTTGGGGCCGCCAATGCGAAAAAGCGCCTTTTATCGACGAATCAGCTCCGCCCAGGCCTTTTCCAAACGTTTGTATGACACCGGTAGTGGCGTTCTCAGCTCCTGGGCGAACAGCGAAACTTTCAATTCCTCGAGGAGCCAGCGGAAGGCGTCCAGCGCCGGATCCGCCCGCTGTTCGGCGCGCCGGGCCTCGGCCCGCGTCCGATAGCGCTCCCAGAGCGCCGCGACGGCCGCCGCGTGTCTGGCGTCACGCGCGGGATCGGCCGCCGCCTTGGCGAGCCTGCGGTCCAGCGCCTGCAGATAGCGCGGCAGGTGCGCGAGCTGCGGCCAGGGCGTCGCGGAAAAGAATCCTGGATAGACCAGCGCCGCCCGCTGCGCGCGGACGTCCGTCCCGAGCCGCGCCTGCGAGGCCGGCAGTGCGGCCAAGCGCACGGACACCGCATGGAACGCGGCGGCGATCGAGCCCAGCGTCCGGAACGCCCCTTCGATCACCGCGGGAAGCCTCGCGCGGGCACGCTTGAGCTGCTCGGCGAACGCGCGCTCGGAGCGCGGCAACGGATCGTCGCCGATGAAGGCGCGGTCGGCCGCGGCCGCGAGCACGTCGGCAAGCAGCGCGCCGGACGGGATCGCCGGTTTCAGCGGCAGCGCTGCCGCGATGAAGCCGGGAGGGTTCTTCTCCCAGCGCCGCAACGCGTCCTCGAGCTGCTGTCGGATCAGGCGCACGACGGCGACGCGCGTCGCCGCCTCCGCGGCATCTCGCGTGTCGTACAGGCGCAGCGCCGCGCTGTCGCCGTCGACGACCAGCGCGGGGAAGCCGCTCAGGCGTCGCCCGCCGCGCTCGATCGTCAGCGTCTCGGGCAGGTCGCCGAAATCCCAGCTCCGGATGCCGCGCCGCTCGAATTCGGGCCCGGCGGCGGCGAACGACAGCTGCGCGGCTTCGCCGAGCTGGCTCTTGAGCTTCCCGAGGTCGCGGTCCTGCGCGAGCTCGTGCCCTGCGGCATCGACGACGCGCACATTGATCCGCAGATGCGGCGGCGGCACAGCGCCATCCCAGACGTCGCCAGGCAACGGCTCGCCGAGCCGCGCCGTGCAGAACGCCCGCAGCGCGCTGACGACATCGCTGCCGGCGGGCGGCGGTTCGCGTTCGACGGCCTCCAGAAACGCGGTGATGACCTCGGTCGCCGGGGTCAGCCGGTTGCGCCAACCTTTGGGCAGCGCTTTGAAGTACCAGCCGACCTTTTCCCGGATCATGCCGGGCACGAGCCACGACAGCCTCGCTTCGTCGATCTGGTTCAGCAACGCCAGCGGAACCTTCAGGGTCAGGCCGTCGAGCGGATGGGATGGCGCGAAGCGATACTCGAGCGGCAGCGGGGTCCCCGCCATCGGCATCGTCTCCGGATATTGCTCCGCGGTGATATCCCGGGCCGCGTGCCGCATCAGCGCCTCACGGGTCAGGTAGAGGAGTCGCGGATCTCTATGCTCGGCGGCGCCGCGCCAATGCTCGAACGCCGCCGTCGAATGAACGTGCGCCGGCACGCGCGCCGCGTAGAACGCGTAGCGCGCCTCGTCATCGACCAGCACGTCCTGCCGCCTGGCCTTGTGCTCGAGCTCGGCGACCGCGGCGATCAGCCGGCGGTTGTGGGCGAGAAACGCCCCCCTGGTCGCGATCTCGCCAGTCACCAGGCCCTCGCGCAGGAAGACTTCGCGGGCGGCGGCCGGATCGATCGCGCCGTACGATACGCGCCGTCGCGCCACCAGCGTCAAACCGTACAGCGCGACGCGTTCGGCGGCGACGACCTCGCCGCGCGCCGCATCCCACTGCGGATCGAAATACGTGCGGTCGACCCGCGCTCCGGCGACCTGCTCGATCCATTCCGGCTCGATGCGCGCCGCGCATCGCGCATACAGCCGCGTCGTGTCGGTCAGCTCGGCCGCCAGCACCCACTTGGCGCCTTTCCTGGCCAGGCCCGAGCCCGGGTGCAGGAAGAACTTGAGGCCGCGCGCTCCCAGGTAATGCTCGTCGGCGTCGGCGCGGCAGCCGATGTTGGACAAGAGTCCCGCGAGGAGCGCCCGATGGATCGCTTCGTAGCGAGCCGCATCGATCTTGTCGGGCAGGGCATCGGTCCCGCGCCAGCCGAGCTCCGCCACCTGCTCGGCGAGCTGCCGGTGCAGGTCGCGCCACTCGCGCAGACGCAGATACGAAACGTAATGCGCGCGGCATTGCTCGACCAGCCTGCGATGCGTCGTCTTGGCGACCAGCGCATCGGCGAAGAACTGCCAGAGCGCGAGCAGGCTCAGAAAATCGGAACGCTCGTCACGGAAGCGCAGGTGCGCCTGGTCGGCCGCCTGGCGTTTGTCGAGCGGCCGCTCGCGCGGGTCGGGCACCGCCAGGGCGCTCGCGATCACCAGCATCTCGGGAAGCGCGCCGCCATCCTTCGCCGCGAGCAGCATGCGCCCGATGCGGGGGTCGAGCGGGAGCCTCGCGAGCTCATGGCCGAGAGGGGTCAGCGCGTGCTGCGCATCGACGGCACCGAGCTCTTCCAGCAGCTGATAGCCGTCGGCGATCGCGCGCGGGCTCGGGCGCTCGAGAAACGGGAACGCGTCGACCGCCGCCAGGTCAAGCGCGGCCATGCGCAGGATCACGGCGGCCAGCGACGAGCGCAGGATCTCGGGCTCGGTGTATTTCGGCCGCGTCACGAAATCGTCCTCGCCGTACAGGCGCACGCAAACGCCGGCCGCGACGCGCCCGCAACGCCCGGCGCGCTGATCGGCCGCAGCCTGGGCGATCTTCTCGATCTGCAGCAGGGTCACCTTGTTGCGCAGCGAATAGCGTTTGACGCGGGCGAGGCCCGAGTCGATCACGTAGCGAATGCCAGGAACAGTCAACGAGGTTTCGGCGACGTTGGTCGCGAGCACGATGCGGCGGCCGTTGCTGCGCCCGAACACGCGCTGTTGCTGCTCGGCCGACAGCCGCGCGTACAGCGGCAGTATTTCGACCGCGTGCGCGTACGGCCGCCGCGCAAGGCTTTTCGCCAGCAGGTCGGAGGTCTCGCGTATCTCGCGCTCGCCGGGCAGGAACACCAGGATGTCGCCGGGATCCTCGCGCCACAGGTCCTCGGTTGCGGTGACGATCGACTGTTCGAGCTCTTCCTCGTCGTCCGCCTCCTCGCCGGCGCCGCCGCCGAGCGGTCGATAGCGCACCTCGACCGGATAGGTCCGTCCCGAGACCTCGAGCACCGGCGCGGGCTGTCCGCCGGCGTCGAAATGCCGCGCAAAGCGTTGCGCGTCCAGCGTCGCCGAGGTGACGACGACCTTCAAGTCGGGCCGCTGCGGCAGCAATTGCTTCAGATAGCCGAGCAGGAAATCGATGTTGAGGCTGCGCTCGTGCGCCTCGTCGATGATGAGGGTGTCGTACGCCGCGAGCGCGCGATCGGACTGCGTCTCGGCAAGCAGGATGCCGTCTGTCATCAGTTTGATGTAGGCGTCGGGCCGGGTGTGATCGCTGAAGCGCACCTTGTACCCGACCGCATCGCCCAATTCGCTCCCCAGCTCGTCGGCGATTCGCGTGGCGACGCTGCGCGCGGCGATGCGTCGCGGCTGCGTATGACCGATCAGGCCGCGCGCGCCGCGTCCGAGCTCGAGACAGATCTTCGGGATCTGCGTCGTCTTCCCCGAGCCGGTCTCGCCACAGACGATGACGGCCTGGTGCGCGCGGATGGCCGCAGCGATCGCGTCGCGCTGCGCCGAAACCGGCAGCTCGGGTGGATAGGAGACGGCGGGCCGCGCCGCCATACGGCGCCCGGCTTTGTCGACCGACGCGGCGATCGCCTTTTCCAGCCGTGAAAGCCCGGCCGCCGATCCGTCGCGCCCGAGGCCTTCGATCCTGCGGCCGAGCGGGATCCAGTCGCTCGCCATGCCCGCGCGCAGCCGCCGGCGCAGACGCGCGATCGCTGCGGATGGCGGCGCCGAATCTGGCTTCGCCGAGGCGAACGGCTTGTGCGGAACGGTCAAGACGCGATTCTCGCCGATAGGTCGATGGGCTGCACGGAATCCGTCAGCGGGTGGCGCGAGGGCCGCCGTTCAGGTGGAACATCGGTGCCACCGCGGCTCGAGCAAAGCGCCGCGGTCGAATCGACAGGCTACGGCGCTGCAAACTCGACCATCCTGCGAGGATTATGATGGCTCCTTCCGCTTCGGGAGGATAGCCATGCCGCGCCGTATCGCAGTCGCGCTCGCGCTTGCCGCGCTGATGACCGTCGCCGCCATCGCGCCCGCGTCGGGCAAGACACTGCGCTGGGCCGGACGCGGCGACATGCAGACCACCGATCCGTATTCGCAGAACGAGAACCTGACCAACAACATCAACGTGCTCATCTACGAGCCGCTGCTGATGCGCGACAAAGAGCTCGCGCTGCAGCCGGCTCTCGCGTTATCGTGGCAGCGGATCTCGCCGACCGTCTGGCGCTTCAAGCTGCGGCCTGGCGTCAAATTCCACGACGGCACGCCGTTCACGGCCGACGATGTCGTGTTCAGTTTCGAGCGCGCCCGCGCCGACAGTTCCCAGCTTCGTGCGTATGCGACCGCATCCGGCATGCCAAGGAAGATCGACGAGCTGACCGTCGAATTCACCACCAGCGGGCCGAATCCGATCGAGCTCGAGCACATCGCCACGATCAACATCATGAGCCGCGCCTGGTGCGAGGCGAATCGGGCGACCAAACCGCAGAACTATACGCAGAACGAGGACATGATCACCGCGCACCAGGCCAACGGTACCGGCCCCTACATGCTCAAGTCGCGCGAGCCCGACATCAGGACGGTGCTGGTCAAGAATCCGGGCTGGTGGGGCATCGGCCAGCACCTGTTCGAAGGCAATGCCGACGAGGTGATCTACCTGCCGATCGTTTCCGACGCGACGCGGCTAGCGGCGCTCATTTCGGGCGAAGTCGACCTGGTCAACGACCCGCCGCCGCAGGACGTGCCGCGCCTCACGCATACGCCCGGCGTCAAGGTCCTCGAAGGCGGCGAGAACCGCATCGTGTTCATCGGCATGGACCAGAAGCGCGACGAGCTCCTCTATTCCAACGTCAAGGGTAAAAACCCGTTCAAGGACCGGCGCGTGCGGCAGGCGCTGTACCAGGCGATCGATATCGAAGCGATCCGGACGACGACGATGCGCGGGCTGTCGCAGCCGTCGGGCGTCCTCCTGCCGTCGGCGGCGCAATCGACGCCGGAGCTCGAGAAGCGCCTGCCCTACGACAAGGCGAAGGCGAAGCAACTGCTGGCCGAAGCCGGCTATCCCAATGGTTTCGAAGTCACGCTCGACTGCCCGAACAACCGCTACGTCAACGACGAGAAGATCTGCCAGGCGCTGGCCGCGATGTGGGCGCAGATCGGCGTGGCCATCAAGGTCAACGCGATGCCGCGCGCCACTTATTTCCCGAAGCTCGAGAAAACCGACACCAGCATGTACATGCTCGGCTGGGGCGGCGGCGCGACGGACGGCATCTTCATCCTGCAGCCGGTGCTGGCGAGCTACGACGGCAAGGGCGACGGCGACTACAACTACGGCAGGTATTCGAACCCCAGGCTCGACGCGCTGGTGGCCAGGATCAAGATCGACATGAATCCGCAGACACGCCTGGCGGAAATTCGCGAAGCGCTGGCGGCGCAGGCGACCGAAATCAACCATCTGCCGCTGCATCGCCAGGTCATCCCGTGGGCGACGCGCAGCAACGTCACCGCGGTGCACCGCGCCGACAACCAGGTGATCCCGTTCTGGGTGAAGATCGACTAGATCGCGCTGCCGACCGGCTGCGGCACGCCGGCCGGCGGCAGGTCGACACGCAGCAGATAACGGGTGACGGCCCAGGCGACGGCCAGCGTCGTCACGATCTCCAGCGCGGCGTACAGCGCGCCGGATACCGTGCCCTTGAGCATCGCGTTGCCGACGATCCGCACGATCGCGTCGGCGGCGACGAACGCGGGCACCATCCGCAAATCGAAGCGCAGGACGGTGGCGAAGAGCAGCGTATAGAGCGCGCCGCCGACCAGGCCGGCGACGACGATCGCCTGCCACTCCTGCGAGCGAAGGAGGGCCAGTGCGGCGGTAGCGATCGTCAGCGCCACGTAGACCAGCCAGCGGCGCCGCCGCCAGCCGTCGGTCCAGCGCTCCAGCCAATGCAGGGCGATCACGGTCACCGCAACGCCGAGAACGGGTGTGGCTACCGCCCTGACCACGGCGTCGAGCCACGGTAGCCACGCATTTTCGATCGAGTAGCGCGCCATGCGCGGAAAGTCCTGCGTCGCGACTGCGCCGGCCAGCCCCTCCACGCCGGCGACGAAAAACCCGGCGCTCGCGCCGCGCAGCCACAGGCGCCCGATGCCGGTGTCAGGCGCCGAATGCTCGCGCGCCGCCCACACGGCGACGCCGGCCAGCAGGCTCGCGAGCAGCGTCACCGGGATCACCGAAAATGCGATCCCGGCGGCCCCCAGCGCGATTTGCGGGGCCAGCGGCTCCGCCGTCTTGAGCTGCATGGCCAACGCCGGCCAGGCGTTGATGCCGCCGAGCAATGTCGCTGCGCCGACGATGCAGAGCGTCAGCCAGAATGCGCGCTTGTCGAAATGCCCCCGGCTCCAGGCAATGATCGTTGCGATGATCGCGGCAAGCGATGCGACGATCAGCGCTAGGACCACCGCGTTTTTGGCGAGGCTCAATCGTCCCGCGCGCTGGCGCTCGGCGCGCTGCCAAACCTCCGGAACGAAGACGTAGCGCCCCGATCCCGCGACCTGGTCGCCCGCGATGGCGACGGTCACGCGCGCGTCGCCGCCCTTGCCCACCTCGACGCTTGGATCGGACCAGGTGAACTGCCAGTCGGCCCGCGCCGGGCGCTCCTGCTCCTCGGCCGACACCTCGCGCAACACCGCGGGGTCGAGCCCGAAGCGCTGCCGAATCTCCTGTTGCGCCAGCGCACGCGCCTCCCCGCGCGAGAGCTTCGCGCCCGCCTGCTTTTCGGGGAGCTGGTGGCGCACCTGGCGGACCTTGCCGTCGCCCGCGACCGTGACCCGCCATTCCTCGGCGCGATCGGCAACGTCCCCGCGATCGAAGCGCGCATAGCGCACGTCCCAAAGCGGCGGCGCGAGCCAGTTGCCGACGAGCTTCTCGTACGCATCGCGCCCCGCTTCGCGCCAGACGAACTTGTGCCATTGCGAGGCGCCCCCATCATCGATGACCAGGCGCGCCACGGCAAAGCGTTTCCAGCCCTCGGCCGGGTGCGCACCGCGCGCCTCGAGCGCGGCGTCGGCGGCGGCTTCGGCCGCGCCGCGGTCGATGGCGAGCGGTGGCATGTCGCGTTGAAGCCCGCCGCCCAGCGCGATGGCGAGCAGGCCGGCGATTCCGAGCCAGGGCAGCGCACGTTGCATGCGCGCGGTCCACGCGCCGGCGGCGGCGCGGCCGCGCAGCAGCGCCGGGGCTTGCGGTGCCGATACCGGTTGCCAGGCGCCGTTGCGCAAAACCTCGGGCAGCGCGAGCCACCCGCCGGCGCGGACGCGGCGTACGAGCACCATGGCCAGCGGCACCAGCCCGGCGACGATCACCAGCGACTGGTTGATCGCGCTGCCGGGGCCTTCGATCAGGAACACCGGAATCGACATCAGCGTCAAGTCGAACACCGCGTGCAGGATCACGGTCGGCAGGAGCCCGAAGCGAACGAAGATGAGCCCCCATACGAACGCCGGCCCGACCAGTTCCACCAGCCGCGAGTACGAGGGGAAACCCGGGTAGTTGGCATGCGCCGCGCCGAACACGATCGCCTGCAGCACCAGCGCGATCGCGATGAACAGCTTGCGGTGGCCGAAATGGGAACCGAGCAGCGCGGCGATCGACAAGGGCACCGCGCGAAACAGGCATTCCTCCATGAACCCCGCCTGCAAGGCCATGCCGATCGGCGCCAGCGCGGGAAGCGCGCTGCCCAGGATATTGGGATCGGTCAGCGATTCCGACGGCTGCCACCAGCCGAGGTAGCGGTTGGTCACGAAATAGAATGCGGCGATCAGCGCGAGCTCGACCGGCACCGCGAGATAGCCGCCGACCGTGCGGCCGAGCACCGCCGCGGACGGCGCCGCTGCGCGCGACCACAGCTGCCACAATTGCGGGTGCAGCGGAAACGCGCGGCGCGACAGGCTTTCCGCCGCCATGAACACCAGCCCCAGCGCCAGCCCGCCGCCGACAAGGACCAGGACCGCCAGCGCGAACTGCTGTCCCCAGAACACCCACACCGGCTGCGCGGTGTCGAAGCCGAACCACGCCTGCGGGGCGTTGGCGACGAGCGCCAGCGCGTTCACGGCGGCGACGGCGACGCCGGCGACGAGCGCCGGCCACCAGAGCAATGCGCGCCGGCGCAGCAGCCAGAGGACGCCGAGTATGCAGCCGCCGATGCCATAGAGCGCGCCGGCCGACATGGCGGCTACCTGCGCGATCGCGTTGTTGGCAAAGCGCATTTCCTGGAAGCGACGCTCGAAGGCTTCGGGCACGTGCACCGCATGCGTGAGCTCGACCAGCCGGTCGCCGGCGACACCCAGCCGCAGGCGGTAACGGCCGTCGCCGAGCGCTTCGTGCTCGCGCTCGTAGACGAAGCTGTGGTCGATGCGACCGTTGGGCAGCTGCACCTGCGATTGCTCGAGCAGTTTGTACGGCGCGAAGTCGACGCCCCAGTCGGCGCGGGCGCGCGTCTCGGCGATCGCGCGGGCCGCCGCCGCATCCAGCGCCGCGCCCGGTTCCGCCTCGGGCAGCTTTCGGGCAAAGCCGTATGGCGTCCCGTCGGGGCGAAAACGAATGTGCGCCTCGGCGGTCTCGCCGGGCTTGAACAGCCGGACCTCCCACCAGTAGGGCGAATAGAGCGTGCCCGCGAGCATCGCCGCGAACGCCGGCTTGCCGCCTGCTTCGAGCTCGACGAAATTCTGCGTCGCCCCGTCGTGCGCGAACAGCGCCGCGCTGCGGGCCTCCGGCAGGGCCAGCTCGAGTCGATCGGCGATCGCGGCGGCCTTTGCCAGCGCTTCGCCGCGCGTCATCTTGACGTCGAGGCTCACCAGCGGCAGCGCGGCCGGGAAATACCGCCACGCGAACGCGGCGGACAGCGCGGAGACGACCGCGAAGGCGATCCAGAATGCGGGCTTGCGCGTGATTCCGTTCATCGTGCCGGATCGACCGCGGCCCGGCTGGGACGCGGCCTCGCTTGCAACATGGAGGGTGCACTCATGCGCGCATTTCGATCACACCGCGTGCGGCGAGGTCGGCGAGTTCAGCAGAGGACAGGCTCAATCGTGCCGACAGGACGTCCCGCGTATGCTCACCGAGCAACGGCGGTGCCCGAGTATACGCGACCGGCGTGGCCGAGAACTTCAGAGGCGTGCCGACCTGCGGCACAGTGCCCGCGAGCGGATGCGGCATGTCGATGCGCATCCCGCGCGCGACGACCTGCGGGTCGGCAAACACCTGATCGAGCCGGTTGATCGGGCCGCAGGGCACGCCGGCCGCCTCCAGCCTATCGAGCCAATCGCGTTGCGTGCGGTTGCGGATCGCCTCGGCGATCAGCGGCACGATGACGTCGCGGTTGCGGACGCGGCTGCCATTGCGGGCGAATCGCGGGTCCTGCGCCCATTCGCCTCGGCCCGCGACGCCGCAAAAGCGCGCGAACTGATCGTCGTTGCCGACCGCGAGTATCAGGTGGCCGTCGGCACAGGCGAAGACCTGGTAGGGAACGATGTTCTGGTGCGCGTTGCCGATGCGGCCGGGAACCGCGCCGGTGACCAGGTAATTCATGTCGAGCGAGGCCATCATCGCGACCTGCGTATCGAGCAGCGCGGCGTCGATATACTGGCCGATCCCCGCGACATCGCGATGCGCGATCGCGGCCAGAATCGCCGTCGTCGCGTACATGCCGGTCATCAGGTCGGCGACCGCGATGCCCGCCTTTTGCGGGCCGCCGCCCGGCTGATCGTCGCGTTCGCCGGTGACGCTCATGAATCCGCCCATGCCCTGGACGATGAAGTCGTAGCCGGCTCGCGCGGCATACGGACCGGTCTGGCCGAAGCCGGTGATCGAGCAGTAGACCAGCCGCGGATTGAGCGCGGCGAGCGCCGCGTAATCCAGGCCATAGCGGGCCAGCGCGCCCACCTTGAAATTCTCGACGACGATGTCGGCCTGCTCGCAGAGGCCGCGCACGATGCGCTGCCCGTCGGGCGATGTGAAGTCCACCGCGACCGACTGCTTGCCGCGGTTGCACGCCAGGTAGTAGGCGGCGTCGGAGGTGTCGCGCCCCTCGACGTCCTTCAGAAACGGAGGACCCCAGCCGCGCGTGTCGTCGCCGCCGCCCGGGCGCTCGATCTTGACGACGTCGGCGCCCAGGTCCGCGAGCAGTTGCGTGCACCACGGGCCGGCGAGCACGCGGGAGAGATCGACGACGCTGAGATGGGCGAGCGGGCCGGGCACGATGGTTGGATTCTCGCGCGGCGCACGGCTCGAGCGCCGTTAGTCGATCGCCTTGACCAGCTCCTCGACGACTTTTTTCGCGTCGCCGAACACCATCATCGTCTTGTCCATGTAGAACAGCGGATTGTCGAGGCCCGCGTAGCCCGAAGCCATCGAGCGCTTGTTGACGATGACCGTCTTGGCCTTGTACGCCTCGATGATCGGCATGCCGTAGATCGGGCTCCCCTTCTGCTCGGCGAGCGGATTGACGACGTCGTTGGCGCCCAGGATCAGCGCCACGTCGGCCTGCGCGAACTCGCTGTTGATGTCTTCCATCTCAAAGACCTGATCGTACGGCACCTCGGCTTCGGCGAGGAGCACGTTCATGTGCCCGGGCATGCGTCCGGCGACCGGGTGGATCGCGTACTTGACGGTGACGCCCTTGGCGGTCAGCTTTGCCGCCAGCTCCTTGACCGCGTGCTGCGCGCGCGCCACCGCGAGCCCGTAGCCGGGGACGATGATCACCGTGTCCGCGTTCGAGAGCAGGAACGCGGCGTCGTCGGGGCTGCCACTCTTGACCGGCTTCTTTTCGCCGCCGGCCGCCGCGGCGTCGGCGGTCTCGCCGCCGAAACCGCCGAGGATGACGCTCACGAACGAGCGGTTCATCGCGCGGCACATGATGTACGACAGGATCGCGCCCGAGGAGCCGACCAGCGACCCGGCGATGATCAGCATCGGGTTGTCGAGGGAGAAGCCGATGCCAGCGGCTGCCCACCCCGAGTAGCTGTTCAGCATCGAGATCACCACCGGCATGTCGGCGCCGCCGATCGGAATGATCAGCAGGAAGCCGAGCAGAAAGGCGAGCGCGGTCATGATCGCGAACGGCGTCCAGTGCGCTTCCGGCGGCGAGTTGCAGAACCCGATCCCGAACGCGATCATCGCAACGCCGATCGCGAGGTTGACGTAGTGCTGGCCGCCGAACACGACCGGCGCGCTGCGGATCCGTCCCGACAGCTTGCCGAACGCGATCACCGATCCGGAAAAGGTGATCGCACCGATGAACGTTCCGATGAAAAGCTCCAGCTTGTGGCCGAAGGTGATCGGGGCGTCGAGCCCCATCGCCTGCGGATTGTTGATCGCGGCGATGGCGATCAGGACCGCGGCCAGGCCGACCAGCGAGTGCATCGCCGCGACCAGCTCGGGCATCTGCGTCATCTGCACCCGCCGCGCGACGATCGCGCCGAGCACGCCGCCGACCGCCATGCCGCCGAGAATCGGCAGCACGTGCTTGCTGTGCGAATAGACCAGCGCCAGCGTGACCAGCAGCGCGATCGTCATCCCGGCCATGCCGTAGACGTTGCCGCGCCGCGCCGTGTGAGGGCCGGAGAGCCCCTTCAGCGCCAGGATGAAGCTCACGGCTGCGACCAGGTACCACAGGGCCAGTTGGTTCGCGCTCATCGGACGCTATTCCTTGGCCGCGCCGGTGCCGCGTTCCTTTTTCCGGAACATGTCGAGCATCCGCTGCGTCACCAGGAAGCCGCCGAAGACATTGACCGACACCAGCGTCACGGCGACGACGCCGAGCCAGCCGCCCCAGTCGAGATCGGCGGCGCCGGCGGCCAGCATCGCGCCGACCAGGATGATGCTCGAGATCGCGTTGGTCAGCGACATCAACGGTGTGTGCAACGCCGGCGTGACGTTCCAGACGACGTGGTAGCCGACGAAGATCGCCAGTACGAAGACGATCAGGTTGATGACGATCGGGTCGACGCCTGCTGTCATGGCTTGTCTCTTTCGGTCATCGATTGACGGGCGGCAGACTACGTTCTCGGCACGACCCGGCCGTTGGCGCAGACCAGCGTCGCCTTGACGATCTCGTCGTCGGCCGGCACCGCGAACTCGCCGGTCTTGGGGTTGAGCGACAGCGCCAGAAAGTTGAGCACGTTGCGCGCGTACAGCGCGCTCGCGTCGGCCGGCACGAGCGCCGGCAGGTTGGCCAGTCCGACGAGCTTGACCCCGTTCTTGACCACGATCCTGCCGACCTCCGAGCCTTCGACGTTGCCGCCCTGCTCGACCGCGAGGTCGACGACCACCGCGCCGGGTTTCATCGCCGCGACCGTATCGGCCTTGATCAGCTTGGGCGCCGGCCGGCCGGGAATCAGCGCCGTGGTGATCAGGATGTCGACCGTCCTGCACCGCTCGCCGATGATGCCGGCCTGGCGCGCCATCCATTCGGGCGGCATCGGCCGCGCGTAACCACCGACACCTTCGGCGATCTTGCGCTCCTCGTCGTTGGCGTACGGGACGTCGAGCCACTTCGCGCCGAGCGACTCGACCTGATCCTTGACCGATGGCCGCACGTCCGACGCTTCGATGACCGCACCGAGGCGCTTGGCCGTCGCTATCGCCTGCAACCCGGCCACGCCGACGCCGAGCACGAGCACGCGCGCGGCCTTGACCGTGCCGGCGGCGGTCATCAGCATCGGCATGAAGCGCCCGTATTCGTTGGCGGCGAGGATGACCGCCTTGTAGCCGGCAATGTTCGCCTGCGACGAGAGCACGTCCATCGATTGCGCGCGCGAGATGCGCGGCAGCCATTCGAGCGCGTAGCCGCTGACGCCGGCTTGCGCGCACGAGGCGACCGCCGCGGCGTCGAACGGATCGAGTAGACCGATCAGCAGCGCGCCGCGCTTGAGCCGCGGCAGCTCGCTGGCCGACGGGCCGCGCACTTTCAGCACGATGTCGGCGCCGAGCGCCTCGGCCGCGCCGGCGATGCGCGCGCCCGCGCCCTGGTAGTCGCCATCCGGCATGCTCGACGCGGCACCGGCTCCGGCCTCGACGACGATCTCGTGCTTGCCGCTGGCAGCGAGCTTCCTGACCGTCTCGGGCGTTGCCGCGACGCGCGTCTCGCCGGCGCGGGTTTCGCGCGGAATGCCGACAATCATCGTGCTCGCTCCCCTGCCGCGGTGCCCATGCCTGCTCGCTATGTTGCCACAAGTATCGCTTGTCTCGCCGCCATGGTTCGCCGCGCGGCGCGCGCACGCGGCAGCATTCGCACGGCCGCCTCGTGACGAGGTCCGCTATCCGATCGCGGCGGCAATCGCCTTACCCAGCATTTCCGTCGTCGCCTTGCCGCCGAGATCGGGCGTGCGCGGCGCTGCCGCGTCGGCCAGCGTCGCCTCGATCGCGCGCACGATCGCCGCCGCCGCATCGGCGTGGCCGAGATGATCGAGCATCAGCGCACCCGACCAGATCTGCCCGATCGGATCGGCGACGCTCTTGCCCGCGATGTCGGGTGCCGAGCCGTGCACCGGTTCGAACGTCGAGGGAAAGTCGCGCTCCGGGTTGATGTTGGCCGACGGCGCGATGCCGATCGTGCCGCAGATCGCCGGACCCAGGTCAGACAGGATGTCGCCGAACAGGTTGGACCCTACGACGACATCGAACCAGTCGGGATGCTGGACGAAATGCGCGCTCAGGATGTCAATGTGGAACTGGTCGGTGCGGATGCCCGGATAACGCGCGGCCATGGCACGAAAGCGCTCGTCCCAGTACGGCATGGTGATCGAGATGCCGTTGGACTTGGTCGCCGAGGTGACGTGCTTCGCGCCGCGGGTCTGCGCCAGCTCGAACGCGTAGCGCATGATGCGGTCGACGCCCTTGCGCGTAAAGATCGTCTGCTGGAACACCGTCTCGCGATCGGTCCCTTCGAACACGCGGCCGCCGACCGATGAATATTCGCCTTCGGTGTTCTCGCGTATGACGACGAAATCGATATCGCCGGCGCGCCGTCCGGCCAGCGGCGTCGGGATGCCGGGCATCAGGCGGCACGGCCGCAGATTGACGTACTGGTCGAAATGGCGGCGCCACTGGATCAGGGACCCCCAGAGCGAAATGTGATCCGGGACCGTCGCCGGCCAGCCGACGGCGCCGAAAAAAATCGCGTCGTGCTTCCCGATCTGCGCGACCCAGTCCTCGGGCATCATCCGGCCATGTTTCGCGTAGTAATCGCAGCTCCAGGGAAAATGATCGAATGCGAGCCCGATGCCGAACTTCGCCGCCGCGACCTCGAGTGCCCGCAAGCCCTCGGGAACGACTTCCTTGCCGATGCCGTCGCCGGGGATGACGGCGATGCGATGCGTCCTGGCCATGATTTGCGCGCTCTGGAATGCCTGCCCATAGTGTAACGTAGCGCGTTTGTCCGCGACGAGTGCCCGCGATGCAGCCGACTATCCAGTGGCAGTGGACGCGGTTCGACGATCTCGAGCCGCGTCACCTCTACGCGCTGCTGCGCGCGCGCGGCGAAGTGTTTGTCGTCGAGCAGGACTGCACCTTTGTCGACACCGACGGCGTCGACCCGCACGCCTGGCATCTGCTCGGTTGGGTCTCGTCCGACTCCGCGGGCGCATCCGGCTCCGCCGCGGTGCTCGCCGCGTACCTGCGCCTGATCGAGCCGGGGAGGGCCTTCGACGAGCCGTCGATCGGCCGCGTGCTGACGGTAGCCGCTTTCCGCCGCGTCGGCCTGGGGCGCCCGCTGATGAAGGAAGGATTGCGCAAGGCGGCCGAGCTCTATCCCGGCCATGCGGTGCGCATCGGCGCCCAGGTCCGCCTCGAGCGGTTTTATCAGAGCCTGGGCTTCCACACCGTGTCGGAGCCCTACATCGAGGATGGCATCGAGCACGTGCAAATGCTGCGCGGCGCCGGTCCGGCGGACTGAAGGCGATGAGCGCCCTCCTCGCCGAATGGCGCGGCTATTCGGGTGCGTTCTATGCGGCGGCGACCTTCGGCATCCTGCTGACCGGCATTTTCAAGGGCGGCTTGGGCGGCGGCCCGGGCGGCATCGCCGTGGCGCTGATGTCGATGTTCGTCGCTCCCGCCGACGCGGCGGGTATCGTGCTGCCGATACTGTGCGCGATGGACATCTTCGGCTTGCTCGCCTACCGCGGCCGGTGGTCGCGCCATCATGTGCGGGTGCTCATTCCGGGTGCGCTCGTCGGGATCGCGCTCGGGTCGCTGGCGTTCGGCGTGGTTCCGGTCGAGTGGGTGAGGCTGCTGATCGGCCTCATCGCGGTGACGTTCGCATTGAATCGCTGGTTCGACATCGCGCAGCGCCTCGGCGCGAGGGCGGACAGACCCGGCCGCGTCGTCGGCTTCGCCAGCGGCGCGGTGTCCGGACTGACCAGCACGATGGCGCACGCGGGCGGGCCGCCGCTGCTCGTCTACCTGCTACCGCAGCGCATGGACAAGACGATCTTCGTCGGCACCAGCGTTGTTTTCTTCGCGATCGTCAACTACGTGAAGCTCGTCCCCTATACGCTTCTCGGCCAGCTCTCGGCGAGCAATCTCGGCTTGTCGCTGCTGTTCGCGCCCTTGGCGCCGCTGGGAATCTGGCTCGGCCTGCACCTCGAGCGCCGGATCCCCGAAAAGCCGTTCTATCGCTTGAGCTATGCGATCCTGTTTGCGACCGGCTGCAAGCTGATCTACGATTCAGTTGCACGATGACGCGTCACAAGCGCCGGCGGCCTCGCCGATGGCGGGGCGGTGGCGATCTGCGCTATGATCGCGCCCTCGCATTCCAGGACTCGCGCAGCCGATGAAGCAGACCTTTCTCGACTTCGAGCAACCGATCGCCGAGCTGCACGGCAAGATCGACGAGCTGCGCTACGTGCACGAGGACTCCGCGGTCGACATCTCCGACGAAATCACCCGGCTCAGCAAAAAAAGCCAGCAGCTGACCAAGGAGATCTACAGCAAGCTTTCCTCGTGGCAGATCGCGCAGGTGGCGCGCCATCCGCTGCGTCCGTACACGCTCGACTACATCGCCGGGATGTTCACCGATTTCCACGAATTACACGGCGACCGCATCTACTCGGACGATCCGGCGATCGTCGGCGGGCTGGCGCGCTTCAACGGCGCGCCCTGCATGGTCATCGGCCACCAGAAGGGCCGCGACACCAAGGAAAAGATCTACCGCAACTTCGGCATGCCGCGCCCCGAAGGCTATCGCAAGGCGCTGCGTCTGATGAAGCTGGCCGAGAAGTTCGGCCTGCCTCTGTTCACCTTCGTCGACACGCCCGGCGCGTTCCCCGGCATCGGCGCCGAGGAACGCGGGCAGTCGGAAGCCATCGGCCGCAACCTGTACGAAATGGCCGGCCTGCGCACTCCGATCATCGTCACCGTGATCGGCGAAGGCGGCTCGGGCGGCGCGCTCGCGATCGCCGTCGGTGATTTCACGCTGATGCTGCAATACGCGACCTACTCGGTGATCTCGCCCGAGGGCTGCGCGTCGATCCTGTGGAAGTCGGCCAAACACGCCGGAGAGGCGGCCGAGACGCTCGGCATCACCGCCTCGCGACTAAAGACCCTGGGCCTGATCGACAAGGTGGTCAACGAGCCGCCGGGCGCGGCACATCGCGATCACGCGGCGACGATGGTCAGCCTGAAAAAGGCATTGACCGAGGCGTTGCGCCAGGCGCAGGAGCAACCGCTCGATACGCTGCTCGAGGGGCGCGAGGACAAGATCCTGGGCTACGGCAAGTTCAAGGAATTGAATCCGGGCTGACGGCTCGTCGCCGGGCCACGGGCTTCGCGCATGTCCGCCGCTACGCCGCACCCCGGCCCGGACACCGGCGACGCCGAAAATCGCGAGACCGCGCACCCGTCGCACCGTGCCGCGCCGATCGCCCCGGTCGACGCCGCGCTGGCCACCGCGCTCGCGGCGCACGCCGCACCCGACGCGCGTATCGCCGTCGCCCTGTCGGGCGGCATCGACTCGATGGTGCTGCTCGACGCGCTGCACGCGGTCGCATCGCGGTCGGCGCTGCGCCTCACGGCGCTGCACGTCGATCACGGCTTGTCGCCGCATGCCGGCCGATGGACCGAATTCTGCGCCGCACAGTGCGCGGCGCGCGGGGTGCCGCTCGTGATCTGCCGTGTCGACGTCGCGCGCCGGCCCGGCCAGAGTCTCGAAGCCGCCGCGCGCGCGGCGCGCTACCGGGCACTGTTCGCCGCCGACGCCGACGTCGTCGCGCTGGCGCATCACGCCGACGATCAGGCCGAAACCATCCTGCTGCAATTGCTGCGCGGCGCCGGACCGCCCGGGCTCGCCGCGATGCCGCGCCATCGTCCGCGGCGGGACGGTAGGACAGCGCTGCTGCGTCCGCTGCTCGATCTGCCGCGGGCGACGCTCGCCGCCTATGCGCGGGCGCGCGGGCTCGCCTGGGTCGACGACGAAAGCAACGCCGATAGCCGGCACAAGCGCAACCTGCTGCGGCTCGCCGTCGCGCCTCTCCTGGCCGCCGGCTTTCCCGGCTACCCATTGGTGCTGCTGCGCGCGGCGGCGCACCAGGCGGAAGCCGCCGCCCTGCTCGACGAGCTCGCCGCACAGGATGCGGCCGGTGCCATCGGCGCCCGATTCGGGGCCGAGGGCATCGATGGCGCGAGGCTCGCCGCGCTCACGCCGCCGCGTGCACGGAATCTGTTGCGCTGGTTCCTGCGTCGCGAAGGCCTGCGGCCGCCGTCCACCGCGCGGCTTGCCGCGATGCTGGCGCAGTTGTGCGCCGCCGCCCCGGACGCGCGCACGCGGATCGTCCACGATGGCGTGGAAATCGGCCGCTACCGGGGCCGCATCGTCGTCCACGCCGCAGGCGCCGAACCGTTCGTCCGCGCCTGGCACGGCGAAGGCTCGGTCCCGCTGCCGGGCGGCACGCTGCTGTTCGAACGCACGCGCGGCGCGGGCGTCGCGGCGGCGAAACTGGAGGCGGCCCCGGTCACGTTGCGCTCGCGCGGCGGCGGGGAGCGCATTCAGCTCGCCGCGAACCGGCCGCGGCGCGCTGTCAAGAAACTGCTCTACGATGCGGGGCTCCCCACCTGGCAGCGTCAGGCGCTGCCTTTCGTCTGGTGCGGCGACGAGCTCGCCGCGCTGCCCGGCATAGGCGTCGCGCTTGCCTTCCGGGCCCGCGACGGCGAAGACTCCTGGCGCATCGAGTGGCGACCGGGGTGACACAGGGCTTGCGGAGCCAGGTTGCGGCGAGGCTTCACTGCCGGAGCCACGACGGCGCGATTGACAAGCAGGATGACGCAAGGCTAAATGCCCCGCAGAAACCGAAAAGCCATGCCATCGGCACGTGCTGATCATGGCGCCGATATGTTCCCATCGCGATGAAGCTCGGCACGACCCGGTACATTTGTGGTGGCCGTCACCTACTGGCCCGCGAGGTCGATCTGGCTGCCGCGGGCCCTGGGGATGATGCGTTGACGCCGCAGCCGCCAGGACGGCCCGCCGCGGCGACGCGATGAGCCTGCCGCACGACGACCGCCACCAGGATCTCCGCGACGCGATCCGCGACCTGTGCGGCCGCTATCCCGACGCGTACTGGCGCGAGGTCGATGCGCGGCGCGGCTATCCCGAAGCGTTCGTCGGCGCGCTGACCGGGGCCGGGTGGCTGGCGGCGCTGATTCCGCAGGAATACGGCGGCTCCGGGCTGGGCCTGGCCGAGGCATCGGTCATCATGGAGGAGGTCAATCGCAACGGCGGCAACGCCGGCGCCTGCCATGGACAGATGTACAACATGGCGACGCTGCTGCGGCACGGCTCGCCGGAGCAGAAGCGACGTTACCTGCCGAAGATCGCGAGCGGCGAACTGCGGCTGCAGTCGATGGCGGTGACCGAGCCGACGACCGGCACCGACACGACCCGCCTTTCCACCACTGCAACGAAAAAATCCGATCGTTGGGTCGTCAACGGCCAGAAAGTATGGATCTCGCGCGTGCAGCACTCCGACCTGATGATCCTGCTGGCACGGACGACGCCGCTGGGCGGCGTGTCCAGGCGCTCGGATGGCATGTCGATTTTCCTGATCGACCTGCACCTGGCGATCGGCAGCGGGCTCACCGTCAGGCCGATTCCGAACATGGTCAATCACGAGACCAACGAGCTTTTTTTCGATGCGCTGGAAATTCCCGGCGACGCGCTGATCGGCGACGAAGGCAAGGGATTCCGCTACATCCTCGACGGGCTCAACGCCGAGCGGACGCTGATCGCGGCGGAATGCATCGGCGACGGCTGGTGGTTCATCAACCGGGCCACCGCTTACGCCAACGAGCGCCGGGTCTTCGACCGGCCGATCGGCAAGAATCAGGGCGTGCAGTTCCCGATCGTTGAGGCTTACGTCGCCACCGAAGCGGCCAACCTGATGCGCTTCGAAGCCTGCCGTCGCTTCGACGCGCAAGAGGCTTGCGGCGCGCAGGCGAACATGGCCAAGTACCTCGCGGCCAAGGCCTCGTGGGAAGCCGCCAACGCCTGCCTGCAGACGCACGGCGGATTCGGGTTCGCCTGCGAATACGACATCGAGCGCAAATTCCGCGAGACGCGCCTCTACCAGGTCGCGCCGATTTCGACCAATCTGATCCTGTCCTACGTCGCCGAGCACGTCCTCGGCCTGCCGCGCTCGTTCTGAGCGGCTGCTGCGCGGGCAGCCACGAGCCCGCGCACGGGGGTTTGTATCGAGGCTGCTGCTGCCGGCCGTCGGCAGGCGGTCTGCCAAGATCTTCCGAGCGCTACCGGCGCTTGGCGACCCGCGCCGATCGCCCCGCCGGACCGCGTTCCCGAGTCGGCAAAAGGGCCGTTCGCATGGTAGAATTTCGAGTTTACTCGCATGACTTTGCTGCAATTTATTCGGTCGGAGCCCCCGCATGGCGGTAGAACGGACACTTTCGATCATTAAACCCGACGCGGTCGCCAGGAATGTCATCGGCCGGATCTACTCGCGCTTCGAGCAATCCGGGCTCAAGATAGTCGCGGCCAAGCTCGCCTGGCTGTCGCGGGCCGACGCCGAGGGCTTTTATGCGGTTCATCGCGAACGGCCATTTTTCAAGGACCTGGTCGATTTCATGATCTCGGGTCCGGTGATGATTCAAGTGCTCGAGGGCGACAACGCGATCGCGGGGAACCGGGAGCTGATGGGCGCGACCGATCCGAGGAAAGCCGCGCCGGGAACGATCCGCGCCGATTTCGCTCAATCGATCGATGCCAACGCGGTCCACGGCTCGGACGGCCCCGACACGGCCAGCGTCGAAATCGCCTTTTTCTTCCCCGCGATGGATATCCACGCCCGATGATGCTTCCTGCCCCGCCAGCGCCGGCAGCACCGGGCCGGCACGATCGCCACCGCCGCGCGCCGGGTCTGCGTAGAGCGGCCGCGAACCTCGGATGATCAATCTGCTCGACCTCGACCAAGCGGCGATGACGGCTCTTTTCGCCGCCCGCGGCGAAAAGCCGTTTCGCGCCAAGCAGGCCCTGCGTTGGGTCCACCATCGACTGGCCTCCACCGTCGAGGCGATGAGCGACTTGGCGAAGGCGACGCGCGAGGCGCTCGCCCGCGATGCCGAGATTCGCGCTCCGATCGTCGTGCGCGATTCGACGGCCGGCGACGGCACGCGCAAATGGCTGCTCGACGTCGGCAACGCGAACGCGATCGAAACCGTCTACATCCCCGAGCGCGACCGGGGCACGCTGTGCATCTCGTCGCAAGCCGGGTGCGCGCTGGACTGCGCGTTCTGCTCGACCGGCAAGCAGGGCTTCAACCGAAACTTGAGCGTCGGCGAGATCATCGGCCAGCTGTGGCATGCCAACCGCGCGCTGCTCGCCGGCGGGATCGCGGCGCCCTGGGTCGAGCAGGGGAGGCATCCGATCACCAACGTCGTGATGATGGGCATGGGCGAGCCGCTCGCCAACTTCGACAACGTCGTCGCGGCGATGCACATCATGCTCGACGACAACGCCTACGGGCTGTCGCGCCGTCGCGTGACGCTGTCGACGTCGGGACTGGTGCCTTTCATCGACCGCCTGCGCGATGCCTGCCCGGTGTCGCTCGCTGTCAGCCTGCACGCGCCCAACGACGCGCTGCGCGACCGCCTGGTGCCGATCAACCGCAAGTATCCGCTTGCCACGCTGCTCGCCGCGTGTCTGCGCTACATCGAAAAGGCGCCGCGCGACTTCGTGACCTTCGAATACGTGATGCTCGATCACGTCAACGACGGCCCCGAGCAGGCGCGCGAGCTCGCCGCGCTGGTGCGCGACGTGCCTTGCAAGTTCAACCTGATCCCGTTCAACCCGTTCCCGAACACCGAATTCGCGACCAGCTCGCGCACGCGCATCCTGGCGTTCCAGAGAATCCTGCGCGACGCCGGGCTGGTGGCGACGCTGCGCAAGACGCGTGGCGAGGACATCGACGCCGCCTGCGGCCAGCTCGCCGGCCGGGTGCAGGACCGGACGCGGCGCACCGTGCGCAGGATCCAGCCGGTCGCTCCCCCGCCGCGTGCAGGCACATAGCGTTAACAGGCCCTAGGAGGCTCGTCCACCATGTCCGATCGCCTTCGCCTCATCGCCGGCTTCGTGACCACGATGCTGGTCGCCGCGTGCAGCAGCAATCCGCCGCGTCCGCCGATGCCGGCACCGCGCGAGGCGCCTCCGCCGCAGCAAATGGCGAGCCCGCACGAGCGCGCGAAGCTGCATACCGATCTCGGCGCCGGCTACTACGAGCGCGGCCAGATGGACGTCGCGATCAACGAGCTCGACACGGCGGTGAGGCTCGATCCCAACTACGCGCCGACGTACAACATCTACGGCCTGGTCTACGCCGTGCTGGGCGAGGATCGGAAGGCCGAGCAGAATTTCGAGCGCGCGTTGCAGCTCGCGCCCAACGATTCCGATATCCACCATAACTGGGGCTGGTACCTCTGCCAGCACAAGCGCGAGCGCGAAGCGCTGGCTCAGTTCGAGATCGCCGTCAGCAACCCCTTGTACCGCACGCCGGAGATCGCGCTGGTCAACGGCGGCCGCTGCGCGCAAAGAATCGGCGACGTCCGCGCCGCGGAGTCGTATTTCCGGCGCGCGCTCGCCGCGCAGCCCGGCAACGCGCTGGCGAGCTACGGCCTCGCACAGATAGCCTACAAGGACGGCCGCTACGTCGAGGCGCGGGCGGCGATCCGCAGCGTCATGCAGACGACCAGTCCGGCGCCGGAAGCGTTGCGGCTGGGCATGTGCGTCGAGCGCAAGCTGGGCGACCGTCAAGCCGAACTGTCGTACACGTCGCAACTGCGCAATCGCTATCCGGATGCGCCGGAAACGCGCTCGATCGCCGAGGCTTGCGAGTGATGACGCTCGAAGCGCAACCGGTCGGCGCCGGCGGCGAGATCGCGGACCCCGCCTCCGGGCCCGGGATGCAACTGCGCGCCGCGCGCGAGGCGGCCGGGCTGTCGATCGACCAGGTCGCGCAACAGCTCAAGCTCGCGCCGCGCCAAGTCAAGGCGCTCGAGGACGAGGACTTCGGCCTGCTGCCGGGTAGGACGTTCACCCGGGGTTTCCTGCGCAACTATGCGCGCTTGCTCGGTCTCGATGCCGACCTGCTGGTCGCGCACCTGCCCGACGCGGCGCGGGCGCCGTCGCTCGAGTCTCCGCCGCTGCATTCGACCGGGACGACGATGGGCGAGCTGCCGACGACGGCGGCGCGCGCAACCAACTTCGGCCGCTGGCTGATCCCGCTGATCCTGATCGGCTGCATCGTCGCGGCGGCGGCTTACGAGTGGCAACGGGGGAGGCCCGCGACCTCCGCCGAAACGCCGCACCCGAACGGCACCGCGCCCCTCACCTCCCCGGCAACCAATACCTCGACCATCCCGCTGCCCAATCCGGTGTCTCCCGAAGCGCGGCCCGCGACCGTGCCCGCTCCGGACGCTTCGCAAGGCCCGCCTGCCGGCACCGCACCGGGGGTGGCGCGGGCGCAGTCTGCGCTGTCCGCCGAACAGCCGGCGGCGCAAGCCGCGACGGCGCTCGCCGCGCCGGCCGAAGCGCTGCTGGTGATCCGCTATGCCGGCCCGTCGTGGACCGAGATTCGCGATCAGCGCGGACAGACGCTGATCTCGCGCCTGGTCGAAGCGGACTCCGTCGAGCCGTTCGACGGCAAGCCGCCGTTTTCGATCGTGCTCGGCAATGCGCGCGTGGTGACGCTCGTCTATCGCGGCCAGCCCGTCGACCTGGCTCCGTATACCCGGCTCAACGTCGCCCGGCTGGTGCTGCGCTAGGCGGCGCCGAAAAGACCGATGAGGCTCCAATGACCGCGCTCAATCTTCCACCCATCATCCGGCACCGGACACGCACGGCACTGGTCGGCGGCATCGCAATCGGCGGCGGCGCGCCGATCGTCGTCCAGTCGATGACCAACACCGACACCGCCGATGTCGACGCGACGGTCGCGCAAGTCAAGGCGCTTGCCGAAGCGGGGTCCGAGCTCGTGCGCGTGACGGTGAACACCGCGGACGCCGCGGCCGCCGTGCCGCTGATCCGCGAACGCCTCGATGCCCTGCGCTGCACCGTGCCGCTGATCGGCGACTTCCACTTCAACGGCCACAAGCTGCTGACCAACCATCCGGACTGCGCGCGCTCTCTCGCCAAGTACCGGATCAATCCGGGCAACGTCGGCAAGGGCAGCAAGCACGATCCGCAATTCGCGGTGATGATCGAAAAGGCGATCGAGTACGGCAAGCCGGTGCGCATCGGCGTCAACTGGGGCAGCCTCGACCAGGACCTGCTCGGCACGCTGATGGACGAGAACGCGCGCTCGCGCAGCCCGCTCGATGCCGCCCACGTGATGCGCGAGGCGCTGGTCACCTCGGCCATCCGCTCGGCGCAGTTGGCCGAGAGCCTGGGCCTCGCCGGGGATCGCATCATCCTGGCGTGCAAGGTGTCGAACGTGCAGGACCTCATCGCGGTGTACACCGAGCTGGCCCGGCGCTGCGACTATCCGCTGCACCTGGGTCTGACCGAAGCCGGCATGGGATCGAAGGGCATCGTCGCCTCGTCCGTCGCCATCGGCATTCTGCTGCATCAGGGCATCGGCGACACGATCCGCTTCTCGCTGACGCCGGAACCCGGTGGCGATCGCACGCAGGAGGTGCGCACCGCCCAGGAG
>JBOIGD010000183.1:0-14383 GCA_050742615.1 Casimicrobiaceae bacterium | reverse complement strand
AGCCCCCTGTGACCTGCAGGCGATCAAGGCGGCCGGCGTAACCTTCGTCGCCAGCACGCTCGAACGGGTGATCGAGGAACAGGCGCGCGGCGATGCGAGCCGCGCCGAAGCCATCCGTGTGCGACTGCAGGGAATACTTGGCGACGATCTCGCCACCGTGCGCCCAGGCTCCGATGAGGCGGCGCGAATCAAGCAGATTCTGGTCGAGCAAGGCGCCTGGTCGCAGTATCTGGAAGTGGGCATCGGTCCCGACGCCGAAATCTTCACCAAGACGCAGCCGATGGCTGCGGTCGGCCACGGCGCACTGATCGGCGTGCATCCGAAATCGACCTGGAACAACCCCGAGCCCGAGATCGTGCTTGCCGTCGACTCGCGCGGCAGGATCCGCGGCGCGACGCTGGGCAACGACGTGAACCTGCGGGATTTCGAGGGCCGCAGCGCTCTGTTGCTGGGGAAGGCCAAGGACAACAATGCCTCCTGCGCGATCGGGCCGTTCATCCGGGTCTTCGACGACGGTTTTACGCTCGACGACGTGCGGCGCGCCGAGCTCATCCTCGACGTCCACGGCGCCGAGGGTTTCCACCTGCGCGGCGCGAGCTCGATGACCCGTATCAGCCGCGATCCCGAGGACCTGGTCGCGCAGGCGATCGGCGTCAACCACCAGTACCCCGACGGCTTCATGCTGTTCCTCGGCACCATGTTCGCGCCGGTCGAGGATCGGGGCGCCGTCGGCATGGGCTTCACGCACCAGCAAGGCGACCGCGTCGTCATTGCCGCGGCGCGGCTGGGCGCGCTCGAGAACCACGTGACGACCAGCGATGCGGCGCCGCCGTGGACGTTCGGCGCGGGCGAACTGATGCGAAATCTGGCGGCGCGCGGCCTGCTCCGCGCCCGATGACGACGAGGGAACGACGATGACCGATCTGAACCGCAACTACATCGCCGGCGAATGGGTCGCCGGCCCGGATGCCGTGAAGAACATCAATCCGTCCGACCTGAGCGACGTCATCGGCGAATACGCGCGCGCCGACCAGGCCCAGGCCGACACCGCGATCGCGGCCGCGCGCGCGGCTTTTCCCGCCTGGGCGGCGTCGTCGGTGCAGGACCGCGCGAACCTGCTCGACGCGATCGGCAACACGATCCTTGCGCGCAAGGACGACCTCGGGCGGCTGTTGTCGCGCGAGGAGGGCAAGACGCTGCCCGAAGGCACCGGCGAAGCGGCGCGCGCCGGACAGATATTCAAGTTTTTCGCCGGCGAGACCCTGCGGCTGACCGGCGAAAAAATTCCATCGGTCCGCCCCGGCATCGACGTCGAGGTCACGCGCGAGCCGCTCGGCGTCGTCGGCATCATCACGCCGTGGAATTTTCCGATCGCGATTCCGGCGTGGAAGATCGCGCCTGCGCTCGCCTACGGCAACTGCGTGGTGTTCAAGCCGGCCGAGCTCGTGCCCGGCTCGGCATGGGCGCTCGCCGACATCATCGTCAAGGCGGGCGTGCCCAAGGGCGTATTCAACCTGGTGATGGGGCGCGGCAGCGTCGTGGGCGAGACGTTCATCAACGACCGGCGCGTCGACGCGATCAGCTTCACCGGCTCGGTCGCCACCGGCCGCGCGATCGCCGCCAAGGCGATCCGGCGCATGGCCAAGCTGCAGCTCGAAATGGGCGGCAAGAATCCGCTGGTCGTGCTCGACGACGCCGACCTGGTGGTGGCCCTCAACTGCGCGGTCAACGGCGCGTACTTCTCGACCGGCCAGCGCTGCACCGCGTCGTCGCGGCTGATCGTCGGCGCGGGCATCCACGACCGCTTCGTGACGGCGCTTACCGAACGTCTGGCCAAGCTCAAAGTCGACGATGCGCTCGCGCCCGGGACCGACATCGGACCGGTGGTCGATAAAACGCAGCTCGAACAGGACCTCGACTACATCGGCATCGGCCAGAAGGAAGGCGCGACGCTCAGCGCCGGCGGCGAGGTCCTCGAGCGCAGCAAGAAAGGCTACTATCTCGCACCGGCACTGCTGACCGGCGCAAGCAACGCGATGCGCACGTCGCGCGAGGAAATCTTCGGTCCAGTCGCCAGCGTCATCCGGGTCAAGGACTACGACGAGGCACTGGCGGTCGCCAACGACACCGACTTTGGCCTCTCGGCCGGCATCGTGACCACGTCGCTCAAGCATGCGTCGCATTTCAAACGCGCCAGCGAGGCCGGCATGATCATGGTCAACCTGCCGACCGCCGGCGTCGACTATCACGTGCCATTCGGGGGGCGCAAGGGATCGAGCTACGGCCCGCGCGAGCAAGGGCGCTACGCGCGGGAGTTTTTTACCGTGGTCAAGACCGCGTATACGCTGCCTTGAGGCGGGCTCGCCGGCTCTGCGTCGAGCGCTCCCGACCGCGAGATGGCCGGATCCTTACTCGGTGCGATCACCGAATCCGCCTCGTCCCTCTTGCTGCGCGGTTCGTTCGCGCGTAACTTCACGGTTGAGGGCCACGGTGCAGCGCGCGATGGGCCGCGGACCAGCGCCCGCGTCCGTGCCCTGCCCGCCCCAGCCGGATCCATGGGGCGCGACTGAATCCGGCAGAGACCGGACTGGCAAACTTTGGCGCGGCCTTGCAGTCAGACGCATGGGCGTCCCCGTTTTCGCCGAAGCGGCCGCTGGCGGCGCGGGATGGCGACCGCTCGGAGGGCCGGTTCCAGAAAAATAACCAAGGGGATACGTTCAGTCCACCATAGGAGGAGAAATGCACGCTAATCCGAAGTCGATCGCCACCGTCATTGCCGCAGCCGGATTGCTGGGCGTCGGCGCGACCCTGCCCGCAGCCGCCGCCGACGACACCATCGTGCTTGGCGCGGCGGTGTCGCTGACCGGCAAGTATTCGACCAACGGCAAAAACACGCAGGACGGCTACGACCTCGCGGTCAAGCGGGTCAACGAAATGGGCGGCGTCAAGGTCGGAGGCAAGGCATACAAGCTCAAGGTCGTCTATTACGATGACGAGTCGAGCTCGGCACGCGGTGCGCAGCTGGTCGAACGCCTGATCAATCAGGACGGAGTCAAATTCGTGCTCGGGCCCTACAGCTCCGGCCTCACGAAGGCCATCGCACCGGTTACCGAGAAGTACAAGGTGCCGATGGTCGAAGGCAACGGCGCCGACCGCGACCTGTTCGACAAGGGTTACAAGTACATCTTCGCCGTGCTCAACACCTCCGATTACTACCTGCGCTCGGCGATCAATCTCGCCGCCGAGGAGGCGAAGAAGGCCGGCAAGGATCCGAAGACGCTGAAGGTCGCGATCGCCGTCGAGAACGACAACTTCTCCAAGGACGTGCGCGACGGCGTGGCCGAGGATGCGAAGCGGTGGGGGATGAAAATCATCATCGACGACAAGCTGCCGCCGGAGATCAACGACATGGCGGCCACGCTGACCAAGGTGAAGGCGCTCAAGCCGGACATCCTGGTCGTCTCCGGGCATGAAAAGGGCGCGGTGCTGGCCGTGCGCCAGGTTGCCGAGTTGAAGGTCGACGTGCCGATGCTCGCGCTGACGCATTGCGATTCGGCGCAGATCACCCAGAAATTCGGCAAGGATGCGGAATACGCGGTCTGCGGCTCACAGTGGGACCGGACCTTGTCGTACCAGGGTCACTGGTTCGGCAGCGCGGAAGACTATGCCAAACTGTTCGACAAGGAATACAAATACGCACCGCCCTATCAGGCGGCCGAATCGAGCGCGTCGGTACTGACGTTCGTCGACGCCTTCCAGCGCGCCGGATCGCTCGACCCCGAGAAAATACGCGATGCCCTGACCAAGACCAACTTGCTGACGTTCTACGGCCCGGTCAAGTTCGACGCGACGGGCAAGAACATCGCGAAGTCGATGGTCCTCTATCAGGTCCAGGGCGGCGATTACAAGGTGGTCGCGCCGAGCAAGTGGGCGTCGAGTAAGATAATCTATCCGGCGCCCACCTGGGCGCAGCGCAAGTAAGGCGGGATTCGCGGGCGAAGGATCAGCGGACGGCCTGACCACCGGCGGTCCGCGTATTCCGCCGCAGGAACAGGCCTGCGCGTTCCGACGCGCCGCACGCGCGCCGGAACGCGCGGCATCGCAGCACGGCGTCGAGACCGGCCGCTGAAACAGCGGCAAAAGGGGAATACCCACCGATGTCGAACCTGACGATCCTGCTCGATGCGCCAGTTTCCGCGCTGCAACTCCTCGTCGACGGCATCATGGTCGGTGCCATCTTCGCACTGATCGCGTACGGAATGGCGCTCGTCTGGGGCGTCATGAACCTGATCAACATCGCGCAGGGCGAGCTGGTGATGCTCGGCGGCTATATCGTCTACTACCTCGCCGGAGCGGGCTTGCATCCGCTGCTCGGCGTGCCTGTCGCGGCCGCGGTGATGTACGCCGTTGGGTGGGCGCTCTATCGCGGCTTCCTGTTCAGAATCGTCGACAAGGACCTGTTCATCTCGATCCTCGCGACGTTCGGCTTGAGCATCCTGATCCAGCAGCTTGCCAATCAGGTGTTCGGCGCGAATGTACGCACCGTCGAGTCGCACCTCGGCAGCTTCTTCTTCGCCGACGGCACGCTGGTGGTATCGCAGATCAAGCTGATCGCGTTCGGCGTGGCCCTGCTGTGCGGCACCCTGCTGGTGCTGTTCCTGAAAAAATCCCGGATGGGTCAGGCGATCCGGGCCACTGCCCAGAACGCGCGGGCGGCGAAAGTCCTGGGGATCGACACCAACCGCGTATACGCGACGACTTTCGCCATCAACGGTGCGCTGTGCGGGGCGGCGGGCGGGCTGGTCGCGATGACCTGGATCATTCACCCGTATCTCGGTCTCACCTACACGATCCGCGCGTTCATGATCGCCGTCGTCGCGGGCATCGGCAACTTGACCGGCGTGATTTTCGCGGGAACCGGACTCGGTATCGCGGAAAACTTCGCCGGCTTCCTCCTCGGCGCCGAATACCAGGCGGCGTTCGTATTCTCGTTGCTGGTCGTGATCCTGGTCTGCCGCAGCCTGCTGCTGATCCGCCAGCGAAAATTCCTGAAATGAGGGCCGCCGCGAGAAGCCGGATCCTGTACGGCGGGCTCGCCGTCGCCGGGTTGGTGGCGCCATGGGCACTGCCGACGATCGTCACGCAGCTCGCCCTGCTGTGGCTGATGGTCCTGTTCGCGCTCACCTGGGACATCATGGGCGGGCAGATGGGCTACAACTCGTTCGGCAACATCATTTTCTTCGGCATCGGCGCCTACGTCTGCGCAGTGATCCAGCGCGACGCGGGGATGAACTACTACGCGGCGCTCGCCGTCGGCGTCGCCGCGGCCGCCGCGATCGGCACGGCGGCGGCCGCCGTGCTGGGCTCGGGCATGCTCGGCCTTCGCGGTCACTATTTCGCCATCGGCACGCTGGGATTAAGCGTCGCCGCCGCCGACATCGCCGCGGGCTGGGAATATATCGGCGCCGGGTCCGGCATCGTGCCGCCGCTGTTTCCGGGCCACATCGGTCACCGTCAGCTTTTCTTCTACTACCTGCTGTTCTTGCTCGCTGCGCTGACGTTCCTGACGCTCAAGTGGCTCTACGCGGGCGGATTCGGCCTCACCCTCAACGCCATCCGCGACGACGAGGGCAAGGCCGAAGGGATGGGCATTCACACGACGCGCTACAAGGCGATCGCGTGGTGCGTGTCGGCGTTCTTTCTCGCCGCGGCGGGCGGCATCGCGGGGAATCTGGTCGGGTTCATCGATCCGCGCGACTTCGCCTTCGCCGGATCGACCTACGGCGTCTGGATGGTCCTGATGGCGATCCTGGGCGGCAAGGGCACCCTCTGGGGACCGGTGATCGGCGCGGTGATCTTCCATGTCACGCAGGAGCTGTTCTGGACTTACCTGCTCGGCTGGCAGCGGGTCGCCCTGGGCCTGCTGATCGTACTCATCGTCGTCTTCTTTCCGATCGGCATCATGGGCTGGCTGCGTCAGACCTGGCCGCGGCGCTTCGGCAAGGATCCGGACCGGCCGATCGCCACGCCACCGATCGGCCAGGGCGCGCCGCGATGACCGCGCTGCTCGACTTGCGCCGCGTCACCAAAACCTTCGGCGGCGTGGTCGCCAATCGCGACATCACCATCGCCGTGCAGGAGGGCAGCATCACCGGCCTGATCGGACCGAACGGGTCCGGCAAGACGACGCTGTTCAATTCGATCGTCGGGTTTCACCCGATCGACGCCGGGTCGATCGCTTTCGACGGGAAGGAGATATCCGGACTGCGCTCGCCGTCGATCGCGCGGCTGGGGCTGATCCGCACGTTTCAGCAGACCCGCATCTACGGCAGGATGACCTGCCTGCAGAACATGCAGGTCAGCATCCCGCACGCCGACGAAACGGTGCCCGCGATGTTCGCCAAGGTGGCGCCCGCGGTGAACGAAGAGGCCGAGCAACTGCTCGAGTTCGTAGGGCTCTATCCCAAGCGGCGCCTGCGCGCCGGCGACCTGTCGTTCGGACAGCAGAAATTGCTCGAGTTCGCGATGGCCCTGATCAATCGGCCGAGGCTGTTGCTGCTCGACGAGCCGACCGCCGGCATCAACCCGACGCTGATCAACGGCCTGATCGATCGGCTTAAGCGTGCCCGCACCGAGCTCGGCGTCACCCTGCTGGTGATCGAGCACAACATGCGCGTCATCATGGACCTCGCCGAGCACATCTACTGCCTCGCCCACGGCGAGATGCTGGCCGAGGGCGCGCCCGCGGCGATTCGTGCCGACCGGCGGGTGATCGACGCCTACCTCGGGGCGCATTGATGGCGCCGCGGGGCAAGGGCAGGATCTCCGTGGCTCGCGCGGGCGAGGCCGATGCGTGGCTTGCCCTCGACCGGCCCGTCGTCGCGGCGGACGACCTCGCCGGCGGCGGTCCGAGTCTCGGCGAGTTGTCCGAGCTTGCGCGCGGCGAGCCGATCGTCGCGATCGACGGCCTGGTGGCAGGGTACGGCAAGATGGAAGTACTGCACGGTTTCAATTTGCGCGTCGGCGCAGGTCAATCGCTGTGCCTGATCGGTCCGAACGGCGCCGGAAAATCCACGGTGCTGCACTCGATCTTCGGCTTCACCCGCATCAAGGCCGGGTCGATCAAAGTGGCGGGGCGCAACGTCACCCGCGTTGCCGCCAGCCAGAAGCTCCGCACCGCCGGCGTCGCGTACATCCTGCAGGACAGTTCGGTCTTCCCCGACATGACGGTGGAGGAAAACCTGCTGCTCGGCGGCTTCCTGAAGGATCGCCCCAGGGACGCGAGGCGAGCTACCGAGCGGATCTTCGACAAGTACGCGCGCCTTGCCGCGCGCCGCCGCCAGCGCGCCGGCGTGCTCTCGGGCGGCGAGCGCCGCCTGCTGGAAATATCGCGGGCGCTGGTCATGGATCCCTCGGTCCTGCTGGTCGATGAGCCCTCGATCGGCCTCGAGCCCCGATTCATCGACATGGTGTTCGGCATCCTGCGCGACCTGCAGCACGACGAAGGCAAGACCATCGTCATGGTCGAGCAGAACGCCAAGAAGGGTCTGGAATTCGCGGACATCGGCTACGTGCTGGTGTCGGGCAGGCTGGCGCTCGCGGGCACCGGTACGGAAACGCTGGAAAATCCCGAGGTCGACCGGCTGTTCCTGGGTGGCTGAACTGCGGTACCCGCGCCCGTCGCCGGGAACGCGCGGCTGAACTTCGAGGCCGAGGGGTCGCGGCGGACGCGCGACCTCGCGCCAAAGCGAGCGACGGCGATCGGCCCTGCGGTGCACCTGACGCGCGTCCATCGCCGTCCCTTGTCGGGAATTCTTACGACGGCCTGCGAAGACCGCCGGCGGCATTCTTAAGTCGCTTGAATAATTGACGAATAAACACTCAGGTACGGTTGTTGCATACAACCTGTGCCGCGGTTTCCTGCCCGCGCGATCAGGGAGAGTTCTTATGCTGGCGGTCACCAAAATGGTCCACGCAGCTCGGCTGGCGGCGTGGGGTATGGCACTCGCCATGCTGGCGTCTCCGGCGGCCGGAGCCCCGTTCTTTTTCAGCACCGGCGACCCGGACGGCAAGATCGCGACCGCGTCGAGGCCGGCCACCGCCGGCCAGTTCGAGATCGAATCCGCCGACGACTTCGCTCTCACCCAGTCGACCAGCATCACGGGCGCCACGTTCACTGGCTTGCTCACGGGCACGGCTCCGACTATCGGCGAGGTGCGGGTCGAGATCTACCACGTTTTCCCGAAAGACTCCGACACCGGTCGGACTTTGGGTCCGCCAACGTTCTCAACCTCGCAAGTGCCGACGCGGGTTAACTCGCCCTCGGACGTCGAGTTCGACGATCGCGATACGGCATCCGGAAACCTTTCCTTCACAACGACTTCACTGGGTGCCGGTTTCACGCTGAACAGCGTTCAGGCCGGCGGCATCCACCCGAAGCCGGGCCAGACCACCGGCGGCAACGGGCCGGTCACCGGTGAGGAAGTCCAGTTCAGCGTTACGTTCACGACGCCGTTCGATCTGGCTGCCGATCACTATTTCTTCATACCGCAGGTGGAGATCACCGACCAATCCGGCAATTTCCTATGGCTGTCGGCGCCCAAGCCGATTGTTCCGCCCGGAACGTCCTTTCCTGCGGGCTTCACCGACTTGCAGAGCTGGACTCGGGACACCAACCTCGATCCGGATTGGCTCCGCGTCGGCACGGACATCGTGGGTGTGGGGGGCCCACCGACGTTCAATGCAGCATTTTCGCTTTCGGGCCAGGAAATTCCGGAGCCGGCCACGCTGCTCCTGATCGCTGCGGGGCTGGGCGTCCTGTGGTGGGGCCTGAAGCGGAAGCCCTGAGCGCCCGAGCGCAGCCCGCGTCCGCGGGCCGCGCTTACCGGCCGACCATCGCCAGCACGTCGGCCTTGAGAAAACGCTCGACGACCAGCATGAAGCCGATCGACGGAATCAACAGCAGGAGTGCCGTGATCGAGGCGATCTGATAATTGCCGCCCATGCTGGCGTTGAACATCAGCAGGGGCAGCGTCGTCACGTCGGGGACGCCGACGAAATACGTGCCGGTGAATTCGTCGAGCGATTCGAGGAACACGAATATCGCGCTTGCGATGAGGCCCGGCGCCGCGACCGGCATCGTCACTGTGCGAAAGCAGGTCCAGGCCGACGCCCCGAGGTTGCGCGCGGCCTCCTCCAGCGAAACGTCGACCGAGGCGAATGCCGCCGAGGCGATCCACACGGCCAGCACCAGACCGTGCGACGCGTGCACCAGCACGACGCCGAGGATCGTGCCGTTGAGGCCGATCCGGTAGAAGACCTGCGCGATGTTGACGTACACCGGCAGGTTGGGCACCGCCTGTGGCAGCAGGAACGCGAGCAGGATGGCGCTGCGCCACGGCAGCCTGAGGCGCGCAAGCGCATAGCCGGCCGGCACGGCGACGGCGAGGCTGACCGCGACGGTCAGCACGGCGATCCACACGCTGGTGCCGAGCGAGGCCAGCGCGTTGCCCCGCGGCTGGAACACGCGGTACCAGTAGGTCAGTCCGTATTCGAGCGGCAGCTTGCTGGGAAAATACCAGCGCTCGGTGAAAGCCCAGAGCACGAGATTCAGCAGCGGCCCGAAGATCGCGAACGCGAACAGCGCCAGCAACGCGGCGCGCAGCACCGCCTGGAATGGAGCAGCCGGTGTCCGGATATTCACGCGGCGCTTCCTTTCACCCGCATCGGCCGCCCGCCGCCCTCGCGGGTCGCGTCCCCGCTGCGCGGGGCTCCCGCGCCGCCGCTCATGCGGCGGCTTCCTTCACCCTCGCCGCGTGACGCAGGTAGAACCAGGCCCCGCCGGCGGCGAGCAGCAGGGAAAGCAGACACAAAGCGTTGGCGACGGCGTAGTCGGCGAAGGTATTGATCCGGTACGCGACGTCGACCGTCACCATCGTCGGCGAATTCGGATTGATCATCAGCGGAACGGACAGGACCGACAGCATCGTCACGAACGAGAGAACCAGGCCGACCAGCAGCGTGCCGCGCACCTGCGGCAGCACGATGTCGACCAGCACGCGCAGGCGGCGCGCCCCGAGGTTGCGCGCCGCCTCGATGTGCTGAGGCTCGAGCGAAGCCATCGCCCCCGCGAGCAGCAAGGTCACGAACGGCGCCTGCTTCCAGACGAAGGCGACGACGATGCCGCGCCAGTCCAGCAGACTTTGCGCCGACAGCGGCTCGATGAGCCCGCTGCCGATCAGCACGTGGTTCAACATGCCGTTCTTGGCGAGAAAGGTGCGCATGACCTGTCCCGCCACGACGAAGGGGATGAACAGCGGCCAGCGGTACAGCCAGCGCAGCAGCGCGACGGCGCGCGGATTCTCGCCCAGCGTCAGGTAGCCGGCGATCGCGATCGACACGAGGCCGATCAGGAGCGTCGACAGAAGCACGATCGCCAGCGTGAACAGCAGGTCGGTCGTGTAGAGGTCGAAGGCCTTGCTGAAATGCTGGAGCGTGAACTCTCCGCCCTTGCCGCGAAACGCGACGATCGCCGACATCGCAAGCGGCGCGATGAAGAACACGCCGACGACGGCGAGCGCCGGCGCGGCAAGAGCGAGGCCAACCCAGCGCCGGCGGGGCTGCGTGCTCCCGGCGAGCGCTATGCTGGCCACTCAGGCATCACCTTGACCGTTTTCTGGCTTCAACGCGTCGCCCCAGCGCAGGCCGGGCCGAAGCAGCGATATGCCGCGCGAGCGACATCGCACCTTGGGCCCGAACTTCGCCGGGATGACGCATCCGCTCCCGATCGTGGCCCGTCCTGCGGCCGGCCACTGTTGGACGGATGCGTTACTTGAGGACGACGCGCTCGTAGCCTTCGACAATGTCGGTGAAATATTCCGACAGCGGGAACGGCCGGCCGTATTTCGAAAGCTCGCTCGGCGAGATGTCGGTGAAGAGCTTGTTCCAGCTCGCCTTGTCGAGCTTTGCCTGGACATACTTCGGGTCGATGCCCGGATACCAGTTGAATTGCTTGACGATGCCGTCGGCCTGGACTTCGGGGCTTTCCGCGAGCTCGATGAATTTCTTGGCGAGCTGCGCGTGCGCTGCCTTGGCGGGGATCACGTAGTACATCGGCTGTCCCGGCAGGCCCGGCGACGGCAGCGCGAGCTTCATGTTCGGGCTCATGCGTCCGTCGGCCTGCCAGGTGTAGAACATGTCGACCCAGACCGGCCCGATGGCGATTTCGCCGCGGTTCAGCATGTCCAGCGTCCCGGCGTTGCCGGGGGTCATCACCACGAACTGGTTAAAGTCCTTGAGGCTGCCCAGCGCCTTGTCGATCGCGACCTTCTGCGCCGGATCGTACGGGCCTTTTTCCAGCTTGTCCGCCATGCCGGTCTTCGCCTCGACCCAGCCCATGACGAACCCGACGCCCGACATGCCGCCCTTGACGCCGTTGTAGCCGAACTGCTTGGGATTCTTCTTGACCCAGTCGGTCAGCGCGGCGAACGATCGCGGCGGCGTCTTGACCAGCTCGGGGTTGTACGCGAACGCTATCTGGCTGTGGAACATCGGCAGCACGTAACCGTCGACGTTCGCACCGAGCGCGTTGACCGCGGTGTCGCGGCTGACCAGCTTGCCCACGCCGACATCCTTGCGATACGGCATCAGCAGCTTGTCGCCGACCATCGTCGCCGCGCCGCGCTGATGGACGACGGCGACGTCGACATCCCATTCGGGCGTGCCTGCCTTCTGCTGCGCCTGCAATTTCTCGAAGATCTTCTGCGAACCCGAGTCGCCGGGGCCGGTGCCCACCGCACGCACCTTGACGCCCGGATTCGCCGCCTCGAATTTCGGCGCCAGGTAATTGTTGACGTAGTCGACCATGTTCTGGTCGCCTGCCGTAACGACGTTCAGCGTGGTCTGCGCATGCGCTGCCGCGGCGAAGGCCAGCGCGGCGGCAAGGGCAAACAGGCGGGTTTTCATCGAATCCTCCTTGGCTGATCCAGCCGCGATTCCTGCGATACTGCCTCGGCCGACGTCGCGACCGACAGTCGCGCAGAGACAGGGAAGACAATAGCGCAAATCCTGCCGGGGCGACATCGCCTCCGATGCTCAAGCCGCCGGAAGAATCGCGCGGCCCGTGCCTTTCTTTCCCGGTTCGAGCGGAAACAGCAGCAACGCCGGGCGCGGTACGACGACGCAGGCTGGCGCCCCCTCCGACAGTCGATCCGGCGCCTGGACCCAGACATCGCCGCCGTCGGTCCGCACACGGTAGCGATAGCCATGGCCGACGTAGACCGCCTGCGCGATGGTGCCCGACAGGACCAGCCCGCCCCCGCCGTCGGTGGGTGCGTCCGCGCGAGCAAGGAGCTGTGCCGCGTCGCTGCGAAAGTGCGCGCGCATGCGGCCGCCGTGGGCCGCCGCTGCGGCCGCCCGCAGTGCGCCGTCTTCGCCGAGCGTCACTTCCAGTGAGTTGTCCGCGCCCATGAAGCCGGCGACGAACGCCGACGTCGGGCGATGGAAGATATCCTCGGGCGCTCCCACCTGCACGATGCGGCCCGCATCGATCACCGCGATGCGGTCCGACAAGGTCAGCGCCTCCTCCCGATCGTGCGTCACATAGACCGCCGTGATGCCGATGCGCTGCTGCAGGGCCCGGAGCTCGTGCCGCAACTCCAGGCGCACCTTGTAGTCGAGGTTGGACATCGGCTCGTCGAGCAACAGCAGATGCGGATCGATCGCCAGCGCGCGTCCGAGCGCCACACGCTGCCTCTGGCCGCCGGAAAGCTGGGTGACCGCCCGGGGGCCGAAGCCGTCGAGCTGCAGGAGCTTCAGCATGTCGGTCACGCGCGCGGCGATCGCGGCCTTGGTCCGGCCGCGCATGCGCAGCCCGTAGGCGATGTTGTCGGCCACGCTCATGTGCGGCCACAGAGCGTAGGACTGGAACATCATCGCCGTCTCCCGCGCCTCGGGCGGAAGGCGCGTGATGTCCCTGCCGGCGACCCGGATGGTGCCCGAGTCAGGCGTCACGAACCCGGCGATCGAGCGCAGCAGCGTCGTCTTGCCGCACCCTGAGCTGCCCAGCAGGGCGATCATCTCGCCCCGGGCGACGTCGAGGCTCACGCAATCCAGGACGCGCGTCGAACCGTACGAGACGGTCAGCGCTTCGATCGAAAGGTACGTGGGGTTCGCGTTCACGCGGTCACATCCGCGACTGACGGGCAGGACCTGGGAATCGTGGCCGGATGCGCTGGCGATTGTGGCCCAATTGCCGATGCGCGACAAGTTGCAGTGGCCGGCACGCGGTGGAACGGGAGTTGCATGCGAACGGACACCGCGCCGGCGACGAGGCCGCGCGGGGGGATGCCGGCCGATCGGCGGTACCGGGGTGACTCTCGCCGGCGATATGCGCCGCGCCACGTCGCATCGGCTTTCGACGCGGCGCTCGGTTCGCGGCGTCGAGGGCAAGCAACCACGGGCGAGCGTCTCGCCTATGCTATGCTGAACCGGCGCGGCCACGCGGCGAGTTGCACCGTTCAGCGGATGGAGCGAAGAAGATGGGGAGGAGCATGTCTGGCAGGTTGTGGATCGCACTGGCGTCCTTCGCGCTGATCGCGCCCTGCGCGGCCGCCGACTTCGTGTTCTCGATCACCGAGGGCGTAACCTATTATCAGACCAACCGCGAGATCCAGGCGCGGTTCCAGCCGCTGTCCGACCTGCTGGCCAAGGCGCTCAAGCGGCAGGTTCGCATGGTCGTGGTCAGTCCCTACCAGGAGCTGCGCGAAGGACTTGCCCGCCAGGAATACGACCTCGCATTCATCCATCCGGCGCACCTGGCGCTCGCCGCGATCAAGTCGGGCCAGTACCATTCGGTCGCATGGACGACCGGTTATACCGAGTATTCGGTCTACCTGCTGATCAACAAGGATCAGCCCTATACCAAATTCGACGACCTCAAGGGCCATACCGTCGTCAGCCCCGACCCGGACTCGATCACGGCCGCGATGCTGCGGGCGATGCTGCGCGACCAGAAGCTCGGTTCGGCCGACATCCGGGTGATCACCACCCGCTACCAGGACGCGGTGCCTTTCTACGTCGAATATGGCTTTGCGCAAGCCGGCGCCACCGCGGCCAAGTCGGTGGCGAAGTCGTGGACCTCGAAAGGCGGCAAGATCCTGCTGACCTCGCGGCCGACGCCGATCAAACAGTTTATCGCGTCGTCGAAGCTTTCCGCCGACGACGACGAAAAGGTGCGCACGGTCCTGACCACGCTGGCGCAAAGCGATGCCGGCAAGCATGCGCTGACCACGCTCGGCTACCGGGGCTTCGTTCCGCCGAATCGCGACGAGGAGCTGAAGGCGATCGCCTGGCTGGGCTTGTGAGGCTTTGCGCCCACCGGCCG
>JBOIGD010000182.1:0-3595 GCA_050742615.1 Casimicrobiaceae bacterium | reverse complement strand
GGAAACGAGTCGTTGTGCAGATAGCTGTTCGCGACCGGCGCCTGCAGAAGCTCGGCCAGCGCGACCGCCTCGGCCTGCGCCCCCGCCATGACCACGCCGCCGCCGCAGACCAGCACCGGGAACTGCGCCTCGGCGAGCAGCGCCGCGGCGTCGTCCAGGCTCTGCTCGCCCCCGGCGCCGCGATCGATCGGCAGTGGCCGTGGAATCTCGCATTCGATGTCGCCGTAGAAAAAATCGCGCGGAATATTGAGCTGTGTCGGTCCCATCTCGAGCAGGGCGCGATCGAACGCGCGCGAAGTGAGCTCGGCCATGCGCGCGCGATTGTTGACGTGCGCCTGGTACTTGGTGATCTTCGAGAAAATCGGCAGCTGCTCAGTTTCCTGAAAGCCGCCGAGGCCCAGCGTCATCGAGCCCGTCTCGGGCGTGACCACGACCACCGGCGAATGCGCCCAGTACGCGGCAGCCACCGAAGTGACGAAATTGGTGATGCCCGGCCCGTTCTGCGCGATGCAGACGCCGTGTCGGCCGGACACCCGCGAGTAGCCGTCGGCCATGTGCCCGGCGCCCTGCTCGTGGGCGACCGAGATGAAACGGATGCCGGCGAGCGGAAACAGGTCGAGCGCATCCATGTATGCCGAGCCGACGATGCCGAAAACCTCGGTGACGCCGTGCGCGACCAGCGTTTCGACGAATGCCTCGGACGGCGTCATTTTCCGGCGGCCGGTGACTACGCTGCGGGCGGGAAGCGCGCCGGTATCGGTCATCGAGTTCATCGCTTGATCTCCATGCGTTGCGAACGGCTAGGCCAATGCGGCCGCCGGTTCCGTATAGGCGTAGCCCAAAGCTTCGGCGACCGGACGGCAGGTCACCTTGCCGAACGCCACGTTGAGGCCGTTCTTCAGATGCGGATCGTCGGCCAGCGCCGCCCTGTATCCCTTGTCAGCCAGCGCCAGGACGAATGGCAGCGTCGCGTTGTTGAGCGCGAAGGTCGACGTCCGCGGCACCCCGCCCGGCATGTTGGCGACGCAATAGTGGATCACGCCGTCGACGACATAGGTCGGGTCGGCATGCGTCGTCGGACGCGAGGTCTCGAAACAGCCACCCTGGTCGATCGCCACGTCGACGATCACCGAACCCGGCTTCATCCGTTTCACCAGTGCCGCGGAGACGAGCTTGGGCGCCGACGCGCCGGGAATCAGCACGCCGCCGACGACCAGGTCGGCGCTGACGACATGGCGCTCGATCGCATCGTGCGTCGAGAATACCGTGTTCAGCGGGCGGCCGAACTGCCGCCACAGCGCGCGCAGCACCGCGGTATCGCGGTCGAGCACCCAGACCTCCGCGCCCATGCCCAGCGCGATGTGGCAGGCATGCGAGCCGACGACCCCGCCGCCCAGGATCACCACCTTGGCCGGATCGACGCCCGGCACCCCGCCGAGCAGAACGCCCAGGCCGCCGTGCGCCTTTTCGAGAAAATAGGCGCCGGCCTGGATCGACATGCGTCCGGCGACTTCCGACATCGGCGCGAGCAACGGCAGGCCGCCGCTCTTCGAGGTCACGGTCTCGTAGGCGATGCACACCGCGCCGCTGGCGACGAGGTCGGCCGCCTGCTCGGGGTCGGGCGCGAGGTGAAGATAGGTGAACAGCAGCTGGCCGCGCCTGAGCATCCTGCGCTCGACCGCCTGCGGCTCCTTGACCTTGACGATCAGCTCGGCGCGATCGAAGACCTCGGCCGCGCTGGCGACTATCATCGCGCCGGCGCGCCGGTAGGCATCGTCGTCCATGCCGATGCCCTGTCCGGCCCGGGTTTCGACGACCGCGCTGTGGCCGCGCACGCAGGCCTCGCGCACGCTCTCGGGCGTCAGGCCGACGCGGTGCTCGAGGACCTTGATCTCTCTGGGAACGCCGATGTGCATCGTGGGAGCGTGCCTTGCTCTTGCGCGACGATTCGACGAGGCGCGAGAGCGCGCCGCCGCTGCATTACCCCAGCCCGCAAGCTGGCGTAGAATCCTAACACAGCCGCCACGGGACGACCGCGATCGCCGCGGACCCGTCACCGCGCCGCCACGAGGAGCATCGCATGGAACATGCCGAATCCGATCTGCGCGACCATCCCGCAGCTCACAACGTCTCGCTGGACGAATACTGGATGCCGTTCACGGCGAACCGGGAATTCAAGTCCGAGCCCAGGATCATCGTTCGCGCCGAGGGGATGTTCTACTGGAGCGATCGCGGGCAGCGGATCATCGACGCCAGCTCGGGGCTTTTCTGCTGCGCCGCCGGGCACGGCCGCAGGGAGATCGCCGAAGCCGTGGGCAACCAGCTGCGCGAGCTCGATTTCATCGCGCCCTTCATGCGCGGGCACCTCAAGTCGTTCGAGCTCGCGGCGCGGGTCGCGGAGCTCACGCCCGGCGACTTGAACCGCATCTTTTTCGTCAACTCGGGCTCGGAAGCGGTCGACACCGCGATGAAGGTCGCGCTCGCCTATCACCAGGCGCGCGGCCAGGGCGGGCGCAACATGTTCGTCTCCCGCGAGCGCGCCTATCACGGGGTCAATTTCGGCGGCGTCTCGCTGGCGGGCATGGTGAACAACCGGCGCCGCTTCGGGCCGACGCTGCCCGGCGTCGTGCACATGCGGCATACGCATCTGAAGGAAAACCATTTCGTCCGCGGCGAGGGTACGCACGGCGCGGAGCTGGCCGACGACCTGGTCCGCTTCGTCAACCTCTACGGCGCCGAGAACATCGCCGCCTGCTTCGTCGAGCCGATCGCCGGCTCGACCGGCGTGCTGGTGCCGCCGAAAGGCTATCTGAAGCGGCTGCGCGAAATCTGCGACGCGCACGGCATACTGCTGGTGTTCGACGAAGTGATCTGCGGCTTCGGCCGCACCGGCAAGGCTTTCGCCGCGCAGAGCTTCGGCGTGACGCCCGATATGATGACGATGGCCAAGGGCATCACCAACGGCGCGCAGCCGATGGGCGCCGTGGCGATCAGCGAGCGGGTGCACGATACGATCATCGCGGCCGCCGCCGAAGGCGCGATCGAATTCTTCCACGGCTACACCTACTCGGGACATCCTGCACCCTGTGCAGCCGGCCTCGCGACGCTCGACATCTACCGCAGGGAGGGCCTGTTCGAGCGCGGCGCGGAGCTCTCGCCGTATTTCCTGGACGGCATCTGGTCGCTGAAGGACTTGGCCGCAGTCGCCGACCTGCGCGGCTACGGCATGCTGGCCGCGATCGACCTGCATCCCGACGGCGCGCCGGGGAAACGCGGCAATCTGCTGCAGAAAAAGCTGTTCGACAACGGCTTGCACCTCAAGACGACCGGCGATTGTGCGATCATCGCGCCGCCGCTGATCGCCGAACGCAAAGACATCGACGCCATCGTCGAATGCCTGCGCAAGACCCTGGCGGTTGTCTGACGGGTGCCGCATTTCCACGCTTGAAATCGGGATGGAGGGACTATGAAGCATTGGCTGGCTGGACTCGTGCTCGTGGCAGCCGCGGCCGTCGCGCTGCCGGCAGCGGCGCAAAAGACCGTTACCTTTGCCTATCAGGACATGATGAACCCCTGGCGCTGGGTACAGCAGAGC
>JBOIGD010000181.1:0-7233 GCA_050742615.1 Casimicrobiaceae bacterium | reverse complement strand
GGCCGCGGTCGAGTGCTGTGTCACGCCGATCTTGTCTCCCGACGAGGCGCTGGCCGATGCCCAGGTTCGTGCGCGCGGCATGGTGGTCACCGCGCCGGACGGCGGCCGGCAATACGCGCCGCCGTTTCGTCTCGGCGGGCATGCATTCGCCATCGCGCGCAGCGCACCGGCGCAAGGCGAGCATTCGTCCGCAGTGCTGCGCGAAGCCGGCTTCAGCGCCGACGAAGTCAGAGCACTCGCCGCCGGCCGCATGATCGCGGGGCCCGGTCTCGCGAGTTGAATCCCGCGGCTCGAAGACCTCCCGCAGACCAGCGACCGCCCGTGCCGATGCCCACGCGGCGTATCCCGATAGCCGGTCCAGCATGCGCTGATTGCCGTTTCCCGTCCGACGGATTAGAGTTTTGAAAAACCCCGCATTCGATCCTTTTCCGGCGGCGGTAGCGGCGCGATGGGCCGCGAAGCCAAGCAGGCAGGCAAGACCCAAAGGAGGCGTGATGAGGATTCGATTCCAAGCAGCTCTGGCGCTGTTGATACTGGCCGCTTCGCCGGTCGTCGGACAGGCGGCCGAACTCGAAACCCTGGGCGCGATGCACCAGACCGGCGTCGCGGTGGATTGGCCGCTGATTCCGCAGACCGGCCCGAAGGCGGACCAGATCAAGGAGAACCTGGCCAAGATCAAGCTGCCGCCGGGATTCCACATCGGCCTGTACGCGATCGTGCCCGACGCCCGCCACATGGCGGTCGGGCCGCAGGGTATCGTGACTTTCGTCGGCACCCGCAAGACGAAGGTCTGGGCGGTGACCGACCGCTCGCGCGGCGGCGTGGCCGACGAAGTCAAGGAGTTCGCGCCGACACTGCCGAAGAAAATCCCCAACGGCCCGTGCTTTTCCAAGGACGGGTTCCTCTACATCGTCGAGCAGAACCGCGTGCTGGAATACCCGGCGGCGGAGTTCTTCTACGAAAGCCCCGACGTCGTGGCGAGCCCGGTGGTCGCGGAGGGCGAGCTGATCCCGAAGTCCGAGGAAAGCTACAACCACACCGCGCGCGAATGCCGGATCGGCCCTGACAACAAGCTCTACATCCAGATGGGCCAGCCGTACAACGTGCCCGCCAAGGACAAGCTGGACCTGTACCACAAGGTCGGCATGATGGGCATCATCCGCATGGACCGCGACGGCAAGAACCGCGAAGTGTATGCCACGGGACTTCGCAATGCCGAGGGAATGGACTTCAATCCGAAGGACAGGGCGCTATGGAGCAACGACAACCAGGTTGACGGCATGGGCGACGACCAGCCTCCGGGCGAAATGAATCGCGTCGCCAAGGCGGGACTCGACTTCGGATTTCCATGGTACGGCGGTGGCCACACACGAACCAATGAATACAAGTCCGATACGCCGCCGGCGGGCGTGGTGTTCCCCGAAGTCGAGCAGGCGGCCCATGCGGCGGACCTGGGCTTGGTGTTCTATACCGGCTCGATGTTCCCGAAGAAATATCAGGGGGCGATTTTTTCCACGCAACACGGTTCGTGGAATCGCACGGTCCCCATCGGGGCTCGCGTCATGGTCACGTTCCTGAAGGAAGACGGTCATGTGGCCGGAAAGTCCGAGCCGTTCGCCGAAGGCTGGAACGACAACGGCTACTATCTGGGCCGGCCGGTGGACGTGGCCCAGTTGCACGACGGTTCGATCCTCGTCTCGGACGATCTGGTCGGCGCGCTCTATCGCGTCTGGTACGATGGGAAATGAGCGGGAAGTGAGCGGGGAGTGAGTTCGCACTGGTACGGGGATGGCCCTGGCGAGCGCCGAGGTCATCCTTTTTTTTGCACGGGCCGCGACCGGCTGCGGACCCGTTACGTGCGGCGCAAGGGCGCGCGCCTCGGCGTCTTCTGCTGCGCGTCGCTGCTATTGCTGGCGGCGGCCGGGACCTGCACGGCGGCCGACGTAAAGGCCGGCCGCGGGAAGGCCTTGATGTGCCAGGCGTGCCACGGCACCGACGGGATGTCCAAAGTTCCGGACGCACCGAACATCGCCGGGCAGCCCGAACCCTACCTCGCCACGCAACTGCAAGCCTTCAAATCCGGCGCGCGCAAGAACGACGCCATGTCGCTGGTCGCGCAGGCGCTCTCCGACCAGGACATCGACGATCTCGCCGCCTATTTTTCGGCCATCGAGATCAAGGTCGTCAGGATTCCCGGCCAGTAGGCTGCTTCACCCCTGGGCTCGCGATCCCCCGACCGCCGCCGGACGCCGCGCTTCGAAATCCCGGCCGATCTACCTTCCGTAGGTGGCGGTAAAAGTCGCTTTGCCCAGCAAGGCGCTGCCGATGCCTTTGTTCAGCACGAAGCCGTACAGCCCGGCCGTCCCCGTTTTCGGCACGCCGCCCGCTACTTCCAGCTTGTCGACCGAAAGCGCGAACAGGGTGAAATGGTAATGATGGGGCGGATCTCCTGGCGGCGGGCAGGGACCGCCGTAGTTGCCATTGACTCCGGTGACGCCGGTATCGAGGAAGTCGGTATTGCCGCCGAACGCGCCCAGCGGCAGCTTGGTTACGTTGTTTCCCGCTCCCTGAGCCAACCCGTTGGTATCCGGGGGAATGTCGTAGACGGCCCAGTGCCAGAACTCGCTGCCCGAGGGGGCGTCAGGATCGTAGAGTTGCAGTGCCAGCGATTTGGTGCCGGGCGGTATGCCGCTCCAGTGCAGCTCGGGCGAAATATTCTGCCCGGTGCAGCCGAATCCGTTGAGGATGAATTTCGTGTCGAACGTGCCGCTTGCCAGATCGGAGCTTGCCAGCGTGAAGACCGGGGCGTCGCCCTCGGCAAGGCAGCCGCCGAGGAATGCGGCGGACACCGCGAGCGTGGCTGACAGGGCTGTCGACGCCAGGATCCTGGATTTCATGGTGTGCTACTCCCTCGTTGGTGTGCTGCTGGTTTCTTGTGGGACCCGCTGTACTCCGTGCCCCCGCGCTGGGGATAGTGCCTGCAATAACCGAAAGCCTCGTACCCGCTGGGCGCAAAAAACTCTATGCCCTTTGCAGGCGCCTTTCAAGCCGCGCCCACGACCCCGGGCACAGCCGGCGACCCGCAGGCTCGTTCTCACTTCTGCCTGGACCCCGCACGGTCGACCCCGAGCGGCAGATCGGCGAGCCGCGCCATCTCGGGGTCGCTGAAGCGGCAACCCTGCGCGACATAGTCGACGGCCATCGCGGTCGCGTCGACGCCCCAGAATAATTCGTCGCCGATCACCAGCGTCGGCACGCCGAAGACGCCGTGCGCGACGGCGTCGTCGGTGTTCCTGTGCAGCGCTTCCTTGACTTCCGCCGACGCGATGCGGTCGATGGCGTCGGGCATGTTGATCTGCGCCATCAGCTCGGCCCACTCGATCGGCAGATCGCCGATCCTCCCGTCACGCCAGACAAAACGGAAGATGCGCCGGATGACCTCGGGATCGGCGTCGGCCGCGACGGCGAGGCGCAAGAGCGGCAACGGATTGAACGGATGCGCTGCCGGGAACTTGAGCGGCACGCCGATGCGCTTCGCCTGCCAGGCAACGAAGCGGTAGGTGAAGCGCCGCTTGGCGGGAATCTCCGCCGGCCCCTTGTGCCCGTTCGCCTTGAGCAGGCCGGCGAAGAGCACCGGCTTGTAGCGCACGCGGATCGAGCGCTCGAGCAAATGAAGCTGCTCGCACTGCAGGTAGGAAAACGGTGAGATGAAATCGAAGTACCAGTCAGCGACCGTCATGGCGTTCATCCCCCGTCGCGTGGCGCGATGCGATGGCCGCTCCGAAATCGGCGCGGCGCACCGCCAGCGTTCGCAGCAGGGCGCGCTTGCGCTGCGGCGACAAATCGATCCAGCCGGCGATTTCGTCGAGGGTCCGAAAGCATCCGGCGCACAGCCCCGTCGGCCGGTCGATCGTGCAGACGCTGGTGCAAGGCGATGCGACGGCGGAGTCGTCCTGGCCCGAGCTCATGGCGCCGCCGGCAACGGCTGTCGGGCATCGAGCGCGCGCGCCACGCGCGACGCCGGCGCGCGACCGAGAAAGTTCGAAATGTACCGTCCGGCGATGCGCAAGCGCGTCATGTCCACGCCCGTTTCGATGCCCAGGCCGTCGAGCAGGTACAACAGATCCTCGGTAGCGACATTGCCGGTCGCGCCTTTGGCGTAGGGGCAGCCGCCCAGGCCGGAGACGGAGGCGTCGAACGTCGCGACGCCCGATTCCATCGCCGCGTAGACATTCGCGATCGCCTGGCCGTAGGTGTCGTGAAAGTGTCCGGCCAGCTCCGCGACGGGCACGGCGTCGGCGACGGCGGCGATCAGGCGCCGGGTCCTGCCCGCGGTACCGGTACCGATCGTGTCCCCGAGCGAAATCTCGTAGCAGCCCATCGCATGCAACGCAGCCGCCACCTCGCGTACCGCCGAGGGAGCGATCGCGCCTTCGTACGGGCAATCGAGCACGCAGGAAACATAGCCGCGCACGCGCAGGCCGTGCGCCTTCGCCGCGGCGGCGACCGGGCGCGCGCGCTCGAGGCTCTCGCCGACCGAGCAGTTGATGTTGTGCCGGGAAAACGTCTCGGACGCCGCGACGAACACCGCCACTTCGTCCGCGCCTGCGGCAAGCGCCGCCTCGAACCCCTTGATGTTGGGCGTCAGCACCGGGTAGCGCACGCCCGGCCAGCGCCGGATCGCCGCCATCACCCGCGCGTTGTCGGCCATCTGCGGCACCCACTTGGGCGACACGAAGCTCGTCGCCTCGATCGCCGGCACGCCCGCTTCGGACAGGCGGTCGATCAAGCCCACCTTGACCTCGGTCGGAACCATGGCCTTTTCGTTCTGCAGGCCGTCTCGCGGCGCAACGTCGACGATGCGCACCCGTTGCGGCAAACGGCCCGGCTCCGTGTCGGTCATGGCATCGGTCAGTACGCGCGCTCACGGTCGACGACGCCGGTGACGGCCAGCCCCGCTTCGAGCCTGGCGATCTTGGCCGCGATCTGCGCGACCGATGCCTCGACCCGGGTCACCGCCGACACGTGCGGCGTGATGGTGATCCGCGGATGATGCCAGAACCGGTGTGCCGCCGGTAAGGGCTCGTCGCGGAACACGTCGAGCGTCGCGCCGCCGAGCCGGTCCTGGTCGAGGAGCGCCAGAAGATCCTCGTCGACGATCACCGCGCCACGCGCCACGTTGACCACGTGCGCGCCTGCCGGCAGCCGCGACAGCGCGCGGAAATCGAGCAGGCCGCGCGTCTCGTCGGTCAGCGGCAACAGGCAGACCAGCACCCGGCAGCGCTCGAGGAAGGCGTCGAGCTCCGCGCGCCCGGCGTAGCTTTCGACGCCCGCAAGATTCTTGCGCGTCCGGCTCCAGCCAAGGAGCGGAAAGCCGAACGGCCGCAGCGCCGCGGCCACCGCGGCGCCGAGCACGCCGACGCCGAGCATGCCCACGTCGAAGATGCGCTTGTCCTGCCGCGGCAGCGGGCGCCACGCCGCGGCGCGCTGCGCCGCCGCGTACGCGTCGAACGCGCGGAACTGGCCGAGCGCCACATAGGTCACGTACTCGGCCATCTGTTCCGCCATCCCCGCATCCTCGAGGCGTACCACCGGCACCGACGGTGCCAGGCGATCGATGCCGGCCAGCGTATCGACACCGGCGCCCAGATTGAAAATCGCCTTGACCGATCGGATCTCGTCCAGCAGCCGCGACGGGGGCTTCCACACCAGCGCATAGTCGATGCCCTGCGGCGGCTCCGCCGGAACGCCATCGTCCGCAGCGCAACGCCACGCATGCACACGCGCCGCCGGAAACGCGCGCGACAGCGCCGCCAGCCACTCCGCGCCGTCGCCGCCCGCGCTGTAGAACAGCAGGTTCAAGCGTCAGGTGGCCATCGGCATGGCGACGTCAATCAGGTCCGCGCCTTCGCGCACCTGGTCGCCCTGACGGTAGTGAACGGCGCCGACCGTGCCCGCCGCCGGTGCGGCGATCGTGTGCTCCATTTTCATCGCTTCGAGAATCAGCAGCGGCGCCCCTTTGGCCACCGCGTCGCCGGGCTTGACCAGCACCGCGACGATCATCCCGGACATCGGCGCGGTCAGATGCCCGCCCTGCTGCGGCTCGTCGGCGGCGTGCACCAGCGGGTCGGCCAGACGCAGCCGGTGGACTTCGCCGCCGCAGAACACATGGCGATCGTCGCCGAGCGCCACGACTTCGGCTTTGAGTTGAACGCCGTCGATCGCGATCGACATCTGCTCGTCGGCGAGGCCCGCCGCCGCGGCGATGCGCCTGCCCAGCGCTTCGACCCACCATCCGTCGGCGACGGCGCGCAGGCTGACCGGATACTCGACGTCGAGCGCGACGTAGGTCAGAACGACCGCGTATGGGTCGCTGTTCAGCCACCAGCTGCCGATCGCGTGCCACGGCGAGTAAGGATCGCTCGAGGCCAGCGCGGCAGCGGACGCGCTTGCGTGGAGGCGCGCGACCTCCGCCAGCGCGGCAACCGCCAGCGCTTCCGCCGATGGTGGCGCCGGCGGCGGGAACAAGTCCGCGTGGTGCCGTGCGATCAGTCCGGTGTCGAGCCTCGCCTCGACGAACGCAGGGTGTGCGATCAGCCGCTGCAGGAACGCGATGTTGGTCGCGACGCCGACGACGCGGCACTGCGCCAGCGCGCGGGCGAGATGGCGCAGCGCCTCGGCCCGGTCGGCGCCCCGGACGACCAGCTTGGCCAGCATCGGGTCGTAAAAGCGGCTGACCTCGTCGCCGCAGCGCACACCGGTGTCGATCCGCACGTGCTCGGAGACGGCGGGCGAGCCCAGGTGCGCGATGCGGCCGGTCGACGGCAGGAAGCCGCGGTCCGGATCCTCGGCGTAGATGCGCGCCTCGATCGCATGACCGGCCATTGCGATGTCGGCCTGCCGCCGCGGCAGCGCCTCGCCGGCGGCGACGCGCAACTGCCACTCGACCAGATCGAGCCCGGTGATCATTTCGGTGACCGGATGCTCGACCTGCAGGCGGGTGTTCATCTCCATGAAGTAGAAGGCGCCGGCGCGGGCGCCGACGGTTTCCGCGATGAACTCGACGGTGCCGGCGCCGACGTATCCGATCGCCTTCGCCGCCGCGACCGCCGCCGCGCCCATATCGGCGCGCCGCGCCGCGGTCATTCCCGGGGCGGGCGCCTCCTCGACGATCTTCTGGTGACGCCGCTGCATCGAGCAGTCGCGCTCGAACAGGTGCACGCAGCCTCCGTG
>JBOIGD010000180.1:0-15880 GCA_050742615.1 Casimicrobiaceae bacterium | reverse complement strand
CGTTCTCGGACAAGCCCTAACCGCGCGTGGCCAGAAAAAAGCCGGCAGCGAAGGAACCCAAGCCGGGAAACACGCTGCAGGACAAGCTCGCGCGCATCGGCATCGCGCGCGAGCAGGATCTGGTGCTCCACTTGCCGTTGCGCTACGAGGATCGTACGCACCTGTGTCCGCTGTCGGCGCTCGAAGCCGGGCAGGCCTGGCAGGTCGAAGCCTTGGTCGTCAACACCGAGATCCAGTATCGCGGCCGGCGCCAGCTCGTCTGCCTGCTCGAAGACCACACCGCGCGCGGGGCGCAGCTCGTGCTTCGCTTCTTTCATTTCTACCCGAACCAGCAGAAGGCGCTGGCGCCCGGCAAGCGGGTGCGCGCCTTCGGCGAAGTGCGTGACGGCCATTTCGGCCTGGAGATGGTGCACCCGAGCTTCGAGGTCGTCGGGTCGGGCACGCCGCTGCCCGATCGGTTGACGCCGGTATATCCGACGACCGCCGGACTCGGTCAGGAGTCGCTGCGCAAGCTCGTGCGTCGCGCCTTGCTGCGCGACCCTGCGCACTTGAGCGAGACGCTGCCGCCGTGGACGCGCGAGCCGCGGCGATTGTGGGGGTTCGCCCAGGCCGTGCACTACCTGCACGAGCCACCGCCCGAGGATGCCAACGCGGCGGCGCAGGCCGCGCTCGACCAGCGCTCGCATCCGGCGTGGACTCGCCTCAAGTTCGACGAGCTCCTGGCCCAGCAGCTGTCGCTGAAAATGCATCGCCGGGCGCGCGCGCGGCGCAAGGCGCCGCGCCTGCCCGGTGACGGATCGCTCGCGCGCGAGCTCTTTGCCCGCCTGCCGTTCACGTTGACGCGCGCCCAGCAGCGCGTCGTCGCCGAGATCCGCCGCGATCTCGCGCGCGCCGAGCCGATGCAGCGCCTGCTGCAAGGGGACGTCGGCAGCGGCAAGACGGTCGTCGCGGCGCTGGCGGCGCTGCAGGCGATCGAATCCGGCTATCAGGTGGCGTTCATGGCGCCGACCGAGATCCTCGCCGAGCAGCACTATCGCAAGCTCGCGGCGTGGCTCGATGGCCTGCCGCTGTCGATCGCGTGGCTGTCGGGCAGCTTGCCGGCCAAGGAACGGAAAAAGGCGCTCGCCGCCATCGTCGGCGGCGAGGCCCGGTTCGCGATCGGCACGCACGCGCTGTTCCAGGACGAGGTCGTGCTGCCGAAGCTGGGGCTCGCCATCGTCGACGAGCAGCACCGCTTCGGCGTGGCGCAAAGGCTCGCCTTGCGGCAGAAGGGCATCGGCGACGCGCACCAGCTGATGATGAGCGCGACGCCGATTCCGCGCACGCTGGCGATGAGCTTCTACGCCGATCTCGACGTATCGGTGATCGACCAGATGCCGCCCGGGCGAACGCCGGTGGTGACCAAGCTGGTGAGCCAGCGCCGCCGCGGCGAGATCATCGAGCGCGTGCGCAAGCTCGCCGCGGCGGGACGCCAGGCGTACTGGGTCTGCCCACTGATCGAGGAATCGGAGAAGCTCGAGCTGCAGACCGCGGTCGCGCTGCACGGCGAGCTGACCGCGGCACTGGGCGAATGCAAGGTCGGCCTGCTGCACGGACGCATGAAGCCGGCGGAAAAGGCGGCGACGATGCAGGGCTTCGTGCGGGGCGAGGTCGACGTGCTGGTGGCCACGACGGTGATCGAGGTCGGCGTCGACGTGCCTAACGCCTCGATGATGGTGATCGAGCATGCCGAGCGCTTCGGCCTCGCCCAGCTGCATCAGTTGCGCGGCCGGGTCGGGCGCGGCGCCGACGAGAGCGTGTGCGTGCTCTTGTTCGAGGAGCCGATGTCGGACCTGGCTAAGGCGCGGCTCAAGGTCATCTACGAGAACTCGGACGGCTTCGAGATCGCGCGCCAGGACCTGCTGATCCGGGGGCCGGGCGAGTTTCTCGGCGCACGCCAGTCCGGCGTGCCGCTGCTGCGTTTCGCCGACCTGGAGCGCGATGTCGCGCTGATCGAGCAGGCGCGCGATGCGGCGGGTGAGCTCTTGCGCCGCGAGCCTGCGGCCGCGCAGGCGCATCTCGAGCGCTGGCTCGGCGGCAAGCAGGAGTTCTTCAAGGCATGAACGGCGGCGCCGCAAACCCGTGGCACGCGGCGCTGGCCGGCGTTCAGGCGGCGCTGCGCGCCAACGACCTCGCGGCAGCGAAGCGTCTGGTCGATGCCGCTCTTGCGACGCGTCCGGCGGACGCCGATGCGCGTTACCTCGCGGCGATCGTCGCGGCGCGCGAAGAGCGTCACGCCGAGGCGCGCAACCATCTGCGGGAGGTCGTCGTCGCGCGCCCGGCGCTGTCGCCGGCATGGCTGGCGCTCGGCAACGCGGAGCTTGCGCTCGATGACGCAACGGCGGCCATCACCGCGTTCGAGCGGGCGACAGCGCTCGCACCCGAGCTCGCCGAAGCCCACTACAACCTCGGCCTCGCGCACAAGGGCCGGCATGACTGGCCGCAAGCCGCGCAGTCGTTCCTCGAGGCGCTGGCCGCGAATCCGCTGCTGTTCGATGCCGGACAGCAGGCCGTCGATACGGTGGCCCACTGGGTATCGGTCGAGCCCGAGCGAAACGACGAGGTGGTTGCGGAGTCTGCGCCGCTCGACGCCGCGCCGTCGATCAGCGTCGTGATCTGCTCGATCGATCCCGGCAAGTTCCAGCGCGTTTGCGCGCTGTACGGTCGACTGCTGGCCGGCGTGCCGCACCAGATCGTGGGCATTCACGACGCCCGATCGCTGTGCGAAGCGTACAACCGCGCATTGCGCGACACTCGCGGCGAGGTGGTGATCTTCTCGCACGACGACGTCGACATCCTGGCCCCCGACTTCGCCTCGCGGCTCGTCGCCGCGTTGGATCGGTTCGACCTCGTCGGCGTCGCCGGCGCCACGCGCGCCGCCGGACCGGCATGGTCCTGGGCCGGCCATCCGCATGTGCACGGCTGGATCACCCATCGACCGGTCGGCGGCGATGGCTGGCTGGTATCGATATCGAGCCCCTGGCCGGTCGTCGGCGGCGCGCAGGTTCTGGACGGCGTCCTGCTGGCGGGCTGGCGCCGGCCGTTCGAGGCTGTGACCTTCGACGCCGCGACATTCGACGGCTTTCACCTCTACGACGTCGACTTCACGCTGCGCGCCGCACGCGCCGGATGGCGCATCGGCGTTTGCGCGGAGCTTTTGCTGGTGCACGAATCCGAGGGACGCTTCGGCGCCGACTGGGCCCGCTATGCCGAGCGCTTCAGGGCGAAGTATCCCGAGCTCGATGCGCCGGCCGGCGTGTCGCACCGCTACGAAGCGCGGATGCCGGGGACGCGCGAAGCGGCGACTTTTTACCGGCGGCTCGCGGACCTCGTGCGGACGATCGACGTCAAGCCTGCGACGGCGGTCGAAGGCTGAGCATGCGATGACGGCCTCGCATCCCGGCGAGCACCGCGGCAGTGATACCGAGCGCGGCCTGCCGGATTGGCTCGTGCGCGCCGAAGCGCTGTTCCGCCAGGGCGAAACCGAAGGCGCCGGCGCGTTAGTCGCCGATGCACTCGCAACCACGCCGCACGACGCCGATGCGCTGTTGCTGCGCGGCCTGATCGCCAGCCGGCGCCGCGACCACGGCGCGGCCATCGAGGCCCTGAGGGCCTCGCTCGCGGTGCGCCCCGACGCGCCGCGCGCCTGGCTCGCGCTGGGGAACGCGCATGCCCGCGCCGGCGACCCGGCCGCCGCTGCCGTCGCTTACCGCGAAACCCTGGACCGCGAGCCCGGCTGGAGCGACGCGCGGTTCAATCTCGGTTTGATGCAAAAGAGGCTGGGCGATCGCGCGCCTGCGCTGCGCTCGTTTCACGCCGCCTGGGTGCGCGACCCGCTGCTGTTCGATGCCGCCAGCCAATGCGTCGCCGCGATCGCCGAATCGGTCCGCGCCGGCGATTCCCTGGAACCCCAGCCGGCGCCTACGCGCCGCGACCCGGCGCTCTCGCCGCTCGCGGTCAGCATCGTCGTGTGCTCGATCGACGATGCGAAGCACGAGCGCGCGGTGGCGCTCTACCAGAACCTGTTTCGCGCCGTACGGCACGAAGTCATCTCGATTCGCAACGCCCGTTCGCTCGCCGAGGCGTACAACTGGGCACTTCGCCGCAGCGCGGCCGACGTCATCGTCCTTTCGCACGACGACGTCGACATCCTGGCGCCCGATTTCGCCGCGCGGCTTTGGGAGCACCTGCAGAGCTTCGACGTGGTCGGGGTCGCCGGCAGCACGCGCATGGATGGCCCCGCACTGGGCTGGAGCGGACACCCGCATCTGCGCGGCTGGATCACGCACCGCGCGCCCGGCGACGCCGATTGGCGGGCCGACGTGCTTGACCCGCGACCGGTCTCCGGCGGCATGATGCTGCTCGACGGCGTCCTCCTTGCCGGACGGCGCGAAGCGTTGCGGGTGGCGGCGTTCGATGCGGTGACTTTCGACGGCTTCCATCTCGCCGATCTCGACTGGTCGTATCGCGCCGCCCAGGCCGGATTGCGCCTCGGCGTCGCCGGCGACCTGCTGCTCGTGCACGCCTCGCGCGGCCGCTACGATGCGACCTGGCAGCGCTACGCCGACCGCTTTTGCACCAAGCACGCAACCGGACGCTCGCCGGCACAACCCTCGTCGTTTTTCGGCGCGACGCTCGACGGTCCGCAACAGGTGCGAGCCTTCTTCGCGCTGCTCGGATCGCTGAGCGATCCGGTGTGAGCGTCGACGGGGGCCGGCACTCGCGTCCGATAGTCGGCGCGCACGCGGCTCGCCGGCAATCATGGGGTCTCGCCTGCAGAGCGCCTTGCTGGCAATTTGGGGGGTCTCGCGCCGGCGCGGCTCGCGCATCGCCTGATGCATCCGGCCCGCCGCCTTGCGCGTACAGCGTTTGCTGCCGCAGAACCATCGCCCTGATTCAGGCTGGACCTGGCCGGCCGGGACCGGGTGGACTGCGGTAAAATAGCCGGCTCATACGGTCAATCCATGCCGCTCTTCGCCCTCGGCCTCAATCATGCGAGCGCACCGCTCAAGGTGCGCGAGCGGGTCGCATTCCAGCCCGACACGCTGGGGGGCGCGTTGCGCGAGCTGATCGCGCAGCCGAAGGTCAAGGAAGCGGCAATCCTGTCGACCTGCAACCGGACCGAGGTGTATTTCAACGGCGCGGAAAGCCAGCCGGTCATGCGCTGGCTCGAGGACTTCCACCGCGTGCCGGCGTCGTCGCTGCATCCCTACGTCTATACGCTGCCGCAGGATCGCGCGGTGGCGCACGCCTTCCGCGTCGCCAGCGGGCTCGACTCGATGGTGCTCGGCGAGCCGCAGATCCTCGGGCAGATGAAGCACGCCGTGCGCAGCGCCGAAGCGGCGGGATCGCTGGGCCTGGTGCTCAATCGCCTGTTCCAGCGCACGTTCGCGGTCGCCAAGGACGTGCGCAGCAGCACCGATATCGGCAGCGCATCGATCTCGATGGCCGCCGCGGCGGTCAAGCTAGCCGAGCGGATCTATCCGTCGCTGGCCGACCAGCATCTGCTGCTGATCGGCGCCGGCGAGATGATCGATCTCGCGGCCGCGCATTTCGCCGCCCGGAGCCCGAAGTCGATCACCGTGGCCAACCGCACGCTCGAACGCGGCGCTCGGCTCGCCGCGCGCTTCGGCGCTGCCGCGATGGCGCTGAACGAGCTGCCGGAGCGCCTCGGTCAGTTCGACATCATCGTGACGTCGACGGCAAGCTCGCTGCCGATCATCGGCAAGGGGCTGCTCGAGCGCGCGATCAAGTCGCGCCGCCACACGCCGATGTTCATCGTGGATCTCGCCGTGCCGCGCGACGTGGAGGCCGAGGCGGCCGACCTCGACGACGTTTTTCTCTACAGCGTTGACGACCTCGCCAACATCGTCAAGGACAACCTGCAGATCCGTGTCGACGCGCTGGCGCAGGCCGAGGCAATGATCGCCGAACAGGCGCGGGGCTTCCTGCGCTGGCTGGAGGGACGCAGCGTCGTCCCGACGTTGACGGCGCTGCAGGGGCATCATGAAAGCCTGCGCGCCGGCGAGGTCGAGCGCGCGCTCAAGGCGCTGGCCGGCGGCGCAGCGCCCGAAAGGGTCATCGAACAGCTCGCGCGCGGCCTCACCAACAAGTTTCTGCACGCGCCGGCGCAAGCGCTGACCCGCGCCGGCGAGGCCGAGCGCGCCGAGCTGCTCGCACTGCTGCACCATATCTACCAGCTGCCCGACGAGCATTAGCTGACGCCGCTTTCCAAAGCGCAAGGCGAACCCGCTGCGCAATTGGAAATCGCGGCGTCGTCCCTGCATGCGTCGCCCCGCCGAAGGCCGGGCTCCATTTCAGGTCCCCGGCATGGTATCCAGAATTCAGCGCATTGTAATTCGGCTCAAAACGCGCATCGCGTGACATGAAGCCATCGCTGTCCACCAAGCTCACGCAGCTCGTTTCGCGGCTGGAGGAGCTGAACGGCCTGCTCGCCGCCGAGGACGTGACGCGCGATCTCGACCGCTATCGCGCGCTGTCGCGCGAGCACGCGGAGATCGCGCCCGTCGTCGCGCTGTACCGCGACTGGTTGCAGGGCGAGCGCGACCTCGCGGCTGCCGAGGACATGCAGGGCGATCCCGGCATGAAGGCATTCGCCGACGACGAGGCGAAGGCCGCCCGGGCGCGAATGGGCGCGCTCGAGGACGAATTGCAGCGCGCGCTGCTGCCGCACGACGCCAGCGACGAGCGCAACATCTTCCTCGAGATCCGCGCCGGCACCGGGGGCGACGAGTCGGCGCTGTTTGCGGGCGACCTGTTCCGGATGTACGCTCGCTTCGCCGAGCGCAACAAGTGGCGGGTCGAGATGATCTCCGACAGCCCCGGTGACATGGGCGGCTACAAGGAGGTGATCGCACGGGTTGTCGGGCAGGGTGTCTACGCCAGCCTCAAGTTCGAATCCGGCGGCCATCGCGTGCAACGCGTGCCGGAGACCGAGGCGCAGGGACGCATCCACACCTCGGCGTGCACGGTCGCGGTCCTGCCGGAAGCCGACCCGGTCGCCGACATCACGATCAATCCGGCCGACATTCGCATCGATACGTTTCGCGCCTCCGGCGCCGGCGGGCAACACGTGAACAAGACCGACTCGGCGGTCCGCATCACGCACCTGCCGACGGGGACCGTCGTCGAATGCCAGGACGACCGCTCGCAGCATCGTAATCGCGCGCAGGCGATGGCGGTGCTCGCGGCACGGCTGGTCGATCGCGAGCGCCAGGAGCGGCAGCAGAAGGAGGCGGCGACGCGCAAGAGCCTGATCGGCAGCGGCGATCGTTCCGAGCGCATCCGCACCTACAATTTCCCGCAGGGACGCGTCACCGATCACCGGATCAACCTGACGCTGTACAAGATCGATCAGATCATGGACGGCGACCTGTTCGAGCTGACCGAGGCGCTGGCGCAGGAATTCCAGGCCGAGCAGCTCGCGGCGCTCGGCGGCGAGAACGCGACCGGCGAGGCGCTGCGATGAAGCCGGCGCCGCGGCCGTGGCTGCAGACGCTGCGACTCGAGATGCGCGAGTTCACGCCGGCCGACATCGGCGACCTGGTGCGACTCGACAGCGACCCGCGCGTGCTGAAGTACATCAACGGCGGCAAGCCGACGGCGCGGGCCGAAGTCGATGCGGCGATGCGCCGCGTCACCCGTTACTACCCGCTTTATCCGGGCCTGGGCGTGTGGCGCGCGGCGCTCCGCGGCAGCGGCCGATTCATCGGCTGGTACTGCCTCAAGTACTGTCCGCCGACGGCCGACGTCGAAGTCGGATACCGCCTGCTGCATGCCCATTGGGGACGCGGCTACGCGACCGAGGGCGCGCGCGCCTTGGTCGACTACGGCTTCGACGATCTGGGCGTGGCGCGCATCATCGGCGTCACGCACCCGGGCAACAAGGCGTCGCAGCGTGTGCTGCAGAAGGCCGGGCTGCGCGACCTGGGCTGGGGCAACTACTACGACACGCGGCTGCGCTTGTTCGCGCGCACGCGGGGCGAATGACCGACGCGTCGGCCGGCCCCGCGGGAGACCGTCGTGTTTCAGGGTGGCGAGGCCAGCGGTGCCGGTTCGCCCGGGTCCGCGCGCGGCGCGCCGCGCGCCTCGACGTGCCTGCTGCGCTCAATCTGCTCGGCCGGTTCCCGACCGGGTTCGGCGCCGTGCGCATGACTCGTGAGCCAGGAGCCGCCGGTGGCGAGCACCAGTCCGCCGGTCGCCTTCAGGATATCGCGTCGTGACGGCATGGTTCCTCCAGCGAAAAATTCGGAGCCCGGCAAGCCCGCTCGCCGACCCGACGGCGGGCTGCCGACATTATGCGCATCCGCCCGGTCGCTCGCAAGAGACCGCGGTCCGGCAGCGGCGATGAGTCCGATCGTCACCGTCGCGCGCGCGCTGGCGGCGAGCGGCCTCGTTCCCTTCGAGGCCCAGGTATTGCTAGCGCACGTGCTGGATCGCGACCGCGCGTGGCTGGCTGCGCACGCGGGCGACCCGATCGGCGCGGAGCAGGCGAAGGCCTTCGCTGGACTCGCGCGCCGGCGCCGCGACGGCGCGCCGGTCGCGTACCTGATCGGACGCCGCGAGTTCTATGGACTCGATCTGCAGATCACGACCGACGTCCTGATTCCGCGCCCCGAAACGGAGTTGCTGGTCGACTTGGCACTCGCCCGCATCCCCGTCGATCACGGCGCGCAGGTCGTCGACCTGGGCACCGGCTCGGGCGCCGTCGCGCTCGCGATCGCAAGCGAGCGGCGCGATGCCCACGTTCTCGGCACCGACATCTCGACTGCGGCGCTGGCGCTGGCGGCACGCAATGCCGCGCGGCTGGTCATCACCAACGTGGCGTTCGTCGTGTCCGACTGGCTCGCCGCGCTGCCGCGTGGACGCTTCGATCTGATCGCCGGCAATCCTCCGTACGTCGCCGCCGGCGATCCGCACCTCGGCGAAGGCGACCTGCGCTATGAGCCGGTGCAGGCGCTGACGCCCGGCCGCGACGGCTTGAACGCGATTCGCGGCATCGTCGCGGACGCGCCTCGATACCTGGTGCCGGGCGGATGGCTGCTGCTGGAACACGGCCACGACCAGGCGGACGCCGTGGCCGCTCTGTTTCTCGGCGCCGGTTTTGCCGACGTCGGTTCGGCGCGCGACCTCGCCGGCATATTGCGCGTCAGCTACGGGCGCATCTGAGAACGGCGGGCGCGTCTTAGTTCGAAGCCGCCGGCACCGCGACGCCGTACTTTTCGGCCCAGGGCCGCAATGCGGGGAGGATCGAAGGATACAGCGAGACACCTTGCGCGAGCTGCCGGCGATACCGTTGCAGCCCGTGCTCGCCGGGAAGGCGGACGCGTTCACCGTCGCGACGCGGTGTGCTGGCGTGCGCGGCGGCGGCGACATGATCCATCTGCCGCTTGAATGCCGCCAGCCCGCCGAAGGCTTCCGGGTCCAGCACCTGGATGAACACCGTCGCGCCCCAGCCTTCGGAAGGGTCGGCGCGTCCGTGGCCGGCAAGCGCGCCGGTCATCGCCTCGATCAAGAGACCCATGGCGAAGCCCTTGTGTCCCGCGTCCAGGCCACCGAGCGGCAGCAACGCGCCCTTGGGCTCGCTGAACAGCGCGCCGGGGTCGGCGGTCGCATGGCCCTGGTGGTCGATCAGCCAGGGTCCCGGCAAGGTCTTGCCCGCTTCCATCTGCTGCTTGGCGTAACCCATGCTGGTGATCGACATCGATACGTCGATCAGTATCGGGTCGCCCGACGTCGGCAATCCCGCCGCGAGCGGGTTCGGCGTGATGAACGGGCTCGTGCCGCCGTGCGGGACCACGGCGGATACCGTCGGGTCGGAGCACTCGATGATCACCGCCAGGCCCTGGTCGGTGGCGCCCTTCAGGTACGCAGCAAGGCAGGCGATGTGATGCGAGCGGCGGATGACAACGACGCCGGTGCCGCATTCGCGTGCCATCGCGCTCGCGCGCTCGATGCCGCGGCGTGTCAGCCACGGTCCGGGCAGGCGTGCGCCGTCCCAGGTTTCCGCGGCGGAACGGCGCTGGATGACCCGTGGCTCGCCGGATTTGGCCATTTTTCCGCTGTCGATCTCGGCGAGATAGGGCGCGAGCAGCGCGAGCCCGTGCGTCGTATGCCCGAGCAGGTCCGCGTCGAGAAGAACGTCGGCGACGTCGTGTGCGATGTCGGCGCGCACGCCGGCGCGCGCGAGCAGCGCGCGCGCGAAAGCGCGCAGATCGTCGGCGCGGAAGCGCGCGGGTTGGGGCGAGGTCGCGTGCATGACGGCGGCGAAGGCTGTGGTTGACGGCGCGGGGGTAATCGACGACGATTCTAACCCATCGTTTCAATCCTCTCCCCGACGTGGCTGCCTCGACGCTGACCATCAGCATCGTCACGTATCGCCCTGACCTCGCGCTGCTGGATCGGACGCTGCACACGCTGGCAGCCTCGCTCGGCGCGGCGCGCGAGCAGGGGCTGCTGCGGGTGGCCAACGTCGCGCTGATCGACAACAGCGAGGAGCGCGGCATCGCCGCGGCGGTAATCAGTCTCGCGCAGGAGAATTTCCGCGATTCGGATTTCACGATGAGCTATCTGCACGGCCACGCCAACATCGGCTACGGCGCCGCGCACAACCTCGTCATGCACGGCGGCAACACCCATTACCATCTGGTGCTGAACCCGGACGTCGAGCTCGACGTCGGCGCCTTGCCTGAGGCGATGCGCTATTTCGACGAGCATCCCGACGTCGGCGTCATCGCGCCCGCCGTCACCAATGCGCGCGGCGCGCGCGAATATCTGTGCAAGCGCTATCCCAGCGTCGCCGACCTGACGCTGCGCGGGCTGGCGCCGTCCTGGCTGCGGGCGCTGTTTCGCCGGCGCCTCGAGCGCTACGAGATGCGCGACGTGATGGAGAACGTGACCGCCGGCGCGACCGTGTCGCCGGTGCCGGTGATGAGCGGCTCGTGCATGCTGCTGCGGCGCAAGGCGATCGAGGCGACCGGCGGGTTCGACCCCGGATTTTTCCTCTACTTCGAGGACTTCGACTGGAGCGTGCGCCTGAATCGCGTCACCCGGACCGCGTATGTTCCCGGCGTTCGCGTCGTCCACCACGGCGGCGGCGCGGCAGGCAAGGGCTGGCGCCACGTTGCGTACTTTGTGCGCAGCGCGCTGCGTTTTTTCAACAAGAACGGCTGGCGCTGGTGGTGAGCGCGGCCGCGGCGCGGGCTCGGACCGGCAAGCTGCTGGTGACCGGCGCCGGCGGTTTCATCGGCCGCGCGCTTTGTGCAGGGCTTGCCGCAGCCGGGGTGCCGCACGTCGGTGCGGTGCGCGCGCTGGCGCACGGCGAGGCGGCGCGCAGCGACCTCGTGGCCCTGGGTGATTTCGCCGCAGCCGATTGGGCAGCGGTGCTGCGCGATATCGACACCGTCGTGCACCTGGCAGGCCGCGCGCACGTGCCCGCCGGCCGCGACACCGACGAACCGACGCCGTTCGTGGTCGGCAACGTGCACGTGACGCGCCGCCTGCTCGACGCGGCGCTCGCGGCCGGCGTGCGGCGGGTCGTCCTCGCGAGCACGGTCAAGGTGTATGGCGAGACGACCCGGCCGGGACTCCCGTTTCGCGCCGGCGATGCCGCGGCGCCGCAGGACGCGTATGCGCACAGCAAGGCCGGTGCCGAAGCGGTGCTGTGGCAGGCCTGCCGCGGCGGTGCGCTAGAAGGCGTCGTGCTGCGCTTGCCGTTGACTTACGGGCCGGGCGTGAAAGGCAACTTCGCGCACTTGCTCGATGCCGTCGCCGCGGAACGCCGGCTGCCGCTGGCCGGCATTCGCAATCGGCGCACCTTGCTGTACGTCGGCAACGCCGTCAGCGCCATCGACGCGGCGATCACGGTGCCGGCGCTGGCCGGCGAGACGCTCCCTGTCGCCGACGGCGAAAGCATGTCGACCGGCGATCTGATCGAGCGCCTTGCGCGCGAGCTCGAGGTCGCGGCGCGCCTGTACCACGTGCCGGCGACGCTGCTGCGCACCGGCGCGATGCTGGCCGGCCGTCGCGCCGCGGTGGCGCGCCTGCTCGGGACGCTGGAAGTCGACGCCGGCCGCTTCCGCCAACTCGCGGACTGGACGCCGCCGTACACCGCCGACGAGGGCTTGCACGACACGGCGGCGGCGTGGAAATTACGCCATCGCCTGTAGCCCGCCAGAAGCCGCATCATGGCGGCTCGCTTCCGTCGAGGCGCGGGACCATCCGTCGTGTGCGCGGTGTGACGGCGCGGGAAAAGCCCGGCGCGCGCCGTCCCGCTATAATCGCCTTCTTTCAGGCACGAGGTCGCAATGACCCAGCGCACCGGAGGCCGTCGCGCCAACCAGCTCCGTCCCCTTTCGATCGTGCGCCACTACAGCCGGCATGCCGAAGGGTCCGCGCTGATCGAATGCGGTGCAACGCGCGTGCTGTGCACCGCATCGGTGGAAGAGACCGTGCCGCCGTTTTTGAAGGGCAAGGGCCAGGGCTGGCTCACCGCGGAATACGGCATGCTGCCGCGCGCGACCCATACGCGCACGCGGCGCGAAGCCGCCGAGGGAAAGCAGTCGGGCCGCACGCAGGAAATCCAGCGCCTGATCGGGCGCAGCCTGCGCGCGATCGCCGATCTGTCGCGGCTGGGCGAGCGCACGATCCGCATCGACTGCGATGTCCTGCAGGCTGACGGTGGCACGCGCTGTGCGTCGATCACCGGTGCCTGCGTCGCGCTGTACGACGCGGTGTCGTGGTGCCGGGCGCAGGGCTTGCTCGCCGCTTCGCCGCTCAGGGATTTCGTCGCGGGGGTGTCGGTCGGCATCGTCGACGGCACACCGCTGCTCGACCTCGACTACGCCGAGGATTCCGGTTGCGATACCGACATGAACGTCGTGATGACCGGCGCCGGCGGCTTCGTCGAGATCCAGGGGACGGCCGAAGGCGCGCCATTCTCGCGCGCCGAAATGGGCGCGCTGGTCGCGCTGGGGGAGGGCGGCATTCGCGAGCTCGTTGCCGCGCAAAAACAGGCAGTGGGGGCCGGTTGAGCGCCTTTTTTTCGGTCGAGCCGCGCCTGACGTGAGCGAATTTCCACGTCTGGTCATCGCGTCGAGCAATCCGGGCAAGTTGCGCGAGATCCGGCGACTTTTGTCCCCGCTCGGGATCGAGGCGGTTGCGCAGGCCGACCTGGGCATCGCCGAGGCCGACGAACCGCATGCGAGTTTTGTCGAGAACGCGCTGGCCAAGGCGCGGCACGCGAGCCGCCACGCGCGGCTGCCCGCGCTTGCCGACGACTCCGGGATCTGCGTCGACGCGCTGCACGGCGCACCCGGCGTGCAGTCCGCGCGCTATGCCGGCGAGCCGCGATCGGACCGGCGCAACAACGAGAAGCTGATCGCCGATCTCCGGGGCGTATCCGACCGCCGCGCGCACTATTACTGCATCCTCGCGCTGATGCGTCACGGCGACGATCCTGAGCCGATGCTCGTCGAAGGCCGCTGGGACGGCACGATCATCGACACGCCTCGCGGCAGTGGCGGCTTCGGCTACGATCCGCACTTTCTCGACACCGTCGCGGGCATGACCGGGGCCGAGTTGCCCGCCGAGCGCAAGAATGCGCTGTCGCACCGCGGCAAGGCGATGCGCGCGCCGCTCGAGCGCCTGCAGCAGGTCGCCTAGATGCCGCCGGTCGTGCAGACGGGAACGGCAACCTCGCCTCGAGCGCCGCACTTCGCGGCGCTGCCTCCGCTCGCGCTGTACATCCACATACCCTGGTGTCTGAAGAAATGCCCGTACTGCGACTTCAATTCGCACGAGCGGCGCGGCGAGGTTCCCGAGGCGCGTTATGCCGAGATCCTGTTGGCGGACCTCGAGTTCGCGCTGCCCTCGATCTGGGGGCGCCGCGTGCACAGCGTTTTTTTCGGCGGCGGCACGCCCAGCCTGTTCTCGCCGGAATCGATCGATCGCATCCTCGCCGGCGTGCGCGCGCGCGTCGCGCTGTCACCCGATGCCGAAGTGACGCTGGAGGCCAATCCGGGAACTTTCGAACGCGACCGCTTCGCCGGTTTCAGGGCGGCCGGCATCAACCGGTTGTCGCTGGGCGTGCAAAGCTTCGATCCCCGATTCCTGCAGGCGCTGGGCCGGGTCCACGACGCGGACGAAGCCCGCGCCGCGGCGGTGGCCGCGATCGATATTTTCGGCAACGTCAACCTGGACCTGATGTACGCGCTACCCGGTCAGACGCCTGCCGACGCCGCGAGCGATCTGGCTGCGGCGCTGGCGTTCTCGCCGCCGCATCTGTCGTTCTATCATCTGACGATCGAGCCGAACACGCTGTTCCATCGGTATCCGCCGAAGCTGCCGGACGACGAGACGTCAGCCGATATCGAGGACGCGATCGAGCGCACGCTGGGCGCCGCGGGCTATGTCCACTACGAGACCTCCGCCCACGCCAAAGCAGGATACGAGTGCCGGCACAATCTTAACTACTGGCGCTTCGGCGATTATCTGGGCATCGGCGCGGGCGCGCATTCCAAGCTGTCGTTTCCCGATCGGGTGGTGCGCCAGGTCCGGCACAAGCAGCCGCAACAGTACCTGGAGCAGACCGCGCGCGGTGATCCGCTGCTCGAGGATCGACCGGTCGAGCGCGGCGAGATCGGCTTCGAGTTCATGCTCAACGCGCTGCGTCTCACCGACGGCGTCCCGGCCGCGCTTTTCGCCGAGCGCACCGGTTTTCCGCTGACGCTGGTGCAGAAGCCGCTGGACGAGGCGGAGCGGCGCGGTTTGTTAGTGCGCGATCACGAGCGCATCCGACCGACGCCGCTCGGCCGGCGTTTCCTGAACGATCTGCAGGCGATTTTCCTGCCGCCGGTCCCGGCACGCGCCGCCACGCGCGTCACGCACTTGCTGTGAGAAAAGCGATGACGCTGTCGCGCCACGATCTCGAGGAAGGCCGCATGCGTGCGGTGTACATCGAGGCGCTCGAACCGCATCGGGCGCTGTCCGACGATGCGCTCGCGGCATCGCTGCAGGCGACCCTGGGGCGGCGGCCACCGCGTGCCGGGTGGTGGGTGTTCGCCTACGGGTCGCTGCTGTGGAATCCTCTTTTCCCTTTCGCAGAGGCGCGGCCGGCGACGTTGCGTGGCAAGCACCGCAGGTTCTGTCTCTGGTCGCTCGCCTCGCGCGGCACGGTCAAGGCTCCCGGCCTCGTGCTCGGTCTGGATCAGGGCGGATCCTGCCAGGGGGTCGTCTATCGGTTGCCGGCCGAATGCGCGCACGCGGAACTCGCGCTGCTGTGGCGGCGGGAAATGGTTGTCGGCGCCTATCATCCGCGTTGGCTGCGCGTGCGCGCCGGTGCGCATACCTTGACCGCACTCGCCTTCGTGGTCGATCGCCGGCATGCACAGTACGCGGGCAAGCTGCCGCTCGCGCGGCAGGCCGACGTCCTGGACAGCGCCGCCGGCGCGTTCGGTTCGTCAGCCGACTATCTGGAGCGTGCGCGGGTGTCGCTGATCACGCACGGCATCGTCGATCCCTACCTCGAGGAACTGGCCCTGCGCGTGGCGCGGCGGCGGCGGACGACCGCGTCCTCGCCCTCGCCCTGAAGCCGGCGTCCCCGCTGCTCGCTGCTCACATCGCCACCTCCTCGAGTGGTTGTCGCGATGCTGGCGTTACGTGTCGGTGGCCGGCGCTGATTCGCGGGCGCTCGCACCCCACTCGCTGCGCGAGCGGGACCTGGCTCGCTGCTCACATCGCCACCTCCTCGAGTGGTTGTCGCGATGCTGGCGTTACGTGTCGGTGGCCGGCGCTGATTCGCGGGCGCTCGCACCCCACTCGC
>JBOIGD010000179.1:0-10193 GCA_050742615.1 Casimicrobiaceae bacterium | reverse complement strand
CCTGGTGTGCAAGGACCGCCAGCTCAACATTTCGCCGGCCTATCTGAAGCCCGGATTTGCCTTCGGCGGCTCGTGTCTGCCCAAGGACCTGCGCGCCACCCTCCACCTGGCCAAGGTGCACGACGTCGAGCGGCCGATGCAGGCGGCGATCACGGGTTCGAATCGAGCGCATATCGATCACGCGATCGCCAAGGTGGCCGCCACCGGCAAGCGCAGGATCGGCATGCTCGGTCTTTCGTTCAAGACCGGCACCGACGACCTGCGGGAGAGCCCGCTGGTGCTGCTGGCGGAGCATTTCATCGGCAAGGGGTGCAGCATCCTGGTCTACGATCCCGAGGTGCACCTGTCGAACCTGCTGGGTGCCAACCGCCGCTATATCGAGCAGCATCTGCCGCACATCGGCTCGCTGGTGAGAACGACATCGCGACGGTGATCGCGCAGTCCGATGTGCTGGTCGTCGGACTGGGCGATCCGGGGGTGGTCGCGGCACTCGCCGAGCATTCGCGGCCTGGGCAGACGATCGTCGACCTGATCAACGTCGCCGGGCGCGCGGCGCTGCGCGGTGACTACGTGGGATTGTGCTGGTAAGGCTCGGCGCGGCCGGCCGGGGCCTCGCTGGCGTTCGTTGCGTCAATCCGTCGGCCAGCGACACTCCAGATGGCTGTGTCCATCCCCGCCGACGCCCGCGCACCCGTGATTCGTCGCGGATAGGACCCGACGTTTATCGCCATGACCGTTCCCGCTCGGCTCGCAGTCGGCCTGCACGCCTATCGATCGGCAAAGCCGGCTTCGCGCAGACCCGGGTAGATGAACTGGTTCGCAAGCCTTGCATAGTCGGGATGTGTGGGCTCCGCGATGTTTCGCGCCCACGCGATCGAAAATGCAGGGACCAATCGCCGCAGCGAAGCTTTGGCCTTCGTGGCCCCGACGCGGTCGCCGAAATCGGCATACGCGGCAACAAGAAGCATATGCGTGTACCAGTCTTCGTCGAGACCGACGACCTTTTCGCACGATGTGATGGCGTCGTTGATACGACCGAGCAGAAACTGCGACTGGCAGGTTGCCGACAGCGGTCCGATGATGTTGCCCGGATCCATCGTTTTCGCCAGTTCGACCTGTGCAAGGCCATCCGCGGGGCGTCCCATCGCGTTGTCGATCGCCGCCCGAGCGGTGTAGTAGAATGAAACGTTGGGATCGATGCGGATTGCGAGATCGATGGCTTCCAGTGCGGCGTCCCACTGCGCGAGCAGGACAAGGGCCGCGCCGCGCTCCTTCCAGGCCCACGAATCCGTTGGATCAATGTTGATTGCCTTGCTGGTCGTTTTGTCCATTTCGCTCGCGATGCGTGCGTACTCTGAAGGTTCGACGAGCGGACGCTCATTTTCGAGCAGCCCTGCACGTGTATTCATCGCAGGCACCAGCGTTGGATCGAGCGCAAGCGCACGATCAACCAGTTTCAGGTTGTCTTGAATTTCGGCGAGCGGTTCGCCATTGCCGGGGCTGTAGGTCCGCATCACGAGCTCGAGGGGTGCGAGGCCCGTGATCGGAAGATGGGCGACGCGGCGTATCTCGGCGGCGATCACGGAGACGCGCAGACGCCGGCCGAGCGTCAGCAGCTTGGCAGGAGGCTCCTCGGAAAGATCGACGTCCCGTAACGTCTCCCGCACGGATTGCACCTGTATGCCGGTGGTCAGGTCGACCAAACGCAGGTTCACTGTTTCGCCATCCCGGCTGCGCAGCACGTTTCCTTCGAGAAGGTAGCGAATCCCCATATGCTGCGACGGCGCGCCACCATCGGCGGCAAGCTGTCCGGAGGCGGCGTTCAACGGGTTTTGCAAGGCGACCACGTGGAGTCGGCCGACGCCTCCGTTCAAGCGGCCCAATCGCGCCACCAGGTCGCGTGTTAACGATTCGGCGAATCGCGACGTATCGGCATCGTTGGCGGGCGCCGTCAGCGGCGCGATCGCGATGGACATTGGCGCCGTCGCCGCCGGTGGTTCGGATCGCCGTAGCGCCGCGCCGCTCCAGACGAGCCCCGCAACGATAAGCATGGCGCTCACGGCGGCGGTAAACCGATAGCGTTGGATCAGGTGCAACGCGCGTCGCAATCGCCGGTGCCGATAGGGAACGCCGCCGTTCTGGTCCGGTGTCACCCGAAATACGACAACGGGCCTGTCTAGATTTTTGAGCCGCTGCTCGCCGAGGTCATCGAAGCGCGCGGATAAGCTCCCGTGAACCTGCTCGCGCACAGCAGCGGAAACGCAAATGCCGCCGGGCTCGGCCATCGACTCAAGACGTGCTGCGACGTTTACGCCGTCGCCGGCGATGTCGTTGCCGTCCACGATGATGTCGCCCAGATTGACGCCGATACGATAATCGATCCGGTCACCGTCAGGTGCCCTCGCGTTGCGCACCGCCATCAATCGCTGCGTCTCGATCACACAGCGCAGAGCGGCGTCGGCGCTACCGAACTCGATCAGCATGCCATCGCCGGCGGTCTTGACAACGTGACCGCCATACCGCGCGATTTCCGGATCAAACACCTCGTTTCGAATCTCGCGCAGGCGCGCGAGCGAGCCGGCATCGTCTCGCTCCATGAGTCGAGTGAAGCCGACTACATCTGCGACGACGATCGCGGCAAGGCGGCGCGCAGCAGTGGGTGTGTTCACGAGGACCCGGGCCCGACAAACAGGTGTCGGTGGCCGCGCATTCTATGCGCAATCGCCAACGCGATATGATGCCCACTCAGCGAAACGCATATCGCATCGTCACGTAGTAGGCGCGTCCGCGTGGATCTCCATATCTGGGATCGTATCCGACCTGCTCATAGTCGGTCTGATCGCTGGCTGGCGGATTACGGTTGAAGAGATTGTGGATGCCGGCGACGAGAGTGACCGACCGAAAGCCCGTATAGACTGCCTGGACGTCCCAAATGGAATAGGATCCGACGCGCCGCGATGCGTCGTTGACAGGACTTTCATCCGTGTAGCCGGTTTGAAACGACTGCGCCGTCGTCGCACTCCAGGGACCCTGCTCCCAGGTAAGCGCGCCGTAGTGCCGCCATCGCGGTATCGGGCCGTCGACGCCGTACGCGCCAAGCGCCGAGTGCGCCGGGAGGCCTTTCAGCGTCTGATCGAATCGTGTGACGAGCGTGCCATCGAAGCGCAGGGTGAACCGACCCACGGCCAGGACTGGCGAGCGTGCGATTGCGTCGATGTCGACGCCGGCAGTGTTCACGTTCCCGACGTTTAACGGATAGCTGGCGAACGCGACGATCGGGCCGGGAAGCGACGGATTCGCCGGATCGGACGGCCCCCGCACGATCGTCTCGGCCGCGAGCGCCGCGAACGTCTGCGAACTCTCAAACACGAGATCCGGCGAAAGCTCGTTGATTTCGTCGCGTTTGCTGATGTTCCAATAGTCGACGGTGATCGAATTTCCCCGTGCCGGCTCCCAGACGATTCCGAGGTTGTATTGCGTGGACTTCTCCGGTTTTAGTGATGGATTGCCGCCGTTGATCTGGTTGAATCCCAGCCCGGCGCAATCGGCGTCGCTGCCGGTCACCGGACAACGCGTGTAATCGACATAGGAATCGCTGCCCGTGACGATTTCGGAAAGCGGCGTATAGGCTTCGCTCAGCGTCGGTGCCCGAAATCCGGTCCCCAGTGAGCCCCGCACCAGCAACGTCTTCGCCGGCTGCCATCGAACAGCCAGCTTGGCATTGGTCGTGCTGCCGGAGTTGCTGTAGTGGTCGTAGCGCAGGGAGAGCTGCGTTTCAACTGCTTTGGTGACAGGCACGATTGCTTCGGCGTAACCGGACTCGACGTTACGGCCAACCGAGGCCGACTGGATGGGATTGACACCGCCGGCGACGTCGCCCGAAGCAAGAACTCCGCTGGGATCGTCGTTGAGCGTTTCGCGGCGCGCCTCGACGCCAACGGCGATCGACAGCGCTCCCCCGGGAAGGTCGAAGAGGTCGCGCGAGGCATGGCCATCGACCTGATTTACGGTGGACGTGGCTCGGCGGACCTGGCCGAAGATCTGCGTCGATGCCAGTTGCGCTTCGCCCTGCGCAGACGACGGCCCGAACGGATTGATGAGACCGGTGGCGAGCGCGTTGGCCAGCGCGGAAGACGACACGTATCCGCCCAGGTAGATGGAATGCGCGGTGTTCGCGCTATAGAGATAGGCAGTATCGTAATCCCATCCCCGCCAGGTCCCTTGCACGCCAAGCAATGTCCGCTCGGCGTTGGTCTGGAATTGCTGCTGGCGCGGCCCTAATCCAACGGTCCGGTACGAGAGCTCCAAGTCGCCTGAAAGTCCGTTGTCGGCGGCGAATTGTGTCGGATAGTACGGACCTGCTGCCGGGTAAAAGGTGGGATTTACCGCATTGACGGGCGAGGAGGCGATCCGGCCGATAAGGCTGTTCCACGTGTACAGCAGTTCCGCATACAGTTGCGTATCGGCGCCCAGCGCAAGCGTCGTCCGACCGAGAACGTTGACGCGTTCGGTCGGTGGAATGGCGTCGGCGACGGTCGCGTAGTCGTATCCGCAAATGCCGGCATGCCCGTGCTTCGTCGGGAGCGAGATCGGTGGCGTGCAACCCGAAGCGAGTGCGGGATTGAGGAAACCGGAAGGGCCAACGATGTTGGCGGGAAACGCGGCGCTCGAGAGCGCGTCGACGCCTAGGTCCGGGCGCAAGGCGGTATTTGAAAACACGCGGTCGCGCATCGGCAGACCGCTGTCCTTCTGCCAGTCGAACGTCAGGAAGGCATTGTATCGATCGCGCGCCAGATCTCCGATACCGGCCGAAAGCGTGACTTCGCGATGCGAATCGGCGCCTTGCTCGGTGACTTGGCCGTTGATCGCCGCATCGAAGCCGCGATAGTCGTTGCGCGTGATGAAATTTATGACGCCCGCAATCGCGTCCGAGCCGTAGATCGACGATGCGCCGTCCTTCAGAACTTCCACGCGGTCGATTGCCGCCATCGGGATCGAATTGAGATCGACCGACACGCTCGAATAGGCATAGTTCGCGAGACGTCGTCCATTCAATAGCACCAGCGTCGAAGCGGAGCCGAGACCGCGCAGGTTCGCAAATGCCTTGCCGGCAACGTCATCGGCGCTCACGGACTGCTGGTCGTTCCAGCCGTTCATGCTTGCAGAAAGATGCGCAACCAGTTCCGCTGCAGTTGTCCAGCCCGCGCGTTGAATCTCGTCGCGTGTGATCGTTTGCAAAGGCAATGCGGTCTCGCCATCGATGCGGGCGATACGCGATCCCGTTACCTCGACTTTGAGGTAAGGGTCGCCTGCCTCGGAGTCCGCAAAGGCGGGATGGGGCGCGAATCCCAGGATCGAGCCCATGGAGAGATACAGAACTCTGCGAAACTGCATCGCCATCCCCTGCATTAACGAGCTTGGCCGAGCCTGGACCGATCGGCGTCAAGGATACCCGGTTCGAACGCACGGGTGAAGGTCTCGCGCGGGCCCGTTGTGAGGCATGCGGCCACGATACCTGATCGCCTTCTCCTGCAAGCGGCTCGGTCGTCGACACTCCGTTGCCGAAGATCGCAACCATGAGCGCGACCAGCAGGAGATAGCCGCGTGCGTCACCCGTCGACGACGACGATGTGAACGCGGTACGGTCCATGCGCGCCGAGCACGATCGTCTGCTCGATGTCGCCGGTGCGCGACGGGCCCGAGACCAGGTTGACGGCGCGCGGCAGCGCGCCGCGCTCGCGGCGGATCAGCGCAAACGCCTCTTCCATGCCGGCGACGATGCGGGCGGCCGGAACGACGGCGATGTGCGTGTCGGGCAGCAGCATGGTGGCGGTCGGCGCCGCGGCCCCGGCCAGCAGCACCAGCGTGCCGGTTTCGGCGATCGCGCAGAATACGCCGGTGATGCCCAGCCGGTCGTCTCCGGACGTCGGACGCGGCTCGATCGCGAGGCCGGCGCCGGCCCAGTCCAGGTCGGCGAGCTCCGGCCAGCAGACCCCGTGGCGCGAGCGCTGCGCGGCGAGGGCCGGTGGCAGGTCCAGGGTATCGAGGTAGCGCGCCACCCGCGACGGAATCTCGCGCCGCTCGGCGACGCGCTCGACCGTGCTTTCCATGTCGGTCGCCCGCTGCATGAAGTGCGTGGGCAGGTCGGCGGGCATGCGCGGCCGCGGACCCTGCGCGTGCGCGGCGACATAGCTTTGCGCCTTGGTGCGCGCGGCGGCGGCGTCCCGCCCGCCACCGCTGCGGTCCAGCGCCTCGCGAACGCGCCCGAGGATGCGCTCGCGCGCCGGGTCGCCGCCGGCGACGCTCATCGCCCGCTCGTTCCGACGAATGCGGCGATGCGCTCGATGCCGGCCCGGATCGCGGCCGGTGATGCAGCGTACGAAAAGCGCAGGTGCTGGCCGTCGCCCGGCACGCGGCGGCCGAAATGGATGTCGGCGAGCACCGCGACGCCCGCCTCGTTCAGCAGCCGCTTACGAAACTCCTCCGAATCGGCGCAACCGGTGCGCTTGCACGCCTCCGTGACGTTCGGCCAGGCGTAGAACGCGCCGCCCGGCGTCCTGGAGTCGATCCCGGGGACTTCGTTCAGCAGGCCCACGATCAGGTTGCGCCGTTCGAAAAACGACTGGCGCATCGCGTCGGCGTCCGCCTGCGGGCCGTTGATCGCCTCGAGCGCCGCCCACTGGCTGATCTGCGACGCGCAGGAATCGGTGTTGGTGATCCAGCGGGTGAACACCGGCGCCAGCGCGCGGTTGGCGACATAGCCGATGCGCCACCCGGTCATGGCCCAGGTCTTCGATGCGCCGTCGGAAATGATCGTGCGCTCGAGCATGCCGGGCAGCGCCGCGAGCGAGGCGAATTCGCCGTCGTAGCAAAGCCGCGAATAGATCTCGTCGGCGTAGACCCAGATCTGCGGATGCCGCCGCAGGATCTCGGCGATCGCCTCCAGGTCGACCGGCTTGAGGCTCGCGCCGGTGGGGTTGTGCGGCGAATTCAGGATCAGGAGCCGCGTCTTCGGCGTGATCTTGGTTTCGAGCTCGTGCGGGTCGAAGGCGAAATCGCGCGCTTCGCGCAAGTGGATCGGCACCGGCAAGGCGCCGTTGGCCACGATCTGCGACTCGTAGATCGGAAAGCCCGGCACCGGATAGATCACCTCGTCGCCGGCGCCGAAGTCCGTCACCGACGCGATCGCATAGGCGATGAACGGCTTGGCTCCGGCGCCCACCACGACGTCGTCCGGCATGATCGACAATCCTCGCCGCCGGCCGATATCCTGCGCCGCGGCCGCGCGCAATTCGTCGATGCCGGCCGACGGCGTGTAGCCGTGCTTGCCGGCGCGAATCGCCGCCACCGCGGCATCCTGGATGTTGACCGGCGTCGGGAAATCCGGCTGCCCGATGCAGAACGAAAGAATGTCGCGGCCCTGCCGGATCAGCGCGTTGACCTCGGCCAGGACCACGAACGCATTTTCGGTGCCGAGGCTCTCGCCGCGCCGGCTGATCCTGGGCGCCGTCTTGGCGCCGTCGCGTGGTGCATTCATTCCCGACCTCCGATGGTCTTGCGCGCGGCGTAGAGCTCGCGAAACGTCCGCCCGGGCGGCGCCGGCATGTCGCGCCCGCCGGTCCAGCCTGCGCCCAGCGGCAGACGATGGATCGCGCGATCGCGCCCACCCATCCAGCGCAGCATCCGCACGCCGGCGCGGGTGGCCGCGGCGTAGAGCTTCGGCCGCGCCGCGAGCCACGACCACGCACGCAAGCCGGTGCGCTCGCTCCAGGGCCGCAGCCGCCGCTCGAACTGCCGCTCGCGCAGTTTTCGCAGCAGATCAGGGAGCGGTATCTTCACCGGGCAGACGACGCCGCACTGGTTGCACAAGGTCGACGCCTGCGGCAAATCGAGCGCGTTTTCGAGGCCGATGTACGACGGCGTCAGGATCGATCCGATCGGCCCCGGGTAGACCCAGCCGTACGAATGCCCGCCGATGTTCTGGTAGACCGGGCAGTGATTCATGCACGCGCCGCAGCGTATGCAGCGCAGCGCCTCGCTGACGTCGCTGCCGAGGACGGCGCTGCGACCGGCGTCGACCAGGATGAAGTACATGTGCCGGGCGCCGTGAAACTCCCCCTCGCCCCGGGTGCCGGTCAGGATGTCGACATAGTTGGCGATCGACTGCCCAGTCGCGGAGCGCGGTAGGAGCCGCATCAGCGTCGCCACGTCCTCGAGCGTCGGGACGATCTTCTCGATGCCCGATATCGCCACGTGCACGTTCGGCAGCGTCGTCGTCAGCGTTGCGTTGCCCTCGTTGGTCACCAGCACGACCGAGCCGGTCTCGGCGACGAAGAAGTTGCCGCCGGAGATGCCCATTTCCGCGGTCAGGTAGTGCGTGCGCAGCACCTGGCGCGCTTCCAGGCAAAGCTCGTTGATCTCGGTCTTGCGCGCGGTGCCGTGCACCCTGGCGAACAGGTCGGAGACCTCCTCCCTGCTCTTGTGCAGCGCCGGTCCGATGATGTGCGACGGCGGCTCGTAGTCGTTGATCTGCAGGATGTACTCGCCGAGGTCGGTCTCAACCACTTCGGCGCCGGCCGCCTCGATGGCGCGATCGAGCGCCGACTCCTCGCTCACCATCGACTTCGACTTGATGATCTTGCCCACGCCGTGGCGCGCCGCGATCGCGAGCACATGCCGGTTGACGTCGGCCGGCGTCTCCGCCCAGAGCACGACGGCGCCGCGCGCGGTCGCGTTGCGCTCGAACATCTCCAGCCAGACATCCAGATTGTCTAGCGCGCCCTGGCGGATCGCTCGCGCCGCCTCGCGCGTTGCCTCGACATCGTCCAGCTCCACCAGCGACTCGCGCCGCTTGGCGACGAATTTGCCCTTGATCTTGTGCAGGTTGCGCTGCAGCTGGGCGTTGCCCATGTTGTCGTGCGCGCGTTCCTTGAAGTGCATCGAGGCGATCTGCATGATGGGTCCCGGTGGTCCTAGTCGCCGGCCAGCACTTCGGCGATGTGCAGCACGCGCGTTTTGCGATCGCCGCGGCGGCGGAGCCGCCCTTCGATGTTCAGCATGCAACCCAGGTCGCCCAGCACCACCGCGTCGGCGCCGGACGCCGCGATGTGCTCGCACTTGTTGTCGGCGAGGCGGGTCGAGATCTCCCCGAACTTGATCGAAAACGTGCCGCCGAAGCCGCAGCAGGTCTCGCATTCGGTCATCTCGGCGAGCCTGACGCCGGGCATTCTCGCCAGCAGAGCGCGCGGCTGCTCCTTGATGCCCATCTCGCGCAATCCGGCGCAGCTGTCATGATAGGTGACCGTGCCGGCAAAATTTCCGGGCACGGTTTCGAGCTTGAGCACGTTGACCAGGAAATCGGTCAGCTCGCGGGTCCGCGAGGCGAGTGCCTCGGCGCGCCGGAGCATCGGTGGGTCGTCGCGAAACAGGTCTCCATAGTGCGTCCTGATCATGCCGCTGCACGAGCCCGACGGAGCGACCAGATAGTCGCAGTCCTCGAACTCGCCGATCAGCTTGCGTGCCAGGATCGTCGCCCCGGCGCGATCGCCGGCATTGTAGCCGGGCTGGCCGCAGCAGGTCTGAGTCGGCGGCACGAAGACTTCGGCACCGCTGGCCTCGAGCAGCCTGATCGCCGCAAAGCCGACTGCGGGGCGCAGCAGATCCACGAGGCAGGTGACGAAGAATCCGACGCGCATGATGATCCGACCGGGACAGGCGATCTTAGCAGCTTGCGGCGGCCCGGGTCAGTACTACCGCGTCAGCGCAACCACGCACATGCCCAGCAGCCATTGCGGGAAGATGCCCAACAGCAGCAACGCCAGTCCGTTGATCGACAGCAGCGTCCGGGTGTCGGCCCTCGACTCGATCGGCGCGTCGTCGAGCGGATCGTCGAAATACATCAGCTTGACGATGCGCAGGTAATAGAACGCGCCCACCACGCTCGCGAGCACGCCGATGACGGCGAGGACGTAGAGCCCGGCATCGATCGCCGCGAGGAAGACGTAGATCTTGGCGAAGAACCCCGCCAGCGGCGGAATTCCCGCCATCGAGAACATGAAGATGCCTAGCGCGAAGGCCAACCCCGGCCGGGTGCGCGACAGCCCCGCGAGATCGCCGATCTCCTCGACCATGCGGCCGTCCCGGCGCATGCAGAGGATCACGGCAAAGGTGCCGTGATTCATGAAGAGATAGAT
>JBOIGD010000178.1:0-4879 GCA_050742615.1 Casimicrobiaceae bacterium | reverse complement strand
GCTCGAGAACATGCTGATCGGATTCTCGCAAGTCGCCGGCCAGGCGCTCTATCTCGACGATCTGTTCTCGTTTTTCGAGATCATGCCGGAGATCGTGTCGCCCCCGAACCCGCGGCCGTTTCCGGTGCCGTTGCGCGAAGGCATCCGCTTCGAGGGCGTCGGCTTCCGCTATCCGGGCGCCGAGCGCTGGGCGGTGCGCGGCCTGAACTTCACGCTGCGGGCGCGCGAGGTCCTCGCGCTGGTCGGGGAAAACGGCGCGGGCAAGACGACGGTGGTCAAGCTGCTGGCAAGGCTGTACGACCCCGACGAAGGAAGGATTCTTCTCGACGGCCACGACCTGCGCGAATACGACCTGTCGGCCTTGCGCGCGAATGTCGGCGTGATCTTCCAGGATTTCGTCCGCTACCACCTGACCGCGGCGGAAAACATCGCGGTCGGCCGCATCGAGGCGCGCGACGATCGCGCGCGTATCGCCGCCGCAGCCAAACAGAGCCTCGCCGACCAGGTGATCAGCCGGCTGCCGCTGGGCTACGATCAGATCATCGGCAAGCGCTTCCGGACCGGCGTCGATCTGTCGGGGGGCGAATGGCAGAAGATCGCGATCGCGCGCGCTTATATGCGCGACGCGCAGCTGCTGATCCTCGACGAGCCGACCGCCGCGCTGGACGCCCGCGCCGAATTCGAGATCTTCCAGCGCTTCAAGGAATTGAGCCAGGGCAAGACGGCGGTGCTGATCTCGCATCGCTTTTCGAGTGTGCGCATGGCGGATCGCATGGTCGTGCTGGCCGACGGCGCGGTCGAGGCGACAGGCACGCACGACGAGCTGCTCGCGCGCGGCGGGCGCTACGCCGAATTGTTCGAGCTGCAGGCCGCCGGCTACCGCTGAAGGCGGCCGGACCGGCCGCGAAACTTCGAGCAACCCACTGTACCCATGATTCTCTCCGTCCTCGATCAATCGACCGCGTCCCGAGGATTGCCCGAGGATCAGGCCATCCGCGAGACGCTGGCGCTGGCCCGTCTCTGCGACCGTCTCGGCTATCGCCGCTACTGGGTTTCCGAGCATCACAACAGCATGAGCATCGTCGGCACCGCGCCGGAAATCCTGATGGCGGCCATCGCGGCGACGACGCAGCGTATCCGCGTCGGCAGCGCCGGCGTGATGCTGCCGCACTACGCCGCGCTGAAGGTCGCCGAGCAGTTTCGCGTCCTCGAAGCGATCGCGCCGGGTCGCATCGACCTGGGCGTCGGTCGCGCGCCCGGTTCCGACGGGCTGACGGCGTTTGCGCTCGACCCGGACGCGGCGAGCGCCGCCCAGCGCTTTCCGCAGCAGGTCGTCGACTTGCAGGCGTGGGTGAGCGGCGCGTCGCTGCCCGACGGTCATCCGTTCCAGGGAATCGCCGCGCGCCCGCAGGGGCCGACGGCGCCCGAACTGTGGATCCTCGGAAGCTCGGACTACGGTGCGCAGCTGGCGGCCCACTTCGGCCTGCCCTATGCGTTCGCCTATTTTTTCGCCGACGGACGCGGCGTCGAGGAGGCGCTGCGCCTCTACCGCGACCAGTACCGGCCGAGTGCCCGGCATCCGCGACCGCTGGTCACCGTGTGCATCTGGGCGCTGGCAGCCGACAGCGACGCCGAGGCGCGACGCCTGGCGACGACGCGAGAATACTGGCGTGCCGGCGCGGAGCAGGGCGTGCGCCTGCCGCTCGTCCCGCCCGAAGAAGCCGCGGACTTTCCCTATGACGACAGCGCACGCGCGCGGATCGCCGCGCTGCGCGAGCGCGCGTTCGTCGGCACCGGAATCGAAGTCGTCGAGCGGCTCGATGCCGAAGCGCGGCGCCTGCAGCTCGACGAAATCGTCATCGTGACCTGGACCTACGAGGCGGCGGCGCGGCGGCGCTCGTACGAGTTGATCGCGCAAGCCGCCGGGCTGTCGTGAGCCAGGCCTTCGCTCGGGCTCGAGCCGCGGGCCGTATCGTCTTCCGGCGCGGATCCCGGCCGCGGCCTCGCGTGTAGACTCTTGCACAGCATGGCCGCCAATCCCAAAGCCCGCATCCTCGCGGAGGCGCTGCCGTACATCCGCGCCTACCACGGCAAGACGCTGGTGATCCGCATGGGCGGCAACGCGATGACCGATCCGCTGCTCAAGGCGGGATTCGCGCGCGACGTCGCACTGCTCCGGCTGGTCGGGATGAAGCCGGTCGTCGTGCACGGCGGCGGCTGGCGCATCGACGAGCTGGCGCATCAGCTCGGCATCGAGACGCGACGGCATCGAGGCCTGCGCATCACCGACGAGCGCACGCTGACCATCGTCGAGATGGCGCTGGGTGAGCTCAACCAGGAACTCACCGGCCTGATCAACCGCCACGGCGGCAGGGCGGTGGGCCTCGACGGCCAGGACGGGCGTTTCATCCATGCCCGCCGCATGACGCTGCCGGCGGACGGGACGGGCGACGCACCCGACCTGGGTTTCGTCGGCGACGTCGAGAGCATCGATGCCGACTTGGTCGAGCTCCTGCTGTCGCGCAAATTCATCCCGGTGATCATGCCGATCGGCGTCGGCTCGGACGGCACGGCCTACCACATCAATTCCGACCTGCTGGCCGGGCGACTGGCGCGCGCCTTGCAGGCGGAGAAGCTGATCCTGATGACCAACGCCGCCGGCATTCTCGATCGCGCCGGCAAGCTCAAGTACATCCTGAAGGCGAGCGAGGCGGACGCCCTGCTGCGCGAAGGCACGGTGGCGGATGGCATGCGGCCACGGCTGGCCGCGGCGCTGCAGGCGGTGCGCGAGGACGTGCGCTCGGTGCACATCATCGACGGCGGCGTGCCGAGCGCGCTGTTGCTGGAACTCCTGACCGCGCAGGGCGTGGGCACCGCCGTGCGCTCGGACGCGGGCCCCGACTTCCTCGAAGACAGCCGCGGCTTCCTGTTGGCGGAATGAGGCGCAGCGCGTCCGCGCAGCTGCGGTGCGCGTGCAAAGCAGGGCACGATGACGCGAACCGCGTGTCTCACGACATCGGCGGAAGCGACGTGATGGAGGCGCCAATGCGGCGAACGGGATGGTGGCTGGCGACGGTTGGCGGCGCGGCGGCAATCGGCGCCACGCCGCTGCCGGCGCACGGGGCGGGCAGCGAGGGTTCGGGCGACCGCGTGCTCTTTCCGGCTGCGACGACGGTATACCCGGGCACGCGCGAGTTCCGCTGGACGGTGCGCGTGCCTCTGCTGACCATCGAGCAGCGCGAATTCATCTTCCGGGCTCCGGAAGGCACCACGCGGTCGCAGCGCTGGGACTACGAGGGCCCGGCCGTGCGGACAGTACGCCGCAAGATCGGCACCTATCCGGAGTTCAGCTGCAAGTACGTCGACTGGACGGTGTCGAACGAATGCCGCACCGTTTGGCGCGCGATCTACGCCGACCTGCCCGTGGTCGTCATGCGACCGCAGCACGTCATCTTCGACGTGCCCGACTGGCGTTGGAAGACTCAGGTGGTGCCGGTCGTGGTGCCGCGCTGGACCTGGAAGGACGAGCGCTGGACGGTCAGCGTTCCGTTACTCGTCGGCGCGGCGAGCGATCACCGGCGCGATGCGCCCGCCGACACGACGGCGGTCGAGGCCGAAATGGCGCGCACGCGCGCGACGCTGGACGCGAAGCAGGCGAAGGCGCTCGCGGCGTTCGACGAGGGCTTGCGCGCACTGGACCAGGCCATCGCCGCCGTCGAGTCCCGCCAGGCCGATCCGCGCCGGCTCGAGGCGAGCGATGGCGCCGCGCTCGACCTGGTCGTGTCGCGCACGGCGCTGCGCGGCGAACGCGCGGCAGCGGTCGCGCAGTTTCGCCGGATGCGTGCCGAGCTGGACGCCGCCGCCCGAGTCGACTAGCGCGAGCGTCGTGGCGCCCACCGGAGGGAGGATGGCGCACCCGCCAGGGCGCGCCTCCTTCCGCACGATCGCGTCGTTACGAATCGAGCGATCAACCGCCCTTCAGTTGGGCGCGGATCTCGCCGCCGGGATGCGCTGCGCTGTGGACGTTGACGTACAGGTTCCCCGCCTTGTAGGCCGCGTACTGGCTCTCGGTCAATTTCGCGCCCGCGGGCGCGGCGAACGTGTTGTCGCCGGTCTTGGTGAACGGCACGATGACCGGGCCGTTGGTCCCTGCAGCGCCTTCGTGAATATGCGACGCGGTCGCGGTCATCCCCGTTGCCGTGATACTCGCGCTGACGCTGCGGTCGGCGTTGATCGTCACCGTCCCGCCGCCGGAAGCCGACGTCGACACCGGGGGGACCTCGCTGGCTCCCGACAGGGTCACGTGCTGTTCATTCGACATGCCGTACATCTCTCCCGTCGACGTGCATGCCGCCAGAATTGTCCCGGCAGCCAGCACGGCCGTCGCGGCAATCAGTTTGCGTCTGCTCAACTTCGCACTCATGAAATTCCTCCGTGGTAATGTCGATCGTCTCCCGTTGCCGCAGCAGGCGATGCCGCGGCGGCGTCACTACGATACACGCATTGGAACGCATCGCGCGTCCGCAGTTGACGGTCCGCGCATCGCGTGACATGCGTGCGACAGCCACGACGCGTTTTCGCGTAAGTAGGCGGAATATCCGCCGGGCGTCGGTGTTTACAATGGCCCGGTATTTCCGCAACAATGCGTGGCTCGCGGCGCCCGGCCGCCCAAGCCCGCCGCCGGGACCGCACGCCCGCCACCGCACCGCCAAAAAACGTCCCTGCGCTTGGCGCGTGCCACCCGTTGACGGAGGAGATTTGGACGTTCGAGCCGCAGTCGCGCATCGCGCCGGCGCACCGCTGACCATCGAGACCGTGCGCCTCGATGGACCCCGGGCGGGCGAGGTGCTGGTCGAGATCAAGGCCACCGGGATCTGCC
>JBOIGD010000177.1:0-4509 GCA_050742615.1 Casimicrobiaceae bacterium | reverse complement strand
GTCAGAGGGCGACCGTTTTGCACGGACGTGCAAAAGCCGCTTCACCCGCCGATAGAGAGATCCGACATGCCTAAGCCGTTGCCGGCGATGCTCGCCCTGGGTGCGCTGCTGCTCGCGCCGCCACCCGTACACGCGCAATCGCCGGCGCCGATCCCCACCGCGCGCGTGATCGTCAAGTACAGGGCCGACTCAGCGCTGCTGCAGATCCAGGCGCCCTCGCCGGCCGAGCAACGCGCCGGCCGCGTGCAAGCGCTCGGGGCCCGGGTGGGCATGGCGCTTCGTGCCGGTGCCGGCGTGAGCGAGCGCACGCACGTGGTGTTTGCCCGGGGCATGACGTCGGAAGCGCTGGCGCAGCGCCTGTCGGCCGAGAGCGACGTCGAGTATGCGGTGCCGGACCGGCGCCGCCGGATCGTGGCCGCGCCGAACGATCCGCTGTACCTGGCGGGTCCGCCGGTGGGCATCGCCTCGGGCGGCCCGGCGGTCGGGCAATGGTATCTGCGCGCGCCGGCGGGCGAGGTGCAGTCGTCGATCAACGTCGAGCCGGCGTGGGACTATGCCCCGACCAGCACCGACATCGTCGTGGCGGACATCGACACCGGCGCGCGCTTCGACCATCCGGACTTGAAGCAGGTCGCCGCCGGAGGCCACCTGCTGCCGGGCTACGACATGGTCAGCGACCTGGCCGCGGCCAACGACGGCGACGGCCGCGACACCGATGCGTCCGACCCGGGCGACTGGATCACCGAGGCCGAGACCGATGATCCCAGCGGGGAGTTCTACCAATGCGGTGCGCAGGACAGCTCCTGGCACGGCACGCAGACCGCCGGCCTGATCGGCGCGCTGACCAACAACGGCGTCGGCATGGCCAGCGTGACGCGCATCGTCCGCGTCCTGCCGGTGCGCGTGCTGGGCAAGTGCGGCGGCTTCGACTCGGACATCATCGCCGGCATGCTCTGGGCCGCGGGCCTGACCGTGCCGGGCGCTCCGGTCAACCCGACGCCGGCGCGCGTGCTCAACATGAGCCTGGGCGGCGAGGGCGCTTGCCCCGCGCCCTACATCGATGCGCTGGCGGAGATCAATGCCGCCGGCGCGGTGGTGGTGGCCTCCGCCGGCAACAGCAGCGGGCATGCGGCCGGAACGCCGGCCAACTGTCCCGGCGTGATCGCGGTGACGGGGCTGCGGCACGCCGGCAGCAAGGTCGGATTCGCCGACATCGGCCCGGCGATTGCGCTGGCCGCACCGGCCGGCAACTGCGTCAACGTCGATCCGGGCTCGGCTTGCCTCTACCCAGTGCTGACGACGGCGAACGCAGGATTGACCGCGCCGATACCCGACGCCGCCGGCGGATCGATCTACACCGACGGCTTCAACGCCTCGGTCGGGACGAGCTTCTCGGCGCCGATGGTGACGGGCACGGTGGCGCTGATGCTGGCTGCCGATCCGACGCTGACAGCGGCCGCGGTGCGCTCGCTGCTGCAGGCGAATGCGCGCCCGTTTCCCGCGACGGGCCTGTTCAACAGCGACGGCACGCCGGTTGCCCAATGCCTCGCGCCGCAACCGATCGGGGAGCGACAGACCGATCAGCTCGAGTGCTACTGCACGCAGGCGACCTGCGGCGCCGGCATGCTGGATGCCGGCAACACGCTCGCCGCCGTGATCAAGGACCGCAACTACGGCGGCCTGTGGTGGAATGCGCCGGGCGGCTCGGAAGCGGGCTGGGGCATCAACTTCGCGCACCAGGGCGGCACGATCTTCGCCTCCTGGTTCACCTACGACTCGAGCGGCAAGGCCTGGTGGCTGGTGATGAGCGCGGGCCAGACCGCGCCCAACAGCTACAGCGGCGCGCTGTACCAGGCGACCGGCCCGGCGTTCGACGCCGTTCCGTTCCCGCCGATAGGAAATCCCGGCGGCGCGACCGGCGCGGCGGTCGGAACCGGAACGCTCACTTTCAGCGATGCGAACGACGGCACGTTCGCCTACACGGTCAACGGCATTTCGCAGACCAAGGCGATCACGCGGCAGACGTTCGGCCCGCTGCCGCTGTGCACCTTCGGCCAGCAGGTGAACCTGGCGCTGACCGGCAACTACCAGGACCTCTGGTGGGCCGCCCCGGCGGGATCGGAAGCCGGCTGGGGCGTCAACCTCACGCACGAGGGCGACATCATCTTCGCCACCTGGTTCACCTACGACACCGATCACACGCCGATGTGGCTGGTGGCCACGGCGGCCAAGTCGGGGCGGACCTCGTACAGCGGCGACCTGACGCGGCTCAACCGCGGACCGCCGTTCAACTCGGTGCCGTTCCCGCCGATCGGCGCTGCGGGCGGCGCGACCGGCAGCGTCGTGGGCAGCGCGGAATTCGCCTTCTTCGACGGCAATTCGGGGACGTTCACCTACACCGTCAACGGCGAGACGCAAACGAAGAACATCACGCGCGAGGTCTTCACGGCACCGGGGACGGTCTGCCACTAGGCGGCATCGTATCGCCGGCCCGGCCCCGCGACGACGTGGATGGCGCGCGACGCACGGCCGGTGCGTCAAAAAAACCACACTGGGCAAGACCAGCCCACGCGCCGCCTGTCTGCAGAGCGGAACATGCAGCGAATCAACCTGCCGGCGAGCTTCGCCAACGACGCGCTGCTGCGCGTGGACTTCAAAGGATACGGCCTCGCCGACCCGGCGGGCTGCCCGTTCCTCGCTGCACTGACGGTGCAGGGGAACTCCACGGCGACGACTGCGATCCCTGCGCTGTCGCGCTGTCGCGCTGTCGCGCTGTCGCGCTGTCGCGCTGGAGCATGGCTGCGATCATCGCGCTGCTGGCGGGTCTCGGCTTGTGGGCGATGAGGCGGCGCAACGCGAGCTAGGTTATCGTCGCGGGGCGCCGAAGCATGATCGTTCGCCGCCCGATCTTCCATCAGTCCGGCCGCCCGGCGAGGTCTCTATCGTGCGATGCTAAAATCCGCCTGCCCGGAGAGGTGGATGAGCGGTTTAAGTCGCACGCCTGGAAAGCGTGTTTAGGCTAATACCCTAACGAGGGTTCGAATCCCTCCCTCTCCGCCATATCCTCAGCGCTGCTCGGCAAGACGGTCCGCCGCCTGCGACCAGTCGCGCAGGATATTTCGGTATATCTCGACGGCGGCATGGATCTGCGCGACGCTGCACCACTCGTCGGTCTGATGCGCCTGGCCCGGCTCGCCGGGACCGAGAATGATTGTCGTCGGCATGCCCATGGCGGGGGTCAATACCGATGCGTCGCTGAAGAAAGTTGCCGCTCCCGGCGGTGCGCCGGAGCCTGTTACGCCGGCGGCGATACGCACCACGCGCTTTACCCACTCGAGCTCGGGCGATGTCCACACGCCGGGCAGGTCCAGCAGCACTTCCGTACTCACTTTTTCGCCGAGGTGCTGCTCGAGCGCTCGTTTCAGTCCGGCGTGATCGACGGAAGGAACGGTTCGGATGTCCACGCCGATCTCCGTGCGATCGGGCACCGAATTGATATTGATGCCGCCGCGGATCGTGTTGACGCTTAGAGTCGGCGAGCCGAGCACGGCATGCGCCTCGGCGTCGAAGGCGAACGACTCCAGACGCCCGATCACGCGCGCGGCCTTGGAGATCGCGTTTTCCCCCCGCTCCGGCATCGAGCCGTGCGCGGTGATCCCGGTCGTGATGGCATTGAGCCAGAGTGCGCCCTTGTGTCCCACGCACACGGCGTTGGCGGTGGGCTCTCCGACGACAATCGCGCCCGCGGTACCCAGGCCGCCTTCCGCCACCAGCGAAGACGCGCCGACACAGCCCGTTTCCTCGCCCGACGTGATGATCAGGGTGAGGTTCGACAAGTCGGCATCGCCGTTTGTGTGCTGGAGCGCCGCGCAAACGAAGGCGGCAATGCCGCTTTTCATGTCGCTCGAGCCGCGCCCGTACAGGCGCCCATCGACGATTTGCGCCGCGAAAGGATCGCGCGTCCACGCGCGCGCGCCGAGCGGCACGACGTCGATGTGGCCGGTGAATACCAGCGGCGAGCCGTCGCCGGCGCCGCGCCGTTTGGCGATGAGGTTCGCGCGGTCGCCGCCGAACTCGCGCAACGTTGTCTCGAAACCCGCGCGCGAAAGAATATCGGCCAGAAACCGGGCGCAGCGCTTTTCCTGCCCGGGCGGATTGACCGTGTCGAACGCGATCAGTTCTCGGGTCAGCTCGACCGGGTCCGGCGTGTTGTCGCTGGCCAAGTCAGCCCTCGTCCGTGCACGCTTCGATCACAGCACGCGGTCGCGCGCACCGCTGGCGGCATACCACGGGCAGAGTACGCGTTCGGCCGCACACACCGCGTAGAAGAGCAGGATGCCCATCAGCGCGAGCAAGACGATCGCTCCGAAAACCAGCGCGGTGTTCATGGTGCTCGAATAGGCGAGAATCAGATAACCGAGCCCGCGATTCGCGCCGACGAACTCCCCCACGACCGCGCCGATGAGTGAAAGCGCCATCGACACTTTCATGGCGCTGAATATGTAGGGC
>JBOIGD010000176.1:0-5007 GCA_050742615.1 Casimicrobiaceae bacterium | reverse complement strand
GTCGTCGCCCAGGGCGTAATGCTTGCCGGACTCCGGATCGGTGAATTCCAGCGTCCCAGACCAGCGGTCCTTCAGGTTCACTTGGCCTTCGACGATGTTGGCCCAGGTCGGCGAGGTGGCGTCCTCGAAGTCGGCCATGAACACGTTGGCGCCGCAATTGAGCGCGTTGATGATCATCTTGCGGTCGACCGGCCCGGTGATTTCGACGCGCCGGTCCTGGATGTCCGCCGGGACCGGCGCGCAGGTCCAGTCCGCTTCGCGAATCGCGCGCGTCGCCGGCAGGAAATCGGGCATCCGGCCGGCGTCGAACTGCGCCTGCCGTTGGCTGCGCAGGGCCAGCAGCTCGTCGCGGCGACCTCCGAACGCGCGCTGCAGGCGCGCCGCAAAGGCCATCGCCTCCGGCGTCAGGATTTCGGCATAGGCGGCCGGAACCGGGCCGGAGATCGCAATGCCCGGGCCGTATCGCGGATGGCTCATCGACGATCCTTTTTTGCGGCGCAACGCCCGCTCGGTTCACCGTCCGCCAAGCGCCGGCGTCGGCGCCGCGCGAGGCGCAGCCGACGATCGGCCAGGCCCGCGGTCGGGCCTTTGACGTCGTCGATGCTGCAGTGCGGAAATCATACCAGAACGCGACCGGGGCGGCCGCCTGGCACAGACCTACGTCCAGCCCTCTCCCGGCCGGCCGAGCAGGCGCTCCAGCGTGATGTTCCACGACAGCGTGATACGGGGCCGCCGGCCGCGGTAGGGGTTGACGCTGTGCAGATAGTCGCTGGCGAAGAGGATCATCGTGCCGGGCGACATCGTGGGTATCAGATGCTGGGTGACGCGACCGGGTTCGTGCGGACAGCAGGCGGGAATGCGCGAATCGGCGAAGCAGAGCCTGCCTGCCAGCGTGTCGGTCGGATCATCGTCGCCCGGATCGAGCATATAGACGATGCTCGCGTTGGAGCGAAGGTGGCTGTGCGGCATGCAGTAGTCGCCGGCGCGGTAGATGCTTGCCCAGCTATCGTCGGCGTACACCGGGCGGCGCGATAGCGTCTGGTGGGCGAGCATCAGGGCGCGGCCATGGATGAGCGACGCGCATTCCGCGCGCCAGCCCGGGATATCGCGCACCTTGGTGCCGCAGGCACCGCGAAACATCTCGCCGCGGAAGCGCGGATCGCTTTCCGCGGCCAGTGCCGCGGCGATCAGCGCCGGGTGGTATGCGGCGCAGTCGGCGAAGGTGGTGATCGCCATCAGCGGCGCCGACAGCGGCGCGACGCTCTGTTCGGGCGGCCACGGCGCGAGCTCGACGCCGCCGACGAGGAAACATGCCGGCACGGCGTCCTGCTCACCGGCGGCCGGCGGCGACCCAGCGCTCGGCCGCTGCATGCTGCCGCCTTAGCTCGCGGGAACCGCGGGACGCCCGGCGTCAGGCATTGGCGACCTGCCTCGGCTGCGGCAGGCTCGCCCAGCCACGCTCCACGGCGCGATTGGTCGCGCTTATCACGGCGCGCAGGGTCGCCGTGACGATGTTCGGGTCGAGGCCGACGCCGTAGCACGTACGGTCGGCCCCGACGCGAAGCTGGACGTAGGCCACCGCCGTCGCATCCTCGCCGCTGCCCAAGCCGTGCTCGTTGTACTGGAGCACATGGACGTCCAAGCCGCTCGCGGCGCGCAGCGCCCGGATGAACGCGTCGACCGGCCCGTTGCCGTCACCGGCGAGCATCGACTCGACGCCATCGATTTTCAGCCGCGCGGTCAAGTGCTCGATCGCGCCATCCGCCGCGCTGTGCTGTGCGCGATGGTCGACATAGGCGATCGGGCCCGTCGAGCGCAGGTATTCGCGCTCGAACGCGGCGTGAATATCGGCCGCGGAAAGCTCCTTGCCGGTCGCGTCGGTGATCTGCTGGATGACCTGGCTGAATTCGATCTGCAGCAGGCGCGGCAGCGCGAGGCCGTAGTCGCGCTCGAGCAGGTACGCGATGCCGCCCTTGCCCGACTGGCTGTTGACGCGGATGACCGCCTCGTAGGTGCGGCCGACGTCGGCGGGATCGATCGGCAGGTACGGGACCTCCCACAGAGGCCTGCCGGCGATCTCGGCTTCGCGCTGCGCCGCGAGCCCCTTCTTGATCGCGTCCTGATGCGAGCCGGAGAACGCGGTGAAGACCAGCTCGCCCGCGTACGGATGCCGTGGATGGACCGGCAGGTCGGTGCAGTACTCGGCGGTGCGGATGATGACGCCCATGTCCGAAAAATCGAGCCCCGGATCGATGCCCTGCGAATAGAGGTTCATCGCCAGCGTGACCAGGCAGACGTTGCCCGTGCGCTCGCCGTTGCCGAACAGGCAGCCTTCGATGCGGTCAGCGCCCGCCATCACCGCCAGCTCGGCGGCGGCGACGCCGGTGCCGCGATCGTTGTGCGGGTGCAGGCTCAGCAGCACGCTGTCGCGGTGCGCCAGATTGCGGTGCATCCACTCGATCTGGTCCGCGTAGATGTTCGGCGTCGCGACCTCGACCGTCGCCGGCAGGTTGAGGATGATCGGCTTCGCCGGCGTCGGCTCCCAGACGTCGATCACCGCCTCGCAGATTTCCTTGGCGAAGTCGAGCTCGGTCATGGTGAAGGTTTCGGGCGAATACTCGTAGCGCCAGTCGGTGCCCGGTTGCTCGGCCGCGCACTGCCTGCACAGCAGCGTGCCGTCGACCGCGATCTCGACGATGCCGGGCTTGTCCTTGCCGTAGACGACACGGCGGAACAGCGGCGCCGTCGGATTGTACAGGTGCATGATCACGCGCCTGGCGCCGCGCACCGAGTCGAAAGTGCGCCGGATCAGCTCGTCGCGCGACTGCGTCAGCACCTGGATCGTCACGTCGTCGGGGATCAGCCTGTCCTCGATCAACTTGCGCACGAAGTCGAAGTCGGTCTGCGACGCCGAAGGAAATCCGACCTCGATTTCCTTGAAGCCGATCCGCACCAGCTGGCGGAACATGCGGAGCTTCCGCTCGGCATCCATCGGTTCGATCAGCGCCTGGTTGCCGTCGCGCAGGTCGGTCGACAGCCAGATCGGAGGTCGGGTGATGACCTGCGTCGGCCAGTGCCGATCGGGGAGGTCGATCGGGGGAAACGGGCGGTACTTTTTCGAAGGATCAGCTTCCATGACGGTCCTCGTCGCGAATGCGTCTGACGTGCGCCAGGTTCACCCGCTTCGGGTGGCGCGGACACTGCTCGGCAAAGGGGGGTGGTTTATCTGCGCGCGGGGCGCAGCAGCAGCAGCAGATCGCCGAGAATGGCGATCGGGGCAAGGAGCGCGAAGGCGCGGGCCAGGCTGCTCATCGGCTCACTATAGCGGCATTTGAGGCACCGCGCAACGCTTGGCGTTTGAGAAGCGTCCAGATCGGTTCGTCGTCCCGGCGAAGCCTGCCCCGACAGAGGCCCCGATCCGGCTATGGACCCGCGGGCGGATATCGCTGCTTGGGCCCCGGCCTTCGCCGGGGTGATGCCTGCGCCGGGGCGACGTGGAATCAGCCGCGGCGACGCTTGAACGCCAGCCAGGCCGACCAGACATACCCGGCCAGCGCGTAGACCACGAATCCGCCGAACAGGACCAGCGGCGGCTGATAGCTGACCAGCACAAAAAAGAAAACGATCAGGAACACCGCGACAAACGGCACGCTGCGCCGGAGGTTGATCGTCTTGAAGCTGTAGTACTTGAGGTTGGTAACCATCGTCAAGCCGGCAAAAACCGTGACCGCCCAGGCGAGCCAGCGGATGCTTTCCGGATCGATCGCGTTGTCGTCGACGATCCAGACGAAGCCAGCCACCAGCGCCGCGGCGGCCGGGCTCGGCAGCCCCTGGAAATAGCGCTTGTCGGCGACCTCGAGCATGGTGTTGAACCGCGCGAGGCGCAGCGCCGCGCCGGCGACGTAGACGAAGGCGGCGATCCAGCCCGGCTTGCCCATGCCGCGCAGCGCCCATTCGTAGACGATCAGCGCCGGCGCGGCGCCGAAAGACACCATGTCCGACAGGCTGTCGTATTCGGCGCCGAACGCGCTTTGCGTCTTGGTCAGGCGGGCGACGCGACCGTCGAGGCTGTCCAGCACCATCGCCACGAAAATGGCGATCGCCGACTGATCGAAGCGCCCGTTCATCGCCTGCACGATTGCGTAGAACCCGGCGAACAGCGACGCGGTGGTGAACAGGTTCGGCAGCAGATAGATGCCGCGCCGGCGAACGCGATTCTTGACGAGCGCCCGCTCCTGCTGGAAATCCCCCATGCAGACAGCCTAGCAGTTGGCGTCCTGCCCCGCAAATTCGCGCGCGGCGGCGCCGACCGCGGGCATCGACCGCGCACTAAACCGCGGCGAGCGGCGCCGGCCCGGCGACGGGGTCAGCCGAGCTCGGCGATCACCGTCGTCGTGGCATGGATCGCATCGCCCGGCGCGACGCGCGGCACCGCGCTCGCAGGAAGGTAGACGTCGACCCGCGAGCCGAAACGGATGAATCCGTAGCGCTGGCCGCGACGCAGCGCCTCGCCCGGACCGACGTAGCACAGGATGCGCCGCGCGATCAATCCGGCGACCTGCACGCAGGTCACGTCGACGCCGGCATCAGTGACGATGTGCAGCGCGTTGCGCTCGTTTTCAAGCGACGACTTGTCCAGCGCCGCGTTGACGAAGCGTCCGGGGTGATACCACTTGTTCCTGACGACGCCGTCGACCGGGCTGCGATTCGAGTGCACGTTGACCACGTTCATGAACACGCTTATCTTGAGCGCGTCGCGCTCGAGATAGGGATCGCGCGCACCCCCGACGGCAACCACCTTGCCGTCCGCGGGCGACAGGACGGCATTGGACGCCTCCGGCACGGCGCGCGGCGGATCGCGGAAGAACTGGACGATGAACGCGACCACGAGCCAGGCCGCGATCGCCGGCACCCACAGGCCGAAATACGATAGCGCAAGCGCCGCCAGCGCGGCGAGCGCGATGAAGACCCAGCCCTCGCGGGCGATGATCGGGTGCGGGTAGCCGC
>JBOIGD010000175.1:0-5092 GCA_050742615.1 Casimicrobiaceae bacterium | reverse complement strand
GGAGAAGGCGCTCGGCGGCGAGGCAAAGGCGCCGGAAGAGAAAAAATAACGGCCGCGTCGATCGGCGCTGCGTCACATGAGTCGTCTCCGCGCAAGCGCAGCGACACCCGGCCGCCAGACCCTCGCGACATGTTTGTCGCGTTTGCTCTCGCGGTGACCAACCCCAAAAAAGGACGCGCCGGACAATTCTGCCACGGCGCGTCGTGCTTCGGTCCCGGCGAAGCCCGGCGCTGCGCGCTTACTTGCGGCGAGTCATCCGCTCCGCAGCGATCATGAAGTTGTCGAAACGGTTTTCCGCCACGGCGAACCACGAGACCTCGTCGTCGCGGAATTTCTTCCACGGCTCGTAGACTTTCTTGAACTTGGCGTTCTTCGACGCGATCTCGTCATAGGTCTCGGTGGTCGCCTTGTAGCATGCGGCCATGATGTCGTTGGAGAACGGCAGCAGTTTGACGCCGTTGCCGATCAGCCGTTTCAGCGCCGCAGGATTGAGCGCGTCGTACTTGGCCATCATGTCCATGTTGGCCTCGTAGCACGCGGCCTCGAATATCGCCTTATAGTCCTTCGGCAGCGCCTCCCAGGCCTTGATGTTGACGAAGGCGTCGATCTCGGGACCGCCTTCCCACCAACCGGGATAGTAATAGTACTTGGCGACCTTGTAGAAGCCGAGCTTCTCGTCGTCGTAGGGCCCCACCCATTCCGCGGCATCGATCGTGCCCTTTTCCAGCGACGGATAGATGTCGCCGCCGGGAATCTGCTGCGGCACGACGCCGAGCTTGGTCAGTGGCAGCCCACCGGTGCCGCCGATGCGCATCTTCAATCCCTTGAGGTCGGCAACCGTCTTGATCTCCTTGCGGAACCAGCCGCCCATCTGCGCGTTGGTGTTGCCGGCCGGGAAGCTGATGATGTTGTAGTCCTTAAAAAAGTCGCGCATCAGCTCCAGTCCGCCGCCGTGATACATCCAGGCGTTCTGCTGTCGCGCATTCAAGCCGAACGGGAGGGCGCAGGCCAGGGCGAACGTGGGATCCTTGCCGAAGAAGTAATACGGCGCCGTATGGGCGGATTCGATCGTGCCGTTCTGAATGGCGTCGACGACGCCGAACGCCGGTACGATTTCGCCGCCGGCGAACGTCTGGATCTGGAACTTGCCGTTGGTCGCCGCCGAGCAGCGCTTCGAGATCGTTTCAGCGCCGCCGAAAAGCGTGTCCAGCGACTTCGGAAAGCTCGACGCCATCCGCCACTTGACCTCGGGCTGCGTTCCTTGTCCTATGGCCGGCGCGGCGACGGCCCCGGCGGCCAGGCCGACTCCGGCTTTTTTCAGAAATGAGCGACGTTCCATGACTCTCCTCCTCCAGTGAGAAACGACCGATTGGCACGCCGCGGGACCGCGGGCGACGCGGTGCCGGATCCTGCGCGCTGTTTTAAGCCGCGGACTACTGCTGCGCGAGACGAGTAGCGCTGCGGCCGGAGTTGTTGCTACGGGAATTCTATCCCATTTCGCGCCGCGCTTCAGCCGGCGAGCTTGCGCACCGCGCTGAACATGCCCCAGGACCAGCCTGCCTGGCGCTCGATCGTCTGCGTGAAGCGCACCAGGTAGCGCGCGTTGCCGGTGTCCAGCTCGACCATGCCGCCCTGCAGCAGGCGATCGTCGGGTCCGATAAGGCTGCGCTGCGCGGCCTGCCGGTTGGCCGCGTGCGCCGGGATGTACACGCCGAAGAACGGCCGGTCGATCGCGGCGTGGCCCGCGTCCAGCGGCGCGATCCAGGTGCGCAGCAGTACGCGGATAATGCGCCGGGCGATGACCTCGACGCCGCAGATGACTTCGTCGACCTGCTCGCGCTGCATGCGGCGCACGACGGCGAGGCTCCAGCCCTCCGGAAGATGAAAGGCGATGATCTCGCCGAGCTTGGCGGGCGCGTCCTTGGACGGCGCCACCAGGCGGCAACCGCTGTCGCTGTGGTCGACCAGGCGCCACTGCGATCCGCGCACGCGGCGCGCGACCGAGTCGGGATTGGCGCTCGGATTGACCATCTGCGTGATCTCGTCGTAGCTCATCATCGCGCCGACCGACTTGGCCTGCGCCGACAGGTGCTCGACCTCCGCGACCGCGCGGGTCAGCGCCTGGAGCCCGACGACGACCCGCACGTCGTGCTCGGAGCGCTGCCGCGGCGCACGCGGCGCATACGCCAGCGCGTCGGGCCCGTACAGCGCCGCCAGCCGCATCAGCAACAGCTTCTGCTCGCGCGCCGGCAGGTCGCCCGCGAGCGGCGCGTCGTCGTCCTGATCGGGCAGGCAGCGCATGCGCTCGACGATCTTGGCATAGACGGGCGATGCGTCGAGGTAGAGCACGCGACCGCCGGCGCGCGGCCGGTCGCCGCGCCGCAGTCCGTGCGTTCCCGACAGATCGACCAGGAAGTTGGCGTTGGTGCCGTGCTGCGGGACCAGCGTCGCGGTGCCGACCCAGGACTCGAGCGCGCGGGCGACCCATTCGACCTGGTCGGGCGTGAAGCTGCCGCTGTCGAGCCGCATCAGCATCAGCGTCGCGATATATTCCTGCTCCTGCGTCGTGTCCGGCCGGCGGAACCCGCCGGCGCCCGAAGCCGGCGCCGCATGATGCCAGCCGCGCGTGCGGGCGAACTCGTAGAGCTCGTGGAACTCGCGCCACTGCGCCGGTATCCAGTGGCCGTAGCGGAACAGCCGGAATTTGCCGTCCAGCCCCTTATAGTGCGCGAGCCGCAGCAGCATGCCCGGCAATACCGTCTTCCATTGCCTGTCCTCGCGCCCGTTGTATCCGATCTTGACCGCCGCCTCGTATGCGGCGATGAACGCCTTGACCAGGTCGAACACCGCATGCCAGAGCCTCGTCTCGACGCTGCTCGAGCGCTGGTAGTTCGACGTGTACTGCCTTGTCAGATCGCCGATGACGGGCTCGAAGCGCGCGTCGATGCGCAGCAGTGCCTCCGCCTGCGCCGGGCCGATCGCGCGGCGGCCGTTGGGAAACGACGTGACCAGGTCGAGCGCCTCGTGCGGCAGCTGCAGCGCATCGGTGACCGGCAGGCCCGCGATCCAGCGCGAGGCCGCTTTCGGGCTGCGCAACGGGTCGGACAGCGACCGCCTCCAGATCGCCACCCGCTCGCGTACGCTGCGCTTGGCCAACCGGGCTCCCGGCGCGCTTAGCGAGTGAGCCAGCATGCGGGTCGCACGGCGTCCGATGCGTGCCGTGAACGGTCGGGCGAAATCGCGCGGCAGCGGGCCATCAATTGCCCGCGACGGCCATGGCGCCGATCAGGATCGATCCGCAGTGACGCGATCCGCGGCGGTCGACGTCGTTGCCGACGGCGGCGATGTCGCGGTACATGCGGGCCAGGTTGCCGGCGATGGTGATTTCCTCCACCGGATAGGCGATCGCGCCGCCTTCGACCCAGTAGCCGGCGGCACCGCGCGAATAGTCGCCGGTCACCGGATTGACGCCCTGTCCGAGGAGCTCGGTGACCAGCAGGCCCCGGTCCATGCGCCGCAGGAGCGCCGCAAGATCGTCGTCGCCGTGGCTGACGATCAGGTTGTGATTGCCGCCGGCGTTGGCCGTCGACTGCAGACCGAGCTTCCGCGCGGAGTAGCTGCCGAGAAAGTAGCCTTGCACCACGCCGTCGGCGACGACGTCGCGCGGCCGCGTGGCGACGCCTTCGTCGTCGAACGGCGCCGATGCCTGGCCCCGGACGAGGTGCGGCTCCTCGCGAACCGAGAGCTGCGGCGCGAACACCTGCTTGCCGATGCTGTCGAGCAGGAACGACGACTTGCGATAGAGGCTCCCGCCGCTGACGGCATTGACGAAGTGGCCGATCAGGCCGGTGGCGATCGGCGCCTCGTAGACGACCGGGCATTCCGTCGTCGCCAGCTTGCGCGCGCCGAGGCGGTGCATCGTGCGCAGGCCCGCCTGCCTGCCGACTTCGCGTGCCGGCATCAGGTCGGCCGGCGAGCGCGCCGACGTATACCAGTCGTCGCGCTGCATCGCTCCGTCGTCCTCGCCGATCACCGCGCAGTAGATGCCGTGCCGGGAGCTCGCGTAGCCGCCGGAAAAGCCGTTGCTGTTGGCGTAGATGAACTGCGCCTCGTGCAGAGATACCGACGCGCCGTCGGAGTTGGTGATGCGGGCATCGACGCCCAGCGCCGCGGCCTCGCATTCGCGTCCGAGCTCGATCGCCTCGTCGACGCTCAACGCCCAGGGGTGGCTCAGATCGAGGTCCGACCAGCCGCGCGCCAGCAACGCCGGGTCGGCCAGACCCGAGCACGGATCCTCGGCCGTGTAGCGCGCGATGGTCAGGGCCTTGCTGACCGTGTCGCGGATCGCCTCCGGCGCGAAATCCGCGGTGCTCGCGTGGCCGCGCCGCAGCCCGGCGTAGACGGTCACGCCGATGCCCTTGTCGCGGTTGTAGGCGATCGTCTCGACCTCGCCCTTGCGCACGGTGACGCTCTGGCCGAACGCCTGCGAGACTTCGGCCTCGGCCGCGGTCGCGCCGCCGCTGCGCGCTTCCTCCAGCACGCGCGCGACGACGTCGGCGAGCGTGCCGGCGGCGAGCGCAAAGCGGCTGTCGGACGTGCGCATTGAACCGGTCATCGACGGACTCTGAAGCGGAGGGCGGCTCCCCGATCGGTTATGATAGCAAACCCCTTCCGTGATCCATGCGCCCGTCATGCGACGATCCGACGAAACACCCCGGCGAACGGGACAGGAGGACCGGGGACGCCTCGCTTCCGGCCGTCCCGTGGCGTCGATCTCCCGCGCCGACGACTCGCCGCAACCGCCGTCCAAGACGCGCCGCAAGGCGGAAATGCACGACCGCCAGAGCCTGGGCGAGGAGCTGGTCCAGCTTTCGGCCGCGCGGCTCGCTGCCCTCGCGCTGCCCGAGCGCCTGGCCGACGCCGTCGAGCAGACGCGAGCGATCACCAAGCACGAAGCGCGTCGCAGGCAGCTGCAGTTCATCGGCCGCCTGATGCGCGACGTCGACCCGGCCCCGATCCGCGCCCGCCTGGCGCTTTGGGGCGACGCCCCGGCCGCGGAAAAGGCGCGTCTCGCGGCGGTGGAGCGCTGGCG
>JBOIGD010000174.1:0-11325 GCA_050742615.1 Casimicrobiaceae bacterium | reverse complement strand
GTCCATGCCCGCGTGGTAGGGCAGCGCGCGGATGCCCTTCTCGGCAAGCCACGCGGCGATCTCGTCGACCTTGCGGCGCGACAGGCAATAGACGATGCCGCTCTCGCCTGCATGCTCGTCGTGGATGAACGCGAGGAGCTGCGCGCGCGCGTCGTTCTTGTCGACGATCGTGTAGCGGATGTTCGGCCGGTCGAAGCTGGAAACGAAGATGCGCGCTTCGAGCAGTCCCAGCCGCTCGACGATCTCTTCGCGCGTCAGCGGGTCCGCCGTGGCGGTGAGCGCGATGCGTGGAATGCCCGGATAGCGGCGCTCGAGCAGCGACAGCTCGAGATAGTCGGGTCGGAAATCGTGCCCCCATTGCGACACGCAGTGCGCCTCGTCGATCGCGAACAAGGCGATGCTCGCGCGGTCGAACAGGGCGAGGCAGCCCGGCGTGGTCAGGCGCTCGGGCGAGACGTACAGGAGGTCGAGATCGCCGTCGAGCAGGGCGCGCTCGGTTGCCCGCGCCGCGACGGCGTCCTGCGTCGAGTTGAGGTAGGCGCCGCGGATGCCGAGTTGCAGCAGGGCGGCAACCTGGTCCTGCATTAGCGCGATCAGCGGCGAGACGACGATGCCCGTGCCTCCCCGCACGATCGACGGAATCTGGTAGCAAAGCGACTTGCCGCCGCCGGTCGGCATCAGCACCAGCGCGTCGCCGCCCGCGATGACGTGGTCGACGATCTCACCCTGGCCGTCGCGGAAGCTCGTATAGCCGAAGGTTTCGTGCAGGACCTCGCGTGCCAGCGCGGGATCGGCGGTGGGTACGGTCAGTTGCGGGGACATGGCGGTCGAGGCCGAGGCGCGTGCCCGCACCCGGGTGCACGGGCGCGACGGGTCGGGGTTGCTCCAGCGGGCATTGAAGTCGCGGAAAATATCGCCGAGGTCTCGGCGCGCGGAGGATTCCGCTGCCATTGTAGCCGATCGCCAGGCGATCGACTCGGACGGTCAGCCGAATCACCGCCCGGGGCACGTCGGCTGGACATGCGCTGACAGCGCGTCGTCCGCCTCGCGCGGACCGGAGTGCAGCGCCTCCTCGAGGAACAATCGAGGAACAATCGCGCAAGGTTCGCGTTCCAACAAGTTCGGCGCGAGCGGGCGATGCGTCTGCTGCGCGATCCGCAAAGGAGACTCCTCATGCCCAGATACGGCACAAAGGCACGCAGCAAGGTCGCCAAGACCATGCGCGAGCGCAAGCGAAGGACGTTGCGCAGCGGCAGGTCCGGCAGGAAAGTGACCAGTCGCCGGCAGGCGATCGCGATCGGCCTGTCCGAGGCGCGTCGCGCCGGCGCGAAGGTGCCGCGCCGAAGGCCGTCGTCGCGCGAGCCGTGACGGCGGTCCACGGGCCGGCCGGGCCGCTGCCATGGCGGCCGGCGTACCGACGGGCAACGGCCGCTGTTCAGACGATACCGAGCCCGGCTTGATCCCACCGCGCCAGATCCGCCGCAGCCCGATAGGTGCTTTGCAAAAAATCCAGCAGCGTGGCGTCGCGTGAGGGCGCTTGGCGAACCTCGTCGTACGGCAGGATGAATTCGCGCAGACCCGGATGGTAGTACGCCGCCGCAGGTCCGGCCGGCGCGGTCTTGAACCCCTCGGGCTCGGGGTAGGCGTAGGTATAGAACGCCGGCTCCGGCAGCGCCTCGCTGCCCGGCCAGAAACCGCAGCTGCTGACTTCGTGCGAGTACGCTTCGCGCGCCACGCGGTCCGGCAAGTGCGGCACGCCGCCCGGGTGCTCCGGCGCCGGGCGGCCGGAAAACCGTGTCGCGGCGAGATCGAAGCTGCCCCAGAAAAAATGTACGGGACTGCACTTGCCGTGGAACCGGGCGCGAAACTCCTTGAGCACGCGATCGGCCTGCAGCAGCGCCGCGAAGAACCGCCGCACGGCGTCCCTGTCGTACGCGCGATGGCGCTCATCCTGCTCGAACGGAATCGCCTCGACCAGCTCGTTGGGCGTCGTGTGGATGGCCACGCGCAGCCCGAGTTCGTCCAGTTGCGCGAGAACAGTCCGGTAGAAGTCGGCCACCGAACACGGCTGCAGGGCGACCGTGCGAACCGCTCCCTCGCCGGTCTGCACGAGCAGCCGGTGATCGATAAAGTCGAAATCGATCTGGAACACGCGCTCGCCGTAGCGTATCGGCGAGGTGGTGAGGCCGCGCGCCGTAACGTAGTAGGCGACATGCCAGGAGTGGTTGACCCAGGGCGTCTGCACCAGCCGGATCTTGCCGACGATCTGCGTGCACAGATGCAGCGTCGCGCACGTATCCTGCCATTCGGGAAAGGGCAGGGTCGGCCAGGCGGTCACGGTGGCTCGGCGAGAGCGCTAGCGCGTCATCGCGTGCGCGGCGATCACGAACGCGACGCAGGCGGTCAGCTTGCTGGCGTACGGCACGTGCAGGAATTCGTTGGGTCCGTGGGCATTGGAATGCGGTCCCAGGACCCCGGTAATGAGGAATTGCGCGGCGGGGAAGTGCTTGCCGAGCATTGCCATGAAAGGAATTGTTCCCCCTTCCCCCGTCGCCGCCGCGGGCGAGGCATAAAAACGGGACGAGGCCGCGTCGATCGCCCGCGCGAGCCACGGAGCGCTCGGTGGCGCGTTCCATCCGGTCGCACCCGATTCGCCGACGAAGCGCACGGTAGCGCCGTACGGCGGGTCGGCCTCGAGCAATCGCTGCATCCTGCGCAGCGCCAGGGTGCCGTCGACGGTCGGCGGCAGGCGCAGCGAAAGCTTCAACGCGGTCCGGGGCCGCAGCACGTTGCCCGCATCGGCGATCGCCGGCAAGCCGTCGGCGCCGGTGACCGACAGCGCGGGCCGCCAGGTCCGATTGAGCAGCGCCTCGGTGCGCTCCGCGGTCATCGGCCGGGTGGCTCCTGTAAATGGATACTTGCCGATCACGATATCGCCGAGGATGGCGGCCGCCTGCTTCGCCTGTTCGCTGCGCTCCGTCGGAATCGGTGCGTGAAATTCCGGCGGCAGCACGCGCCCGGTCGAGGCATCCTCGATCCGATCCAGAAGACTTCGCGCGATGCGGAACGACGAAGGCACGATACCGCTGGCGTCGCCCGAATGCACGCCCTCGGTCAGCACCTCGACCGTCAGGCTTCCACCGACCAGCCCGCGCAGCGATGTCGTCGCCCACAGCCGTTCGTAGTCGCCGCAGCCGGAGTCGAGCCCTATGACGAAGTCCACCTGGCCGATCGTCGGCGCCAGCGCCTCGAGGTACGCCGGCAGATCGTAGCTTCCGCTCTCCTCGCAGGTTTCGATCAGGCCGACGCAGCGCGCGTGCGCGATGCCCTGCGCCTGCAATGCGCCGATCGCGGCCAGCGAGGCGAATACGGCGTAGCCGTCGTCGGCGCCGCCGCGCCCGTAGAGTTTCCCATCCTCGTACAATGGATCCCACGGGCCGCAGCCATCGCGCCAGCCGGTCATTTCCGGCTGCTTGTCCAGATGGCCATACAGCAGCACCGTGCGCTCGCCCGTTCCGGGAACGTCGAAACGGAGCAGCGGCGTGCGTCCGGGCAGCCGGACGATTTCCACCGCGAGACCGCGCACCGGCTGGCGGGTGACCCAGGCCTGCGCGAGCCGGATCACGCGCTCGATGTGACCGTGGGTCTGCCACTGCGGATCGAAGTGCGGCGACTTCGCCGGGATGCGGATGTAGTCGACGAGCTGAGGGACGATGTCCGCGTCCCACTGCGCGCGGATGGCGGCGAGGAGGGTGCCGTGATTCATGCCTGGCTGGCCGGTCGCCACGCTTTCGCTCGCCACCGCGACGCGATCATCGCGGCTTGACGAAGCGCAGCGCGAATTTGTCGGTCGGGATGGCCGAGCCCGACGACGTGCGGTCGCGCGGGTCGGCGGGATTGCGCAGGAAGTCGCTCTCGGCCTCGAGGACGAACCCCGCCTGGCGGACCTCGGTCAGGACGACGGCTTCGTCGATGCGGTGCAGTGTCTTTCCGTCGGAGATGCCGCTCGCGCTCCGAGCCGAGTGATCGATGACGACATAGTGGCCACCCGGCTTGAGCGCGGCGAACAGTCTCCGATTCATCTGCGCCCGATCGACTTGCTGGTAACTGATATCGTGGTAATTGAGGATCAGCGTGATCAGGTCGAGCTGCGGCGCCTGCTCGGGCACCGGATCGTCGAACGGCCTTGCCACCACTTGCACGTTCGCCTGCGGATAGTCGCTCAGCCGCTTGGTGAGGGCGGCACCGGGCCGCGGTGTCTGCGCCCATACCGTCCCGGCGGGACCGACGACGAGCGCGAGCAATTGCGTGGTGTAGCCCGCACCGGCCGAAACGTCGAGCACCTGCATTCCCGGTTGCACCTGCGTGAACGGCAGGAACTCGGCCGGATGACGCTCGGCATCGTTGCGCCGATCCTGATCGGTGCGGATCGGGCTCGCGATCGCGAGCCGGTAGCGCTCGGCTGCGGCGCGCGCGTCCGCCGTCGGCAGCGTCGAGCACGCCTGCAGCGCCGGCAGCAGCCCGACCGCGGCGATCGCGCCGGCCAGGCGCGGCCACGCGCCGGTGCGGGCCCGCGTCGGAACAAGCCGGTGCGACCATTGCATCAGGACCTCGACGTTGTCTTGCGAATCGAACAGGCTCATAGTTTACGGAAGTTTTCGCCCGTTGTCCGCGGATGGCCGCGCGGGATCGCGTGCCGGCAGCCGCCGTCACGCACGGCGCTACACCCCCAACCGGAGATGCCGATGGATGAGAAGATGCATCAGGCGGCCCGAGTGCAAATTTCCAGGAACGGCCCGTACCGGGTCTCGGGAAACCTGCCGCTCGGCGAGGAGATCATCGGCGCCAACCGCGAGGGCGAATCGTTGAAGTGGGAGCCTGGGCGAGCGTTTCCGCTGCAACCGCAATACGCGCTATGCCGCTGCGGACACAGCTCGCACAAGCCGTTCTGCGACGGAACGCACGCCAAGGTCGGCTTCGATGGCACCGAGACAGCGAGCCGCGCGCCGTACCGGGACGCGGCGAAAGTCATCGAGGGCCCGGCGATGACCCTGACCGACGTCGAAAGCCTGTGCTCGTCGGGACGTTTCTGCGATCCGAACGGCTCGGTGTGGAATCTGGTCAATGCGACCGATCAGGCGGCGACCCGCGACCACTTCGTGCGGCAATCCTGCCTTTGTCCGTCAGGCCGCCTGGTCGCGTGGGACAAGCGCTCGGGCAAGGCGATCGAGCCGAGGTACGACCCTTCGATCAGCCTGATCCAGGACCCGGCGAACGATTGCTCCGGACCGCTGTGGCTGCGCGGCGGCGTGCAAGTGGTCGCGGCCGATGGATTCGCCTACGAAGTTCGCAACCGCGTGACCTTGTGCCGGTGCGGCGCGTCGAATAACAAGCCGTTTTGCGACGGCTCGCACGTGTCGACCCGATTCAGCGACAAGCGCTGAATCGGTCGCGATCGCCGGTCCTCGGGAAGCGGAAAACGTATCGCGCCCCGCGCCGAGGGCCGGACGCGACGAGCACGCAATCGTGAGAGTGAACCATTGCGAGCGCCGTACCGCGAACGGTCGGCGAGGGCCCGACAACTGCCGCGCCCCTTGGCGGAGTGTCGACTATCCCGGCGTTGCGGTCAGATCGACCTTGGGTGCCGATGTTTCCGGCAGACCGCCGACCAGCTGCATCAGCACCATGACCAGCATGCCGGCCGAGCCGCCGAGCATGAAGGCCAACACCACCCACCATATCGAAACCATCGCGCTACCTCCAGTCCTCGGCTACGTCGGTTCCGTCGATGCCGGGAAGGTTCGCGTCCCGGCTGCGCTATCCGATCCATGCATCGTGCTGGACCGGCATTGTTGTTGACAGTGTGTGACGCCACGACCAAAAAAAGCCCGGCCCACGCCGGACTGGCTTTCGCGGTCGGCCACCGCCGAAGCGTATGGGACTAATCGGCGCGCGAACTTTCCCTTGCCTGCGCTGGCGGTCCTGGATCACGCGCGACGTCCACGGTGCTGCCCGCCGCCCGGCACGCTGGCCCACCCGCACACCCGCGTCGGCGAAGCGCCGGCCGCGGGTCAGTAATCGTCCGACAAGACGACGGCCGGGCGCTTGGCGACCCTCGACGATGGTTCGAGCATTGCAGCGGACATGCACATCAGTGCGGTCACCAGAATGCCCCCGCACCCACCTATGAAGAACACGAGTGGAATCCACCACGCCGAAATCATAGGTCACCTCCGTTATCGTTGGTTTCCCTGTCGACGCCGCGTCAGGTGACGCGTTGTCTGCAACGTTGGATTCCGGCGGAGGCGTGAAAGTTCTGATTGCGCCGTGCGCATCGAAGTGGCGCGTGCAGTGAAGGGCCCGGCGCGGGTCGGCTTCCTGCATCGCTGTAGGTCGCACGGTACGCATGGCGTCGGCGCGTGTCCTAGTCCCAGGACAGCGCGCCGCCGGTCTGATACTCGATGACGCGTGTTTCGAAGAAGTTTTTTTCCTTCTTCAAGTCGATCATCTCCGCCATCCACGGAAACGGATTGTCGGCCTTTTCGAACAGCGGATCGACGCCGATCTGCTGGCAACGGCGATTGGCGATGAAGCGCAGGTATTCCTTGAACATCGGTGCGTTGAGCCCGAGCACGCCTCGCGGCATCGTATCCTCCGCGTACGCGTATTCGAGGTCGACACCCTTTTTCATCAGCACGCGGATCTCCTCGCGAAACTCCGGCGTCCACAGGTGCGGATTCTCCATCTTGACCGTGTTGACCAGGTCGATGCCGAAGTTGCAGTGCATGCTCTCGTCGCGCAGGATGTACTGGTATTGCTCGGACGCGCCGGTCATCTTGTTCTGGCGGCCCATCGCCAGGATCTGCACGAAGCCGACGTAGAAGAACAGCCCCTCCATGATGCAGGAGAACACGATCAGGCTCTTCAGGAGCTTCTGATCGGCTTCCATCGTGCCTGTCTTGAACGCCGCGTCGGTCAGCACTTCGATGAACGGAATCAGGAACTCGTCCTTGTCGCGGATCGACTTGATCTCGTGATAGGCGTTGAAAATCTCCGCCTCGTTCAGGCCCAGGCTCTCGACGATGTACTGGTAGGCGTGCGTGTGGATGGCCTCCTCGAAAGCCTGCCGCAGCAGGTATTGCCGGCATTCGGGCGCGGTGATGTGGCGGTAGGTTCCGAGCACGATGTTGTTGGCGGCCAGGCTGTCGGCGGTGACGAAGAAGCCCAGGTTGCGCTTGACGATCAGACGCTCGTCCTCGGTCAGGCCCTGCGGGTTCTTCCACAGCTCGATGTCGCGCTGCATGTTGATCTCCTGCGGCATCCAGTGATTGGCGCACGCGGAGAGATACTTGTCCCAGGCCCACTTGTACTTGAACGGCACGAGCTGGTTGACGTCGCTCTGCGCGTTGATCACGCGCTTGTCTTCGGCGCGCACGCGGCGGAATCCGTTGGCCATTGCCTGCGATTCGACGTCGAGGTCGTGCACCGGTTCAGTTGGCCACTGAGACGAAAGGATCCCGCCCGCGATGTTGCCAACTGCGTGGGCGCGGATCGTCTCGGGCGTCGCGGGCAGCACGCGCGGCTCGCGCGGCGGTGTCACGAAATCGTCTTCGAAAGTAAGCATACTGTCCTCGTTTTCCTGTTTCCGGCGCGTTGTCTTCTTTCCTCGTTCCGGCACTATCGTTCGGCGCGGGGGCCTCTTTTAAATATAGTATCTTTTGCTGATATTTCAAGACCTTGCCCGTTGCCTCGTCACCCTCCGGACCGCCGTCCGAACCGTTCGCAGCGACGCGCATCCAGCGGGAAACACACCGCTCCAGGCGCCGGCGCGGCGGCGTGAATCCGCGCCTCCGGCGATCGGGGCAGCGGCAGCGCGGACCCTTGTCAATGCACCGCGTTCAACCTTTCGTACAGGTAGTCGGGCGCGAAATCGACGCCGTTCTCCCAGGCAATGGTCGCCAGCCCATAGTCGAGGACGAATGCGGCGAAGCGATCCCTGTCGCGCAACGATTCGAACTCCTCGCCGTAGAGCTCGTCCGCGAGGTCGACCACGCCTTTCCGCCCATCGTTGAATTCCAGCCAAACCTTGTAGTCACCGAGATACCGCGCATCCACCACATGACATGGAACATGCTCGTACTGGGCCATCTACCGGTCCTCCTTGGTTGCCAGAGCTTGCCACCGCCAAAGCCGCTCATTGCGCCGTATTAGGTCGTACGACATGCGGATGAGCCCGCACCACATCCGCCGCGGCGCTGCAGCCGGCGCGTGCGGATGAATTCGCATCCGCGCGGGCTGCGTCCGCGACATCCGGCCATCGTCCGGCCGTCGTGCTTAACGCTCGGCGACTCTCGCAACCTCCTGTCTGGGTGCGCGCCGGTAGCGTCCTTTCCGGTCCCGCTCGTCGTTGCCGCTATTGCGGCGGGATCCGCAACATCTGGCCCGGATAGATGAGATCGGGGCTCTTGAGCATCGGTTTGTTCGCATCGAATATCGCCGGGTACTTGTTCGCATCGCCGTAGAATTGCTTGGCGATCTTCGACAGCGTGTCCCCGCGGACTACGGTGTAGTACTTCGCCTCCGGCTCGCTCTGATCGACGCTCATCTTGTCGTTGACCGCGCTGACGCCGGCAACGTTGCCGCAGCAGAGGATGATCTTCTCCTTGGTCGCCTGGTCCGGCGCCACGCCGTACACCGACGCGGTCGCCGAGGCGCCGTCGAACGTCACCGTCAACCCCGTCGCTTCCAGCCCCTGCTGGTTGATATACGCGAGGATCGCGTCGGCCGCCGCGTCGTTCGCCGCCTTGACCTGGTCCGGCGAGGTCGCCGGCATTTGCGCGTGCGCTTCGCCCTTGCCGAACAGCTTTTCCCCTGCTTCCTTGATGAAACTCAGCATACCCATGACGTTTCCTTGCTTGGCGCGCCATCCGCGTGCAATTTCAACAGACGTACGGCAGACCCTCCCGGCCGCGTACACCTCGGACCACAGACTCCGGCCTTGTGACTACCTCTCGCCGCATCGCGACATGCGCAGTCGCGGGTCCCGATCACTGACAGGACTCGCAATCCGGATTGTCGATCGTGCAGAACTTGGCGGGCTCCGGCTCCTGCATCGTATGCGCCGCCGCCTTGGCGGCAGCGCGCCCGGCCGCGCCGCCCGATTCGGGCACCGCGTTCAGCTCACCGCCCTGGCCGGTCGATTTCTCGGCGGAGGTCGCAGCCAGCGTGCGCAGGTAATACGTCGTCTTCAGGCCGCGCATCCACGCCAGCTTGTAGGTCTCGTCAAGCTTCTTGCCCGACGCGCCGGCCATGTAGATGTTCAACGATTGCGCCTGGTCGATCCACTTCTGCCGCCTTGCGCCGGCCTCGACGATCCACGTCGCATCGACTTCGAACGCGGTCGCATAGAGCTTGCGCAGATGGGCCGGGATGCGGTCGATCCTGGCGAGCGAGCCGTCGAAATACTTGAGATCCGACACCATGACGTCGTCCCACAGGTCGAGACGCTTCAGCTCTGCGACCAGATGCTCGTTGACGACGGTGAATTCGCCCGACAGGTTCGATTTGACGTAGATATTCTGATACTCGGGCTCGATCGACGCGGCGACGCCGATGATATTGGAGATCGTTGCGGTCGGAGCGATGGCGACGCAATTGGAATTGCGCATGCCATGCTGCTTCACGCGTGCGCGGAGCGCGTCCCAGTCCATCACGACCGAGTCGTCGATCTCCACGTACCCGCCGCGCTCGTCGCGCAGCAGCTTGATCGAATCCTGCGGCATGATGCCGCGGTCCCAGAGGCTGCCCGTGTACGAACTGTAGCGCCCGCGCTCCTCGGCCAGCTCGGTCGACGCCCAGTAAGCGTAGTAACAGACCGCCTCCATCGAGCGATCGGCGAATTCCATCGCGTCTTCCGACGCGTAGGGAACCTTGAGCAGGTGCAGGCAGTCCTGGAAGCCCATGATGCCGAGGCCGACCGGGCGGTGCTTGAGGTTGGAGTTGCGGGCCTTCGCCACCGCGTAGTAATTGATGTCGATCACGTTGTCCAGCATCCGCATCGCGGTTTTGATCGTCACCTTCAGCTTTTCGTGGTCGAATTCGTAGACGGCGTCGTCGCCCTTGCCGACCTTCTTCATGTGGGCAAGCAGGTTCACCGAGCCAAGGTTGCAGACCGCGATCTCGGTTTCGCTGGTGTTCAGCGTAATCTCGGTGCACAGGTTCGAGCTGTGAACCGCGCCCACGTGCGATTGCGGCGAGCGCACGTTGCAGGAGTCCTTGAACGTGATCCATGGATGCCCGGTCTCGAACAGCATCGACAGCATCTTGCGCCACAGCTGCAACGCGGGCAGCTTCTTGAACAGCTTCAACTCTCCGCGCGCCGCCTTTTCCTCGTGGCGCGCGTACGCCTCCTCGAACCTGCGTCCCCATTTGTCGTGCAGGTCGGGTACGTCGGCCGGCGAAAACAGCGTCCAGTCGCCGCCTTCCATCACGCGCTTCATGAAGAGATCGGGAATCCAGTTCGCCGTGTTCATGTCGTGCGTGCGGCGGCGGTCGTCGCCGGTGTTCTTGCGCAGCTCGACGAATTCTTCGATGTCGCGGTGCCAGGTTTCCAGATAGCCGCACACCGCGCCCTTGCGCTTGCCGCCCTGATTCACGGCCACGGCGGTGTCGTTGGCCACCTTCATGAACGGCACCACGCCGTTGGACTTGCCATTGGTGCCCTTGATATAGCCGCCCATGCCGCGCACCGGCGTCCAGTCGGTGCCCAGTCCGCCGGCGAATTTGCTCAACATGGCGTTGTCGTGAATGGCGCCGAAAATGCCGTGCAGGTCGTCCGGCACCTGGGTGAGGTAGCACGACGACAACTGCGGCCGCAGCGTGCCGGAGTTGAACAGCGTCGGCGTCGACGACATGAACTCGAACGACGACAGCAGCGTGTAGAACTCGATGGCGCGGGTTTCGCGGTCGATCTCGTTGATCGCCAGGCCCATCGCCACGCGCATGAAGAACGCCTGCGGCAGCTCGAAACGGACCTTGTTGGAGTGGATGAAGTAACGGTCGTACAGCGTCTGCAGGCCGAGGTAATCGAACTGGGTGTCGCGCTCGGGCAGCAGTGCCGCGCCCAGCCGGTCGAGATCGAACAGGCACAGCTTGGGGTCAACCAGTTCCAGCTCGGCGGCGCGGTGGATGTAGGCGCGGAAGTAATCCGGGTACAGCGGTTGCATCTCCTCCAGCGTCGGCCGGGTCTGCGCCAGGCCGAGGAACTTGGCAGCTTCGTGGCGCAGCGCATCCAGTAACAGGCGTGCCGAAACGTAAGAGTAGTTG
>JBOIGD010000173.1:0-12353 GCA_050742615.1 Casimicrobiaceae bacterium | reverse complement strand
GTACCGCAGGGAGCTCCTCCCCCCGGGCTCAAACGCGATAGGCGGTGAGCGTCATCAGCTTTGCGGTCGCGCGCATCAGGGCCCGCACGGGCAACGGCAGCTCGCGCGCGCCGGCGTCGCCGGCCGCCATGCCATGCCGGATTTCATCGTCGCGCATCGCCGCGACAATCGCGCGGCTGCGCGCATCGCCCGGAGGAAGGCGATCGATATGGGACGACAGGTGCTCCTCGACCTGGCGCTCGGTCTCGACGACAAAGCCCAGATTGCTGCGGTCGCCGGCGAGCCCCGCCGCCAGGCCGATTGCGAACGAGCCCGCGTACCAGATTGGAGTGGCGAAACTGGTACGGTCGCCGAGCTCAGCGAGCCGGTCCTGGGTCCAGGCCAGATGGTCTTCCTCCTCGCGGGCGGCCGCGGCGAAGCGCTCCCGTATTTCGGGATCGCGCGCCACCAGCGCCTGAGCCTGATAAAGAGCCTGCGCGCACACTTCGCCGGTGTGATTGACTCGCATCAGCCCGGCTGCGTGGCGACGCTCTCCGGGCGTGAGATCCGCGCTGGAAATGCCGGCCGCCGGATTGGGTCGTGTGCTGGATACGGTGCCCGCGAGCGTGCGCAAGGCGCGGTCGAATCCGACAATCAGCTGGTCGACGAGATCAGGCATGGCAATGTCAAAGGCGCCGCAGTGCCGGCGCCATGCAGCATAACGCGCTCGACGCGAAAAAAAACGGGCGTCCAGAGGACGCCCGAGCGATCACTTCAAAACCAGTTACGCAAACTGCCGTTGCCGCAGGTCTTTTAGAAGTTGTGGATGATGCCAAACACGATGCCTTGCGGGTCGCCGCCCGGCGCCACCGCATAGCCGTTGACGTTGAACGTGTAGTTCGCGCGCGCTTGGTTCTTGATGATCACGTAGCCGGCGTTCACGCTGGTGCGCTTCGACAGGTTGTACCGATACCCGATTTCGAAGTTTTGCGCACCCGTTTGATCACCGTGCAGCAGTGAGTTGATCCGCGTCTCGCTATCCGACGCGTCACCCTTGCCATTTTCAGCCTTGCCGTAGTAGGTGTAGATCAGCCCGCCGCCCAACGGGATGGTGCCCGACACGCCCCACATGGGCCGCTTCAGAGAACCGGTCGGCGTCTCGTACTTCAGGTATTCGTACATCAGAGCGATGCGAGCCCAGCCGAAGTCATAGCTGCCGGCGACGGTGATCGCATCGTCCTTGGCGGCGAAGCCGGCGAAAGGCGTCGCGCCGCATACCGCATACGAAGTACCAGCCGCGTTATAGCAGCGGATCTTGTCATGGCGCGTGTACACCAGGCCGGCTTGGATCGGTCCGTTGTTATAGAAAATCCCGGGCGCAAATACCCAGCTATGGCCGGTGTTTTCCTGGCTAGCGACCTGTACCTCCGCGGTGAACCCGGACCAAGTCGGACTGTTCCAGCGGATGCTGTTGCTGTAGCGATCGTCATAGCCACCGATGTGCTCGCCGCCGATCGCATTCGAGTTGTTGGCCCACAGGCTGGAGTTGTTGAACAAGCCCGTGTTGTAGTTGTACGGGCCCGCCGCAAAGATCGGCGTCACGTCGTCGTACGGCGAAAGCGAGCGGCCGAGCCAGATCTGGCCGTAGCTGCCCTGCAGTCCAACGAACGTTTCGCGGCCGGCGATCGTGCCGCCGTTGCCGTCCCAGCTTACCGAGTTCTCGACCTGGAAGAATGCGGTCAGCCCGCCGCCCAAGGATTCGGTTCCGCGCAGGCCGAATCGCGACGAGTTGCTGGATACGCGCGTGACGGTCGTTGTCGAACCGTCTACCGCGCCGTTGCCCGAGGCCTTGACGAATTCGAGGTCCATATTGGCACGGCCATACAGCGTGACCTGTGCGGTTTGCGCTTCCGCCGCGAGCGGCAGCGCGAGTGCGCCGGCCACGGCAAGAGCGACGAGTTTCTTATTCATGGAATCTCTCCTCTAACGATAAGATTGGCAAGTAGTGCGATTGCGCCTGCCACCGGAACCTTCTCAGGTGCAGCGGAGAAGTTGCCCCAATTGTGCCAAACGCGCGATTCCATTGGCAAGCTAAAACCCGAAGCCCCTAAACCCCCCGTCAACCCTGTTGCTTAATTGCAACAAGGAATGCCTTTTGCCGCAGCGTCGCCCGAGCGTGCGAGCGCGTATAATTCACGCTCCGCCGTCATTGCGGCGCTAGACGCGCAAGGACGGGCAAAAAATGGGTACAAACAACGGCTTGCCGGCCGGATTTCCCGATGCGCGCCGTCTTTGCGCGAATTGCGACGAATGGCGACGCTGTTGCCCGCGCTGATCGCGCTCGTGGTGTCCGCGATGGCGCTCGCCTGGCTGCTGCGCACGGGCCGCCTGCCGTTCGATCGGCCGAATGCGCGCTCGCTGCATCGTGGCGCCGTGCCCCGCGGGGGCGGCCTCGCCGTCTGGCTGGGATGGTGTGCCGGCATCGCCTGGCTGCCCGGGCCGCGGCCCTGGCTCCTGCCCATGGCGGCGATCGTCGTCGTTTCGCTGATCGACGACTGGCGTGGTATGCCTCTGGCGCCGCGGCTGTTTGTGCAACTGGCGGCGGCGATCGCCTGGCTGTGGCTCGCGGGCCCGGTGCCCGATGTCCTTGCGGCGGCCTTGACGATCGTTGCCCTTGCCTGGATGTCGAATCTCTACAATTTCATGGACGGCAGCGATGGCCTCGCCGGAGCGATGACGCTGGTCGGCTTCGGCGCCTACGCGCTGGCGGCTTCATGGGCCGGAAGCGACCGTGCGGCGGTCCTGCTCGCCCTTCTCGCGGCGGTCGCGCCGTTCCTGCTCGCCAACTGGCCGCCGGCCCGGATTTTTCTCGGCGACGCGGGCGCGGTGCCTCTGGGCTTCCTGGCCGGCGTGTTCGGGATCGAGGGTTACCGGCAGGGATGGTGGCCGGCGTGGTTCCCGCTGCTGGTTTTTCTGCCGTTCATCGCCGACGCCAGCGTGACCTTGCTGCGGCGACTGATCCGCCGCCAGCGCGTCTGGGAAGCCCACCGCGACCACTACTACCAGCGGCTGGTGCAACTGGGCTGGGGCCATGCCGGGACACTGGCGCTCTATGGCGTGCTGATGCTCGGCACGGCGGCGTCGGCCCTGGCGGCGCTGGCCCGTGCCCCCGGAACCGGCGTCTTCCTGCTGGTCGAATGGTGCCTGGTTCTGGCGGGGCTGTTTGGAGTGATCGGTTATCGATGGCGAAGCAGAATCAGCGTATTCCATGACAGTAAGCGCTAACTGGAGAGCGCTGCTGGCGTTTGCCCACGACGTCGTCGCGGCGGCGATTGCGTGGACGGCACTCTACTGGCTGCGGTTCAATCTCGACCTGCATCAGCCACAGCTTTCGGACATGACGCGGACGCTGGCCTGGGTGCTGCCGCTGCAGGCCGGCATCTTCCTCGCGTTCGGCCTGTATCGCGGGCTCTGGCGCTTCGCCAGCGTCCCCGACCTGCAGCGGATCGTGCTCGCCGTCGGGCTGGGCGCGGTGGCCATTCCGGTGGTACTGGTCATGCTGCGCCTCACCGCCGTCGTGCCGCGCAGCGTGCTGATCCTTTATCCGCTGATTCTGATCTTCCTGATGGCGGGCAGCCGGTTCGCCTATCGCATCTGGAAGGAGCATCGGCTGTACAGCCCGCTGGCCGCGCTGGGCGAGCCGGTGCTGATCCTGGGCGCCGGCGAGGCGGGGGCGCGGCTGACCAAGGAGCTGGCGCAGGGGCGCCAATGGCGCGTGGTCGGATTGCTCGACGACGACCCGGCGAAGCAGGGCCGGCTGCTGCGCAACATCAGCGTCCTCGGGCCGATCGCCGAGCTTCCGCTCTGGGTCCGGCGCTTCGGCGTACGCACGGTGATCATCGCGCTGCCGGCGGCGGCGCACGCGGTGCGCCGGCGCGTCGCGGAGCTCTGCGCGGCAGCCGGCGTGGAGGCGCTGACCGTGCCCTCGTACGACGATCTGATCAGCGGCCGCTCGCAATTGACGACCATCCGGCACGTCGAGCTCGACGACCTGCTGGCGCGCGACCCGGTGGTGCTCGACAGCGCGGGCTTGAGCGACTGGATCGGCGGCCGGGTGGTCATGGTCACCGGCGCGGGCGGCTCGATCGGCGCCGAGCTTTGCCGGCAGATCGCGCGCTTCCGGCCGGCGCGGCTGGTGCTGCTGGACCTGTCGGAGTACGCGCTCTACCAGATCCAGCAGACCCTGCAGGACGAGTTCCCCGGCCTGCCGCTGGCCACGCTGGTCGGCGACGTCAAGCACCGCTCGCTGGTCGACTCGGCGCTGGCGCGCGAGCGTCCGAGCGTCGTCTTTCACGCCGCGGCGTACAAGCACGTGCCGCTGATGGAGGAGACCAACGCCTGGCAGGCCGTGCGCAACAACGCCTACGGAACCTGGACGCTGGCGCGCGCCGCCGCCGCGGCGAAAGTCGAGAAATTCGTGCTGGTGTCGACCGACAAGGCCGTCAACCCGACCAATGTGATGGGCGCCTCGAAACGCCTGGCCGAGATGGTCTGCCAGAGCCTGCAGAACGGCACCACGCAGTTCGTCATCGTCCGCTTCGGCAACGTTTTCGGCAGCGCCGGCAGCGTGATTCCGCGGTTCAGGGAGCAGATCGCGCGCGGCGGTCCGGTCACCGTCACGCACCCGGAGATCACGCGTTATTTCATGTCGCTGTCCGAGGCCACGCAGCTTCTGCTGCAGGCGGGATTGATGGGACGCGGCGGCGAGGTCCTGGTGCTCGACATGGGAGAGCCGGTCAGGATCGTCGATCTGGCGCGCGACATGATCCGATTGTCGGGCGCCAATCCGGACACCATCCGGGTCGTGTTCACGGGGCTTCGCCCCGGGGAGAAGCTCTTCGAGGAGCCGCTCGCCACCGGCGAGGCGACGCTGCCGACGCCGCACCCGAAGCTGCGCATCGCGCAGGCGCTCCCCGGCAACCGCGAGGAGGTCGCCGAGATGGTCGACTGGCTCGAGCGTGACCGCGCCGCCGGTGATGCCGAGGTTCGGGCCTGGCTCAAGACCTGGATTCCGGAGTACGCGCTGCCCGGCGAAGTGCCGGCACCGCTGGCCGGCGCGGTGCCGCTGTTCGCGCGCCGCCGGGGCTGACGGCCGCGGCGATCAGGCCCCGACGACGCCGAGCTCGACGACCGCCGCGCAGCACGACGCGAGGTCGATCGCTTCCATGCAACGCGGCCGCGGGCATTGCGCGATCGTGCGGCCGCAGCGCCGCACCCACGCGATCTCGCGCTTGAACAACAGCCGCTGATCGCGGCATGGAAAAGGATCGACGGTCACCGCGCGAAACGGCGCATCGCGCCAGAATTCGCCTGGCCCGCTGATCAGCGCCGAGCCCGGGCCGAACAAAGCCACGGTCGGCACCGAAACGACGCGCCCCAGGTGCGCGACGCCGGTGTCCGGCGCGACCAGCAGCGCCGCGTTTGCCAGAAGGCGCCATAGCTGCGGCAGCGATAGCGCGCCCGCATACGAGCGATAGCGTGCATCGGGATCACAGTCGCGCACGACAGCTTCTTCGCCGCAGGCCGCCGACCAGACCGGCTCGATGCGGCGCGCCGAGAGCCACGCCGCGAGCGCGCGCCACTTGTCCGATTCCCAGTGCTTGAGCGGCGTGCTGGCGCCGACGTGCAGCACCGCGTAGCGCGCGCCCGGCAACTCGAACGCCGCGGCCGGCGGGTCATCCCAATCGCGCCGGGCATAAGGCGCCGCCGGCGGCCCGCCGACGAGCGTGGCGACCATGTCGGTCCATGCCGCGGGCGCGTCCGGATAGCGGCGCAGCTCGTCGACCGGCCAGCTATCGGGGGCGGGCCGGTCGGCGCCGAAGGCGACGATCCAGCGGCTGCCGAGTGCCTGCGCGAGCCAGCTCACCCGGTTGTCGCCGGGAATGAAAGCCAGGTCGAATGCGCTCTCCCGCCAGAGCGCGGAGCGCGCCGGCGCGCGCGGATCCCAGCCGAGCGCGCGTACGCCGTAGGGTGCGCATCGGTAAAGCGGCGCGAACGCCTCGGGTAGCGCCATCACGATGTCGGCGGCCGGATGGCGCGCGCGAAGCTTGGCCAGCAGCGAGGTGACCATCAGCGTGTCGCCGAGCAGCAGGTGGTGCGCGATCAGAATCCGCCGCGGCTCGGCCGGCGCGCTGCGCCGGCCGAGGGTCGCCGCGCGCCGCCCGAGCGCCCGAACGACGACCTGAACGCGGCCCGCCAGGCGGCGTCTTCGCCTAGTCGCCGGCGTGGCCATCGACGGCGCGGCGGAACACCGCCTCCATGCGATCGAGCATCGCCGCAAAACTGAACCGGGAGAGCACGCGTTCCCTGCCGGCGGCAGCGATCCGCCGCGCCAGCGGCTGATCGCTTAACAGACGGTCGATGCCCGCGGCCAGCGCGACCGCGTTCTCCTTGGCGACCACCACGGCCGTGTGCTCGGCGATCGCGGCTTCGCCGATCGCACCGGCGTCGGTGGTCACGCAGGGCAGGGCGACCAGCATCGCCTGCAGCAGCGCCTGCGGCACGCCTTCGTTCGCATACGAGGGCAGCGCGAAGACGTCGAAGGCGGCGAGCCAGCGCGCGACGTCGTGCCGGTTGCCCGCGAAGCGAACGCGTTCTCTCAGGCCGAGCGCCCCGGCCTGGGCGCGCAGCGCCTCGCGCTGCGGACCGTCGCCGACGATGACGAGCTGGGCGTCGCGGCGCGCGAGCAGCGGCAGCGCGTCGACGAGGACGCGATGCCCTTTCCAGCTGCGCAGCGTCGCCACGATGCCGATCAGCGGCACGCCGGCGGGCAGTCCGAGGGCCGCGCGCGCGTGGTCGCGATCGGCCGGCGCGAAAAGTGCCGGGTCGATGCCGGTCGGGATCGAGCAGACGCGCGCCGCGGACACGCCGACATCGCGGATCAGCTGGGCGCGAATCGCCTCGCCGGTGGTGACGATTTGCGCGGTGGCCCGCGTGTACAGCCAGCGCGTCAGCGCATCGCCAGGCACCGCCGCGGAGATGTGACGGGTGCGCACCAGCGGCGGCGCGCGGGGAAGCGACCGGCTGGCCAGCGCGGCGAGCCAGGAGTCGGTCGAGCTGTGCGAATTGACCGCGTCAGCCTGGCGCGAGGCGAGGAAGCGGCGCAGCGCGAGGACACCGTACGGCCGTTTGCGGCCGATCGGCAGCGCGGTGGCCGGAACGCCGAAACGCGGCGCCTCGGCGAAGATCCGCGCCTCGCGCGGGCAGGCGAGCTCGACCTGATGGCCGCGACTCATCATGCCGGCGGCCTCGGTCAGGATGCGGATTTCCTGCCCGCCCCAGCCGAGCGAAGCCTCGGTGTGAACGATGCGCACGCGGTCAGCCCGCGACCGGCGCCGGCGCCGAGAATTGGATCCGGTGCAGCTTGGCGTACAGGCCGCTCCGCGCGAGCAGCTCGGCGTGCGTCCCCTGCTCGACGACGCGGCCGGCGTCGAGCACGACGATGCGATCGACGCGCTCGATCGTCGACATCCGATGCGCGATGACGATGGTCGTGCGCCCACGCATCAGCGCGTCCATCGCGGCCTGCACGTGCCGCTCCGATTCCGAATCGAGCGCCGAGGTCGCCTCGTCGAGGATCAGGATCGGGGCGTTCTTGAGGATCGCCCGTGCGATCGCGACGCGCTGGCGCTGCCCGCCGGAGAGCCGCAGTCCATTCTCGCCGACCAGCGTATCGAAACCTTCCGGCAGCGCGTGGATGAAGTCCAGCGCGTGCGCGGCGAGCGCGGCCTTTGCGACGGCGTCGCGCGAGGCGTCGGCCATCGCGCCATACGCGATGTTGGCCGCGACGGTGTCGTTGAAGAGCGTCACATCCTGGCTGACCAGCGCCAGGTGGCTGCGCAGATTCGCCAGCGTCAGCGCGTTGATGTCGTTGCCGTCGAGCAGGATGCGGCCGGCGCTCGGCTGGTAGAAGCGCGGGATCAGGCTCACCAGCGAGGTCTTGCCGCTGCCCGACGGCCCGACCAGCGCGACGCTCTCGCCCGGCGCGATCGTGAGCCCGACATCCTGCAGCGCGTCCTTGTCGGCGCCGGCGTAGCGCAGCGACACGTGCTCGAAGCGGAGCTCGCCGCGGACATTGGCGATGGTGACGGTGCCGCGGTCGGACTCGGGCGTTTCGTCGATCAGGCCGAAGATGCTTTCGGCGGCGGCCAGGCCGCGCTGGATGTTGGCGTTGACGCCGGACATCGAGCGCAGCCGGTCGAGCAGAGTCAGCAGCGCGATCACGTAGGAGGTGAAGCGCGCGGCGTCGAACCCCCCGGTCTCGCTCTGCTTCAGCGCCAGGTACACGATGAAGCCGACCGCGCAGGCGCCGACGAACTGCAGGAACGGCGAGCTCGCGGCACTCGCCGACGACTGCTTGCTCATCGACTGCCGCAGCCTGTTTGCGCCCGCGACCGCGCGAGCACGCTCGTAGGGCTGGCCGCCGAAGATCTTGACGACGCGCTGCGCGCCGACGATTTCCTCGAGCACGTGGCTCAGTGATCCGGTGCGCTGCTGGACGTCGCGCGCCACCCGGCGCAGCCGCCGGCTGAAGTAGCGGATCACGACCGCGACCAGCGGCATGACGACGACCGAGACCAGGGTCAGCTGCCAGTTGAGCCAGAACAAGAGCCCGAGCGTCCCGGCGATCGTCAATGCGCTCCGCACCGCCGTCGTGATCGCCGACGAGGTCGCCGCGGCGAGCTGGTAGGCGTCGAAGGTGAACTTCGAGATCAGCCGGCCCGACGACTGCGCGTCGTAATAGGGCGTCGGCAGCGACAGCAGGCGATCGATCATCTCGCGCCGCAGATCGAAGACGACGCGATGACCGGTCCACGCCATGCCGTACTCGGACATGAACGAGCCCAGGCCGCGCAGCAGGAAAACCGCGACTACCGCGAGCGGAAGCTGCACCGTCATCGCCGGGTCCGGATTCTGCAGCTTCTGGACGATCGGCATCACCATGTACGCCATCAGCGTGTCGCCCGCGGCGACGACGATCATGCCGACGATCGCCAGCCCGAACGCCCACCAATAGGGACGGACGTAGCGCAGCAGACGCCGGTAGAGGGCCAGGCTGGGCGACACGGCGGGAGGGAGGGCCGGCGCCTGTCGCCGCCGGCGTGCCAATGAACGGGCGGCGATTATAGCGCAGCGCTCTTCGGCTGCTCGGTCCTGGCCGCATGCGCGGCGGCGAGCAAATCGCGATACAGCAGCACGAGCTGCAAGGTCATCGCCGCAGGCGTCAGCGGCAGGACCGCTTCGCGCGCGCGGGCGCCGCGTCCGGCGCGCTCCTCCGCGTCGGTCAGGGTCTTCATGTGCGCGCTCAGCGCGCCGGTGTCGCGCGCGTCGCACACGAATCCGGCGTCGTGCTCGGCGACCAGCTCGGCGGCGCCGCATTTGGTGCTGGTGATGACCGGCAGGCCGCACGCCATCGCCTCGAGCGCGGCGTTCGGGCAGGGGTCGTACAGCGTCGGGAGCACGAACGCATCGGCGGCACCGTAGAAGGGCTTCGGATCGTCCTGCGCCCCGACCAGCGCGACCCGCGAAGCCACACGAAGCTGCCGGGCCAGGCGCTTGTAGTGCCGGCGCGACTTGTCGCGACCGACGACGATCAGATAGGCATTGCCCGGCAGCCGCGACAGCGCCTTGATCGCCGTCGCGACGCCCTTGCGCACATAACCGGAGCCCACCAGCAGGAACACTGTCGCGTCCTGCGGCAGGCCGAGCTTCTTCCGCACCGCGTCGCGATGCACGCGAAGCTCGGGCGAAAACGCGTCGCTGTCGACCGCGTTGTAGACGACCGGCAGGCGATCCTCGGTCATGCCGAAGCGCTCGCGGATCTCGTTCCGCACCATCTTCGAATTGCATATCACCGCTTTGAGCAGCGGGCTCGCGAACAGGCGGCGCTCGATGGCGAGCACGTAGCGGTGGTACGGGCTCGCTTCGGTCACCCACCGGCGCAGGATCGAGCTGCCGCGCTGGCGCTCGTCGAGCCATGCGCGATGCACGCCGTCGCCGGCGCGGTAGACGTCGCAGCAAAGGAGCCGCTCGTGCGACTGCACGAGCTCCGGTGCCTTGCGGGTCACTGCGCGGCACACCGCCCGCGCGAAGCTCCAGTCGCGCCAGAGCCGCCCGATGTGGAAAGGGTTGCAGAGCACCGGCTCGATCAGCTGCAGCCGTGTCTGCGGCCACTCGCGCGTGTACAGCGAGATCGCGACGCCGCGCTCGAGCAGCGCCTCCAGCGCCGTCTCGACGAAGCGCTCGGCGCCGCCGTAGGGGGTGTAGCGTTGCCGGATGATCGCGAGCCGGAGCATCGGTCAGCCGCCGGTTTCGGCCAGGATCGCGCCGAGCGCGGCGTGCACGCGCGCGACCGGCAGCGTCGTCAGGCATTCGGAGATCTTGCCGCCGCCGCAGCCGTCGATGCCGCACGGGCGGCACGGATGCTCGGTCGAGGCGACGATGCGATGCGGCACCTGCCACGGCCCCCATTCGATCTCGCCGCTCGGCCCGAACAGCGCGACGATCGGCGTCTGCATCGCCGCGCTGATGTGCATCGGCGCGGAATCGACGCCGACGAAGGCGCGCGCTTCGCGGCTAAGAGCCGCCAGCTCGGTCAAGCTCAACTGCCCGCCGAGATCGGTCACGCCGCCGCGCGTCCGCGCACTCGTGCCGGCGAGGATGGCGTCGACGAGCGCGCGCTCGCGCGCGTCCGGTGCGGCGGTCAGGACGACGCGCCGGCCTTCTCCGACAAGCACTTCGAGCAGTCCCGCGTAGCGCTCGGCCGGCCAGCACTTGAACATCCAGCGCGACCCCGGGTGCAGATGGATGAAGGCTTTGACCTCGACGCCGTGCTGCGCGAGCAGGCCGCGCACGCGCGCGCTCGCCGCGGCATCGGGCACGAGGACCAGCGCCTTGTCACCCGGCGCGGGCTGCACGCCGATGCGCCGCAGGGCGTCGAGGTTGCATTCGACCGTGTGCCGGGGTGTGGTGCGCGGCAGCCGGTAGTAATGCGTGAAGCCGGTCCGCCACAGCCAGTGTGCGCGATCGAGCTGCCGGGCGACGCTGTAGCGCGGACGCAGCAGCCGCACGAGCCACGCGCCGCGCGGATGCTCGGTCAGATGCACGATCAAGTCGTAGCGGCGCTGCGAAAGCGTCGACAGCAACGCGCGTTCGGCGCGCGCCTGCCTGACCAGCCCCTGCCGCTTCCAGCCGCGGTCGATGGTGTGCACGCGGGCGATCGCCGGATGCCCGGCGAGCATCGCCGCGGTTTCGCCGTACACCAGCGCATCGATATCCGCTGCCGGCGCGGCGCGCCGCAGGACGGTGAACACGGGCGACGTCAGCAGCACGTCGCCGTGATGGCGAAGCTTGATGACGAGCGCGCGGCGGACGAGACTAAGGTCGACGGGGTCCGGCAGCGGGCTCGGCATGCAGGCAAGATAGCAAAATGCGTTGTTCGATACAAACGCGCGAGGCCTGAGCCAGTTAGGGCTTACTCGTTGGAACAGCGGCGCGCATGTTCTATTCCGGCGGCTTCGCGTACAATCGCCGCAACCGAAGCGTCCGATGAAATCCGCGTCGATCGAGGTCGGCTCGTCCGCCCTCAAAGCCCAAATCCTGGCCGAGGCGCTCCCCTACATCCAGCGCTTCCACGACAAGGCGATCGTCATCAAGTATGGTGGCAACGCGATGACCGAGCCCGCGCTCAAGGCCGGCTTCGCGCGCGACGTGGTGATGCTCAAGCTGGTCGGCATGAACCCGGTGATCGTGCACGGCGGCGGACCGCAGATCGGCGACTTGCTCAAGACGATGGGCATCCAAAGCGAATTCCGCCAGGGCATGCGCGTCACCGACGACAAGGTGATGAACGTCGTCGAGATGGTCCTGGGCGAGCTCAATCAGGAGATCGTCGGGCTGATCAACCAGCACGGCGGCCGCGCGGTCGGCCTGACCGGGCAGGACGGCGCGTTAATCCACGCCCGCAAGCTCCTGCTGAAGAGCGAAACCGATCACGGCGAATGGATCGACATCGGGCTGGTCGGCGAGATCGAGAAGATCGACCCCGAACTGATCAATCTGCTCGATTCGCGCGACTTCATCCCGGTGATCGCGCCGATCGGCGTCGGCAACGAGGGCGAGGCCTATAACATCAACGCGGATCTCGTCGCCGGCAAGCTGGCCGAGACGCTGAAGGCGGAAAAACTGGTGCTGATGACCAACACCGCCGGCGTGCTCGACAAGCACGGCGTGCTGCTGACCGGCTTGAGCGCCAGCGGCATCGAGGCGCTGTTCGCCGACGGCACGATCCACGGCGGGATGCTGCCCAAGATCGG
>JBOIGD010000172.1:0-31673 GCA_050742615.1 Casimicrobiaceae bacterium | reverse complement strand
ACCAGGATCGCCAAGGTCGGCGTCTGCACCCTGCCGACAGTCGTCAGCTGAAAGCCGCCGGACTTCGAGTTGAACGCGGTCATCGCCCGCGTGCCGTTGATGCCGACCAGCCAGTCGGACTCGGAGCGGCATACCGCCGCATCGGCCAGCGGGCGCATCGTCTCGTCGCTGCGCAGCGCGCCGAACGCCTCGCGAATCGCGCCCTGCGTCATCGATTGCAGCCACAGGCGCCGGATCGGCTTGGTGGTCTTGGCGTATTGGGCGATATTGCGGAAGATGAGCTCGCCTTCGCGGCCGGCATCGCAGGCGTTGACCAGTTCGCTCACGTCCTTGCGCTTGACGAGCTTCAGCAGCAGGCGCAGCCGCGGCTCCGCCTTTTCGATCGGCTTGAGCGCAAACTGGGACGGGATCGCCGGAAGATGCGCGAACGTCCACTTCCCGCGCTTGACCTCTTCGTCCTCGGGCATCCCGATTTCGAGCAGGTGCCCGATCGCCGACGACAGCAGGTAGCGATCGCTCTCGAAATAGTCGTCGTGTCGGGCAAAGCCGCCCAGCGCGCGCGCCACGTCGGCGGCGACGGAGGGTTTCTCGGCAATGATCAGGCTCTTCGCCATCGGGTGTTCACGGTTGCGGTGCAAAAAAGACGCAGATGATAGCAAGGACCGTTGCGGCGGCGGCGAATCCCGGCGTGGGACGCCTATGTATCACATAACGCGCTGGAATGCTCCCCCGGGCAGCGGGGCGACCTGCCCGCCGAGCTCCAGTTCTACGAGCGCCACGGTGACGGCAGTCGCAGACAGGCCGGTGCGCTCGACCAGCGTATCGACGCCGACCGGGTCGTGGCCTAGCGCGACCAGCACCCGCGCGGCATCGCCGCCGGCGGCAGGCTTGGCCGCGGCGGGGCGTTCGAGCACCCCCGCCGACACCTCGAAGCCCAGCTCCTCCAGCACGTCCTCCGCGGTTTCCACAAGCTTGGCCCCCTCCTTGATCAGGCGGTGGCTGCCTTTGGAAAACGGCGAATGAATCGACCCCGGGATCGCGAACACTTCGCGTCCCTGCTCGGCGGCAAAGCGCGCGGTGATCAACGAGCCGCTGTTGGGCGTTGCCTCGACCACCAGCACGCCGCGCGTGAGCCCGCTGATCACGCGGTTGCGGCGCGGAAAGTTGCCGGGCAGCGGCGGCGCCCCGAGCGTGAATTGCGAGAGCAATCCGCCCCGCTCGGCCAACCGATGCGCCAGATCCTTGTTGCTGGCCGGGTAGATGCGGTCGATTCCCGTGCCCACAACCGCGACGCTGCTGCCGATGCCGGTGAGGCCGCCGCGATGGGCCGCGGCGTCGATCCCTTGGGCGAGCCCGCTGACGATGACGAGTCCCGATGCGGACAGCGTGCGGGCGAAGGCCTCCGCGTCCTCGCGGCCCTGCGCCGTCGCATTGCGGCTGCCGACGATCGCCAAGGCGGGCCGGTTCAACAGCTCGACATCGCCGACGTAGTGTAACGTCGGCGGCGGATCGGTGATGGTCAGCAGGGCGCGCGGGTAAGCGGGATCATCCCATGCCAGCAGCACGCGGCCGGGCTGCGAAAGCCATTCGAGCGTCTGCTGCAGCCGCGTCGGGTCGGCGCCACGCGCGAGGGCGGCGGCAAGCTCCGGCGGGACGAGCTTCGCCAGGCGCGCCCGCGACGCCGCGAGCACTTCGGCCGGGCCGCCAAACGCCTGGAGCAACGCCACGAGAGCGCGAGCGTTCAGTCCCGGGAGGAGTTGCAGCGACGCCCAAGCCTCGACGCGCGCGTCGATCTGCACCGGCGAGGCCGCCGCGAAAGGGTTGCGGCGACCCTTAAGGCTTCCGCGCGAGGTCGCCGGTCACGACCGGCTCCGACGCATTGAGCACGATGCCGTAGGCCACCTTGTCGAATACCTTGAATACGAGCAGCAGGCCCGAACGCTCGGGCGGAATGTTCAGGTACCGATCGGGCTTGGCCATGTCGCGCGTCGGATCGCTGATGAAGCGCGAGAACACGTTCGGCTCGGTCGACGGCCGCGGGTCGGGTATCACCGGCGTCGGATGATAGATCGCCAGCACGGCACCGACGTCCAGGCCATCGCCCGCGCCGCGATCGAGCGTGACCAGCGAGCCGCGGCCCGCCTCGAACGAGTCGCCGCCGAGCGCGATGATGCGGCCGTCGACCGCCCGTTCCGGCGCGTGCGGCGTGTAGTTGGCGAGTTCCACGCGCGGCGCCGGCAGCAGCATGTCGTCGAGCAGGATCTCCTCGCGTGCCGAGGTGATCTCCATGCGCGCGACCTCACCGAAGCGATCGACGCGGGCGGTGCCCAGATAGCGCATCTCGTAGCCCAGCACCTGCTGGCTGTCGTACGAGCGCAGCACCTTGCCCGGCCGGTAGATGTACCACTGGGTTCCCGCCTTCGGGTCGATGTCCACCGCGTAGACGAAATCGCCCGCGCCGCGGACGACGCGATTGTCGTGCGCCGCGATGATCCTGCCCGCCCCCGGGATGGCATCCTTGGTTGCCGTGATGATCGGCCGTGTCAGGAACGGTGCCAGATCGCCTGCAGGAATCGTCGGGATCGCCTCGCCTTCGAGGTTGTCGACCCGGATCGACGGGGACAGCCGGGCGGTGGGCCGCGGCCCGGCCGGCCGGTTCAGCGAAAGTCGCCAATTGCCGTCGACGCGGTCGAGCACCACGACATCGCCCGGGTAGATCCAGTGCGGGTTGCGGATCTGGTCGCGGTTCATCCGCCAGATATCCGGCCAGCGCCACGGCTGCTTGAGGAACTTGCCGGCGATACCCCAGAGAGTGTCGCCTTTTTGCACTGTGTAGCGGTCCGGGTGGTTGTCCTGGAGCTGCAGGTCGTCCGCGCCGGCGGGCGACGATGCGAGCATCAGCGGGACCAGCACCGCCGAAAAGACGAGCGCCGCTATGGTAGAATTCAGTCGCGAGTTTAGGCTCATATAGCCTCTGTTGAGCGGGTTTTGTGCGGGACTTGCGAACGTCCTAAACCGACGCAAAATAAGGGTTTAGGGGTGATTCTGCATCCCGAGTATTCATTTTGCAAGTAATTATGGTACTGGACATCCTGGAGTACCCCGATCCCCGCCTGCGGAAGGTGGCCGCCCCGGTCCCCGCGGTGGGCCCCGAAATCCGCAAACTGGTCAGGGATATGGCCGACACCATGTACTCCGCCCCGGGCGTCGGCTTGGCGGCGACGCAGGTGGACGTGCACAAGCGGGTGATCGTGATCGACCTCAGCGAAGCCCGCGACGAGCTGCGCGTCTTTATCAATCCGGCGATTGTGGCGGCCGAGGGCGAGGGCGAGTCCGAGGAGGGCTGCCTTTCGGTACCCGGGTATTATGACAACGTCAAACGGGCGGCGCGGATCACGGTGCGCGCGCAGGACGAGCGGGGTGAGCCGTTCGAGCTCACGACCGAAGGCATGCTCGCGGTATGTATCCAGCATGAAATGGATCATCTGATCGGCAAGGTTTTTGTCGATTACCTGTCGCCGCTGAAGCGTGCGCGGCTTGCGGCCAAGCTCAAGAAAAAACAGCGGCTCGCGGGCTGATCGGGGAGTGGCCGCCGCGCTGCGAGTAGGTTTTGCCGGGACACCGCCGTTCGCCGCGACGGCGTTGACGGCGATCCTCGACGCCGGATTCGATGTCGCGCTCGTGCTTACGCAGCCGGACCGCCCGCAGGGGCGGGGGCTGAAGCTCCGGCCGTCCGCGGTCAAGGACCTGGCGTGCGAGCGCGGCCTTCCGTTGCTCCAACCCGTCACGCTCAAGGGCCCGCGCGACGCGCCGGCTCCGACGGCGACGCCGATCGATGTGCTCATCGTCGCCGCTTACGGGCTGATACTCCCGCCATCGATCCTGGCGTGGCCGCGTCACGGGGCAATCAACATCCACGCCTCGCTGTTGCCGCGCTGGCGTGGCGCCGCCCCGATCCAGCGTGCGCTGCTGGCGGGCGACGCCGAGACCGGCGTCAGCATCATGCAAATGGACGCGGGCCTCGACACCGGCCCGGTGATAGCGCGCTTGATCGTGCCGATCGCCCCGCGCGACACCGCGGGCACGCTGGCGACGAAGCTCGCCGACGTCGGCGGGCAGGCGATCGTGCAAACGCTGACCGCGCTGCAGAAATCCGGCACGCTGGCGGCAGAGCCGCAGGATGCCGCCGGGGCGAGCTATGCCGCCAAGATCGAGGCCCGTGAGGCGGCGCTGCGCTGGGCCGACGATGCGGTCCTGATCGAGCGCAAGGTCCGCGCGTTCGATCCCGCACCCGGAGCGTTTGCGACGCTCGCCGGCAGGACCGTCAAGATCTGGGCCGCCGAGGCGCTCGCCGGCAGTTTCGGCGCCGCCGGTACGATCGTGCGGGCGGACGCGAACGGGCTCCTCGTCGCGAGCGGCCGCGGCGGTCTGATCGTGCGCGAGTTGCAACCGGCCGGCGGCAAGCGCGTGCCGGTCGCCGCGTATCTTTCCGGTCATCCGCTCGCGGCCGACGCGGCGTTCGATGCGGTGAGCGGTTGAGGTTGCCTGACGCCGCGCCGCGAACGGCTGCGCCTGGGCCGGCGGCGCCGCGCGGCTGACGGCAAATCGCCATGGAGCGTGCGCAGCGGCTTGCCGCCAAAATCGTCCGGCGCGTCCTCGCCGGCAATCCGCTGGGCGCGGCGCTCGCGGCACTGCCGGCGCCATCGGACGATCGCGCGCTGGTACACGAGCTCGCGTACGGCACGCTGCGCTTCCTGGGCGAAGCGCGCGCAATCGTGCGTCTGCTGGCCGATCGACCATTGACCGACGACAGCGTCGAAGCGCTGCTCTGGGTCGCGCTGTATCAGCTCAACCGCACCGGCGCACCGGCACCCGCCGTCGTCGACGCGGCCGTGCGCGCAACCGGACGGCTCAAGCGAACGTCGGCACAGGGGCTAACCAATGCGATCCTGCGCAATTTCCTGCGCCGCCGCGCCGCGTTGCTGGCGCAGATCGCGCTCGAGCCCGAGGCACGCTTTTCCTATCCGCGCTGGTGGATCGACCGCGCATTCGCCGAATATCCGGCCGACGCCGCGGTCGTGCTCGATGCCGGCAACGCGCGGCCGCCGCTGACGTTGCGCGTCAATCGCGCGGCGATCGCGCGCGACGATTATCTCGCCGCATTGCGCTCAGCCGGCATTCAGGCCGCCGCGATCGGCGCCGCCGGTGTCGTGCTCGACGAACCGGCTCCGGTGACCGCGCTGCCGGGGTACGCCGCCGGCTGGTTTTCCGTGCAGGACGCAGGCGCGCAGCTCGCCGCCCCTTTGCTCGCTGCGCAGGACGGGATGCGCGTGCTCGATGCTTGCGCGGCGCCGGGCGGCAAGACCACGCATCTGGCGGAGCTCGCGAAGCTCGATCTGGTCGCGCTGGACGTCGACGGCACGCGTCTCGAACGGGTACGGGACAACCTGTCGCGGCTCGGGATGACGGCACGTCTCGTGAGCGCGGACGCCGGCGACGCCGACAGTTGGTGGGACCGGCGCCCGTTCGATCGCATTCTCGCCGACGTTCCCTGCACCGCATCGGGCATCGTCCGGCGGCATCCCGACGCGAAGTGGCTGCGCCGCGAAAGCGACATCGCGAGCTTCGTCGCGCAGCAGCTGCGCCTGCTCGACGCGCTGTGGCCGTGTCTGCAACGCGGCGGCACGCTGCTCTATTCGACCTGCTCGATATTCGGCGCCGAGAACGGCCAGCAGATCGAAGCTTTTCTCGCGCGTCACGTCGACGCGTCGCGCGTTCCGTCCGCGTTGCCGGCAGCGTGCGGCGCGATTGCGGGGCAACTCTTGCCAGCGGCCCCGGGCGCAGCGCACAATCACGACGGGTTTTTCTACGCCCTCCTCCAGAAGAGCTGAGTCCCTCCGAAACGGATCGCGCGGCTCGCCGCTCGCCGCATGCCTATGCGCTGCCTTCTCGCCGGCCTGCTGTGCCTGACCGCGTTGCTGTCGCTGCCGGGCGCCACGATCGCGCGCGCCGACACGATCGGCGTCAAGTCGGCCGAGCTGCTGCCGGAGGACGAAAGCTACGTGCTCAATGCGCAATTCGACCTGGCATTCAACCCGACGCTGGAGGAAGCGCTGCAGAAGGGCGTCTCGCTCTACTTCGTCCTCGAGTTCGAGCTCGTCCGTCCGCGCTGGTACTGGCTCGACCAGAAGCTCGTCCAGAAGTCGGTGCAGTATCGCCTGACCTACAATCCCCTCACCCGCCAGTACCGGGTGACCAGCGGACTGCTCGGCCAGCAGTTCGATTCGCTCGACGAGGTCGAGCACCTGCTGTCGCGCGTGGTGTCGCGTCCGGTCATCCGCAAGGACCTCCTGTCGGCGGGCGAGCGCTACGAAGCCGCGGTAAGGTTGCGGCTCGACGTCGCGCAGTTGCCCAAGCCGTTCCAGATCAACGCGCTCGCCTCGCGCGAGTGGTCGCTGCAGTCGGAATGGTTCCGCTGGAGCTTCACGCCATGAACCGCGTCCTGGCTCCGCGCGCGCTGCGCTACGTGCTGCTTGGCTGCGCGGTGCTGGGCACCGTGTTCCTGTTCCTGCTCGCGACCGCGAGCGCCAACACCCAGCTGTTCGCCAGCAACTACAACCTTCTGCTGGTGCTCAACGGCGCGATGGTCGCCCTGCTGGCGGGGCTGGTCGGATACCAGCTCTGGCGACTGCGCAAGAACCTGAAGGCCGGCGTGTTCGGATCGCGCCTCGCGGTCCGTCTGGTGCTGCTTTTCGCGCTGGTGGCCGTGCTTCCCGGCGCGCTGCTGTACGGCGTATCGGTCCAATTTCTCGGCAAGAGCATCGAGTCGTGGTTCGACGTGCGCGTCGACAGGGCGCTCGAGGGCGGATTGAATCTCGGCCGCGGCGCGCTCGACTATCTGCTGAAGGAAACCACCAACAAGGCGACGCAGCTCGCGCTGACCCTGCAGGAGGGCGATGCAACGAGCATGACGCAGCGGCTGGGCCGCGCCAGCGAGCAGGCGGGGATCTACGAGGCGTCGCTGTTCACCTCCGGCGGCGGCGTGCTGGGCGTCGCCGGCATTTCCGGTTCGACCCTGACCCCGGAGCCGCCGCCGGCGCAGGCGCTGCGGCGCGCCCGGCTGCAGCAGGCCTACGCGGTGATCGACCAGACGACCGACCAGGGGATGCTGCTGCGGGTCGTGGTTCCCGTCAACACCACCGACCCCGGCGAGCCGCTGCGGCTGCTGCAGATCGTCGAGCCGGTCCCGCGACAATTGCAGCTCGACGCCGAGAAAGTGCAGGCGGGATATCGCGACTACCAGGAAATATCGTTTTCCCGCGTGGCGCTGAAGCGGCTCTACGCGCTTACGCTCACTTTGACGCTGCTGCTCGCGCTGTTCTCGGCGCTGGGCCTCGCGGTGGTCCTGTCCGAACAGGTCAGCGGGCCGCTGGGGCTTCTCGCCGAAGGCACGCGCGCGGTCGCGCAGGGGGATTTCAGCCGACGCCACCCGGTGCAGAGCCGGGACGAGCTCGGCGTCCTCACCGAATCATTCAATACGATGACGGCGCAACTGGCCGAGGCGCGGCAGAAGGCGGAGGAAAGCCGCAACGCCATCGAGACGACCAACGCCTATCTCGAGAGCATCCTGGCCAACCTGTCGGCGGGCGTCCTGGCATTCGACAGCGCGTTCCAGCTGCGCACGGCCAACCCGAGCGCGGCGGTGATCCTGCAGCAGCCGCTGGCCGATCTGATCGAGGTGCCGCTGTCCGACTGGGCACGCCGGCTGCCGGCGCTGGCTGCCTTTTCCGGGCTTGTGGTCGACGGCTTCCGTAGTGGCCGCGACGGCCAGTGGCAGCGCCAGGCGGAACTCACCGTGTCGAATCACACGCGGGTGCTGCTGATGCGCGGATCGCGGTTGCCCGGCGAGCCCGTCGCCGGCTCCGTCGTCGTGTTCGACGACGTGACCGAGCTCGCCGAGGCGCAGCGCGACGCCGCCTGGGCGGAGGTCGCGCGCCGCCTCGCGCACGAGATCAAGAATCCGCTGACTCCGATCCAGCTTTCGGCCGAGCGGCTCGCGGTCAAGCTCGACGGCAAGCTCGCCGGCGCGGACGAGGAAGCGCTCGCGCGTGCGACGCAGACGATCGTCGCGCAGGTGACGGCGATGAAGCACATGGTCGACGATTTCGCGATCTACGCCCGGCAGTCGCGACCGGGGCGGATGCAACCGGTCGACGTCAATGCGCTCTTGCTGGACGTGCTTGGTTTGTACGAGAATCTGCGGCCTCACGTGTCGCTCGAGCTCGCGGCGGCCAATCCGACCATCCAGGGCGAGCCGACGCGGCTGCGGCAGGTGATCCACAATCTGCTGCAGAATGCGATCGATGCGCAGGCGGAAGCGCCCGACCCCGCGTACGATGTCGGCGTCGAGGTCCGCGGCGACGAGCTCGCATTGTCGATCGGCGATCGCGGCAGCGGCTTTCCGGACGACGTCGCGCGCCGTGCTTTCGAGCCCTATGTCACGACCAAGGCGAAGGGCACGGGGCTCGGGCTCGCGATCGTCAAGAAAATCGCCGAGGAGCACCATGGGCGCGTAACCATCGAGAATCGGTCCCCGCACGGGGCGCTGGTGACGCTGTACTTGCCGTTCAAAGGAACCAACACGTGATGCCGCAGCAGAAGGAAATCCTGATCGTCGACGATGAAGTCGGCATTCGCGAGCTGTTGTCCGAGATCCTGCAGGACGAGGGTTACCAGGTCAGCGTCGCCGAAAACGCCGGCGAGGCGCGGAGCTACCGCCTGCGCACGCAGCCCGCGCTTGTGCTTCTCGACATCTGGATGCCCGACACCGACGGCGTGACGCTGCTGCGCGAGTGGGCGGCGAACGGCCAGTTGACGATGCCGGTGGTGATGATGTCCGGGCATGGGACGATCGAAACCGCCGTCGAGGCAACCAAGGTCGGCGCGTTCGATTTTCTCGAGAAGCCGGTCGGGCTGCAGAAGCTCCTGTCGACGGTGACGCGCGCGCTGAAGATGGCCGCCGGCCAGGGGCCGCGTCGCGTCTCGCTCGCGGCGCTCGGCACCAGCGCGCCCGTGATCGAGGTCGAGCGCGCGATCGAGCAGCTGCTGCGCGCCAACCGGCCGGTGCTCATCGTCGGCGAACCCGGCGCCGGCCACGATATCGCGGCCAGGGCGCTGCACGTTCCGGACACGCCGCTGGTCGCGCTCGCCAACGGAGCGCGCCTTGCCGCGAACCCGTCGCAGGTCCTCGAGGAGGCGCGGGACGGCATGCTTTATTCCGCCGAAATCGGGACGTATTCGAAAGCGGAACAGAGGGGGCTCGCGTTTCTGCTGCCCAGACTCGAAAAGCAGGACACGATTCTCGTGTGCACCAGCAGCGAGCAGCTCGGCAACCTGGCAGCCGAGGGACGCTTCGATCCGGCGTTGCTGTCGACGCTTTCCTCCGGCGCGGTCATGCTGCCGCCGCTGCGCGCCAGGCGCGACGACATGCCCGTTCTGATCGCGCGCTTGTGGCGCGAGATCACGGCGAGCCAGCGCACGCTGGGAACTCTGCAAGCGAGCGCGATAACCGCCCTCGGCGCGGCGTACTGGCCGGGCAATCTCGACCACCTGCACAACGTGATGGCCAATCTCGCGCTGACGGTCGACAGCGAGATCACCGGCGAGCACGTGCGGCGCCTGCTCGGCGAGTCGGCGCTGCCGCCGGCGGCGGCCGTCGCGCCCGAGCTCACGGCGCGGTTTTTCGACCTTCCGCTTCGCGAGGCGCGCGAGGCTTTCGAGCGGATCTACTTGGAACAGTTGCTCGGCAAGGAGCAGAGCAACATGAGCCGGGTCGCCGAGCGCGCCGGGCTGGAGCGCACACATCTTTACCGCAAGCTCAAGCAGCTCAACATCCGGTTCTCGCGTCGCTCCGACGAAGGGGCATGCTGAGCGGTCGCGGCACCGGCGCGGCGGCGACTCCCGGAGCTGAGGTAAGAAAGCCGATCCCGCCGTTGGTCATCGGCGCGATCGGCGTCGTATTCGGCGACATCGGCACCAGCCCGCTCTACACGCTGCGCGAATGTTTCACCGGACCGCACGGCTTGCCGCTGACGCCGGACAACGTCCTCGGCGTGCTGTCGGTGATTTTCTGGGCGCTGATGATCGTGGTGACGCTGAAGTACGTGACCTTGATCATGCGCGCCGACAATCGCGGCGAAGGCGGCATCATGGCGCTGACGGCGCTGGTGTCGCGCGGACTCGACGATCGGCAGGCGCGCTGGTGGCTGGTCGGGCTGGGCATTTTCGGCGCCGCGATGTTCTACGGCGACGGAATGATCACGCCGGCAATTTCGGTCCTTTCCGCGGTCGAGGGCCTCGAGGTCGTGGCGCCCACACTGAAAACCTACGTCATCCCGGTGACGCTGCTCATCTTGGTGGCGTTGTTCTCGATCCAGCGTTACGGCACGGGCAAGGTGGGCGGGCTCTTCGGCCCGATCATGTGCGTCTGGTTCGCCACGCTCGCCGTCCTTGGCGTGGCCGCGATCGGGCAGCACCCGCTGATCATGATGGCGCTGCTGCCGACGTACGCTTTTGCCTTCATGACCGGCAACCCGCTGGCGGCATTTCTCGCGCTCGGCGCGGTCGTTCTCGCGGTCACCGGCACCGAGGCGCTGTACGCCGATATGGGGCATTTCGGCATCGCCCCGATACGACGGGCATGGCTGTACCTTGTGTCTCCGGCCCTGGTCCTCAATTACTTCGGCCAGGGCGCGCTGATCATCGCCCAGCCGGCGGCAATCAAGAATCCGTTCTTCCTGCTTGCGCCGGAATGGGCGCTGTTGCCGATGGTCGTGCTCGCGACAGGCGCCACGGTGATCGCGTCGCAGGCCGTCATTTCCGGCGCCTTCTCGCTGACGCGGCAGGCGATCCAGATGGGCTATTGCCCTCGCCTGACGATCAGGCATACCTCGGAGCGCCAGATCGGGCAGATCTACGTTCCGTTCATCAACTGGATGCTGCTGGGTGCGGTGATGCTGCTGGTCGCGGGCTTCCAGAGTTCGAGCAATCTGGCTGCGGCGTACGGCATCGCGGTGACGCTGGCGATGGCGATCGATTCATTGCTCATCTACGTCGTGCTGACCCGGCTGTGGCGCTGGAACGCCATCGCCGCGGCGGTGATCGTGTTGCCGCTGATCGCGATCGATGCGGCGTTCCTCGCATCGAACCTGCTGAAGATTCCCGAGGGCGGCTGGTTCCCGATCGTCGCCGGCGGTGCCGTATTCACGCTCCTGACCACCTGGAAGCGCGGGCGGGCGATCCTCCTCGAGCGGCTCGGCGCGGAAACGATGCCGATCGACGTGTTCATCGAAAGCATTGCCGCCAGTCCGCCGATGCGCGTGCCGGGTACGGCCGTCTTCCTGACCAGCACGCCCGGACGCGCGCCACACGCGTTGCTGCACAACCTGAAGCACAACAAGGTGCTGCACGAGCGCGTGGTGCTGCTGACGCTGACCACGCAGGACATCCCGACGGTCCCGCCCGCGGAGCGGGTGCGCATCCGCGAGCTCGGGTGCAACTTCCAGCAATTCGAGGCGTTCTTCGGATTCAAGGAAGATCCGGACGTTCCCGATCTTCTGGACGAATGCGGCCGCCGCGGCTATCCGTTCGATATGATGGACACCTCGTTCTTCGTCTCGCGCGAAACGCTGATTCCGACGGCGGCGCCGGGAATGGCGATGTGGCGCGAGCGCTTGTTCGTCTCGATGGCAAAAAACGCCACCAAGGCGATCGAGTTCTTCAACGTACCGACCAACCGTGTCGTCGAGCTCGGGGCGCAGGTCGAGCTCTAGCCGCGTCGGCCAAAGAAAACGCCGGCGCAGGGCCGGCGTTGGCAAAGATCAGGGGAGGCCTCTTAAAGTGCGGCCATTTCGCCGCGCATCGTCTTCAGCGCCTTGCTTTCGATCTGGCGGATCCGCTCGGCCGACACGCCGTATCGATCGGCCAGATCCTGCAGCGTTTTTGGATCCTCCTCGCGCAGCCAGCGCGCTTCGACGATGTCTCGGCTGCGGCTGTCGAGCCTCGACAGTGCGCTCTTCAGCCCGTTGCTGCGGTTGCGCGCGGTCTCGGCGCGCTCGAGTATCTGCACCGGCTCCTCACTGTCGGTCAGGTACGCGCTCGGCGTCATCGTCTCGCCGTCGTCGCCGGCCGGAGGATCGAGCGCGACGTCCTGACCGGAGAGCCGCGTCTCCATTTCGAACACTTCCTCGGGCTTGACCCCCAGCGCCTCGGCGATGCCGTTGGCCTCGCTGCGCGTCAGCGCCCCGAGCTTGGGCTTCATGCTGCGCAGATTGAAGAAGAGCTTCCGCTGCGCCTTGGTGGTCGCGATCTTGACCAGCCGCCAGTTGCGCAGGACGTATTCGTGGATTTCGGCGCGTATCCAGTGCAGCGCGAACGACACGAGACGGACCCCGCGTTCCGGGTCGAAGCGACGCACCGCCTTCATCAGGCCGATGTTGCCTTCCTGAATCAGGTCCGCCTGCGGCAGGCCGTAGCCCAGGTAATTGCGGCTTACCGCGACGACCAGCCGCAAATGCGACAGGACCATCGATCGCGCCGCGTCGAGGTCGTTGTCTCGCTGCAGCCTGCGGCCCAGCTCCACCTCCTGCTCGGCGGTCAGCAGCGGAAAACGGTTTACCGCCTGGATATAATGGTCCAGGTTTCCCAGCGATGCGGGGGTCGGAAAAGCCAGGGTGTTCGTGGTCATCGATGAACTCCTTCGGGGTACCTTGAGCGTATTTTAGCACTCGTCGAATGAGAGTGCTAAGGAGCGCCGAAGTTCCGGGTCAGGAGGCGAGTTGCGCCACGCGGCGCGACACCGCCAGCCAGGCCCCGCTCCAGCCCAGCCCGAGGGCCGCAGCCAGCGTTGCGGCAACCATGCCGGGCGACAAATGGCTGAAGCCTCCGGGCAGCCCGAACACGCCCAACGCCGTCCCGATGCGACGATTGAATTCCCAGAGCAAGGCCTGCACCGCGACGACGGCCAGCAGGCCGGCCAGCAAGCCCTGCAGGGCACCAAAATAGAGGAAGGGGCGCCGCAGGTATTGCGGGGTGGCACCGAAAAGGCTGGCCACATCGAGCTCTGGTACGCGAGTGAGCACTTGCAATCGGACGGTGTTGAACGTCGCCGCCACGACTGCGACGCCAAGCAGCGCCGCCAGCGCGTAGGTGACGAGCTCGCCGGCGCGGACCAGCGCGGCCACCTGTTCGATCCACGCCAAATCCAGGTCGACCCGGTCGGCGCCGGGCAGCTTGACGACCGCAGCGCGCAGCGCCTCGAGTGCCCGGGGAGCCCGGCTTTCGGCCGTGACGACGACCGCGTCGGGCAGCGGATTGCCGGACAAGCCGGCAAGGAGGTCGCGCACCCCCTCGCGGGACTGGAGCTCGGCCAGCGCCTGCTCTTTGGTGACCAGCGCGACCGAGGCGACCTCCTTGGTCGCCTTGAGGCGCGCCAGCAAGGCGTCACGGTCCTTCGCACTCGCGGTCGGCGCGAGGTAGACCGTCAGCTGCGGTGTGGATCTGGCGCGCTGGGCGATCGACCCCAAGCCGTCGAGCAGCGCCGCGGCCGCCAGCGGCAACGCCAGGGCCGCGGCCAGCGCCACCATCGACAGTGCGGTGCCCAGGGGGCTGCGCCCGGCCGCCGCGGCCGCGTCGCGCAGCGCTGCGCCGTGGGCGGCGAGCCAGGGCCCGATCACGCCGGCGCCGCGCCTTCGGCGATGCGGCCGTGGGCAAGAGAGATCCGCCGCGCAGGGAAGCGTTCGATCAGGCGTTCGTCGTGCGTGGCCAGCATGACCGTGACCCCGACCTGATGAAACGACCGGAAGAGCTGCAAGATCTCTTGCGACGCCTCGGCGTCGAGGCTCGCCGTCGGTTCGTCGGCGAGCAGTAGACTCGGCCGGTTGACGACAGCGCGCGCGATGCATACGCGCTGCTGCTCACCTCCCGAAAGCGCGACCGGTTGCGCTGCTTCGCGATCGCGCAAGCCGACCTTGTCGAGCGCCGCGCGGACCCGCTTCGCGGCCTCGCGCCGATCCGCGCCGGCGACCGCCAGCGGCACCATGACGTTGTCGAAGACGCTGCGGTCGGCCAGCAGCCGCTGGTCCTGCAGCACGAGCCCGAGCTTGCGCCGCAGGTAGGGAATCGCATTGGCCGGCAGCCGTCCGATGTTCTGCTCGCTGACCAGCACCGTGCCTCGCGTCGGACGCTCGATCGCGGCGATCAATCGGAACACCGTGCTCTTGCCGGCGCCGGAGTGGCCGGTCAGGTAGACGAATTCGCCCGCGCCGACGGCGAAGCTCGCGCCGATCAGCGCGTCCCGACCACCGGGATAGCGCTTGCCGACGTCGGCGAACGTGATCAACGCCTGCGTCACTTGCCGGTCACCCGAGCAGCGCGTCGGCGAATTCTGCGGCGCGGAAGGGTCGAAGATCGTCGACCCCTTCACCGACGCCGATCAGCTTCAGCGGCACCGGCCGCGTCTTGGCGATCGCCGCGACGACACCGCCCCGGGCGGTGCCGTCGAGCTTGGTCAGAATCAGCCCGGTCAGCCCCAGCGCCGCGTCGAAGGCGGCGACCTGCGCCAAAGCGTTCTGGCCGGTATTGGCGTCGAGCACGAGCAGGGTTTCGTGCGGTGCGCCTTGCTGCGCCTTGGCGATCACGCGCCGGATCTTCTTCAGCTCTTCCATCAGCGGCAGCTGCGTCGGCAAGCGCCCGGCGGTGTCGGCGAGCACGACGTCGATGCGGCGCGCGCGCGCGGCCGAGATCGCGTCGAACATCACCGCCGCAGGGTCACCGCCCTGCTGCGCGATGACATGGACCTGGTTGCGCGCCCCCCAGACTTCGAGTTGCTCGCGTGCCGCGGCGCGGAAGGTGTCGCCCGCGGCGAGCAGCACCGAGTAACCGTCGCCCTGCAGAAATTTCGCGAGCTTGCCGATCGAGGTGGTCTTTCCCGCGCCGTTGACGCCGGCGAGCATGATCACGAACGGGCGCGCCGGTCCGATGGCGAGCGGCCGCTCGAGCGGCGCGAGGAGATCCGCGAGCGAGGACTTGAGCACCTCCCGGGCCTCGACATCGGGCCCGGCCCGTTTCCAGCGCGCGACGAGCTCGTCGAGCAGATGTTCGGTGGCCGGGATGCCCACGTCGGCGCCGAGCAGCGCGCTGCGCAATTCGTCGATCGCCGCTTCCGAAAGGGCCTCGCGGCCGAACAGTGCGGCCAGCGGGCGGGAGATGCGCTCGCGCGACAGGCCGAGCCCGCCCTTCAGCCGGTCGGTCCAGGTACGTGCGGCGTCGTCGGGCTTGCGCTTGAACAGGTCGAGCATCAGGGATGGCGCAGCGGGCAAAGGTACAATTCTACCTTTACGTGCACGACGCCCTTTCGCATCGGTGCCTGACTCAGCACACTAGCTTGCCGCGAGCCCAACAGATCCGCATCATCGGCGGGCGCTGGCGCGGCAGGCGCATCCGCTTTCCAGCGGTCGCCGACGTTCGTCCGACGCCCGATCGCGTGCGGGAGACGCTGTTCAACTGGCTCGGGCAGGATCTCGAGAACGCCAGCACACTCGATCCGTTCGCCGGGAGCGGGGCGCTCTCCCTTGAGGCCCTCTCGCGCGGCGCGGCGCTCGCGGTCGCCGTCGACCGCAATGCCGAGCTCGTGCGCGCGCTGGCGGCGACCGGACGCACGCTGGCTGCATCGACGCTCGAAACGCACTGCGCCGATGCGCACGCATTTCTTGCGCGCGAGACGCGGCTGTTCGACATCGTCTTTCTGGATCCGCCGTTCGCCGTGCCGCGCTGGCAGACCCTGTTGCCGGCTGCCGCGGCCCGTGTCGCGCCCGCCGGTGCGCTGTATGTCGAGGCCGCCTCGGCGGTCGCCGCGCCGGCGGGCTTCGCGCTTGCGCGCGGCGACAAGGCCGGCCAGGTGCATTATCATTTGCTGCGCCGCCTGCCCCGCAACGCATGAAGCGGCGGGCGGCAGGGAAGAACGGGCCATGCTGAAAGTCGTCTATCCGGGAACCTTCGACCCGTTCACCAAAGGCCACGAGGACCTGGTGCGGCGGGCGGCCAAGCTGTTCGAGCACGTGATCGTCGCCATCGCGGACAGCGAAAGCAAGCACCCGATGTTCACCGCCGACGAGCGCATCGCCATGGCTCGAGAGGTGCTGGCGGGGATTCCCAACGTCGAGGTCGCCGGTTTTTCCGGCCTGCTGATGGATTTCGTGCACTCGGTCGGAGCGACGACGATCATGCGCGGCCTGCGCGCCGTATCGGACTTCGAGTACGAGTTCCAGATGGCGGGCATGAACCGCAACCTGCATCCGGAGGTCGAAACACTGTTCCTGACCCCGGCCGAGCAATACCTGTTCATGTCATCGACGATCGTTCGCGAGATCGCCCGCCTGGGCGGCGACGTCGGCAAGTTTGTGCAGCCGTCGGTCGTGGCGCGGCTGAGGGCGAAGGCAAGCTTCGAGCGGGCGCAGGATGCGCGAGCGGAGGGCTGATGGCGCTGATCATCACCGACGAATGCATCAACTGCGACGTTTGCGAGCCCGAGTGCCCGAACGGCGCGATCTCGCAGGGGCCGGAAATCTATGTGATCGACCCGAAAAAGTGCACCGAGTGCGTCGGGCATTTCGACACGCCGCAATGCGTCGAGGTCTGCCCGGTCGACTGCATTCCGGTGAACCCGGACTGCACGGAGAGCAAGGACCAGCTATTGTTGAAGTATCGCGGCCTGATGGCCGCCCAGGCGGGCGACGTAACCGCCTGAGGCTCCCCCGCTTGCGAAACCGCGAACGCGGCCCGGCTTACGCGTTGGCGGCGAGCGGCAGAGGCTCGGCCTGCTCGCAGATCGCATCGATCGCGGCCAGCTCCCGTGCCAGGGCGGCGATCTGCGCCCTGGCGGCGACTTCCGCCTGCTCCAGCTCGCCGATCCGCTCCTCGAGCTCGTCGCTCGCGCGATGGATGCGCTTGACGCTTTCGAGCCGGCGGCGCAGCTGCAGATGATGCTCGCGCACCTGGGTTTCCAGCGGCGCCATCACGGCCTTCAGCCAGCTTTCCAGATCCCGGGTCGCGATGTCGAAGACGTGCTTGACCCGGATCGCGATCGTCTCGAAAAAGCGCTTCATCAGCGTGAACTTGGCCTTGCTGACCATGTTCCAAAGCGTGTTGAAGTGCACGTTGTACGCGCGCTCGAGGCGCTCGACTTCCTTCTGGTACTTGAGCATCGAAAACGGCGGCGGGGTGAAAGGGTCGATGCCGTGCTCCTTGGCGAAGCGCTGGTACATCGCCTGCATCATCTCGTGCGTCTCGGCGGTCTGCCGCGCTCCTCCCTCGAGGCTGCCGTAGATCCTGGCGAAGAAGTCGCCCATCGCCGAACGCACGCCCTTGGTGAACGGGCTCTTCTCGATCCGCTCGCGGGTGTCGGCCGCCGTGGTGCGCAACGTCTCCAGCCCGATGCTTTCGTAGAGGTGGTTGGTCTGCTGCGTGAATACCGTTCGCAGCGCCGTGTAGCGCTGCATGCCACGCTCGAACAGATTTTTCTCCTGCTGGATCCGCTCCATCATGTGCTCGACGACATCCTGGTTCTTGCCGCGCAGCGCCTGCAGCTCGGCCAGCTGCTCGCGGATGCCGGCGATGCGGCTGTCGAGTATGGTTCGCGTGCCCGCGGCGAGGGCGCGGATCTCGGCCTGCGTCGCCGTGCCGACGATGCGTCGCTTCGCCGGTATCAGCTCCTTCGACAGCGCGGACTCGAGCGGCGGCAGTCGACTCCTGGCCAGCAGCGCGTCGTCGCCATTGACCTTGGCGAGCAGCGCCTTCTGCGCCGACACCGGGAAGACCTGTGCCGGCGGGATCAGCAGCAGCTCCGCGCTGGTGCGGACCTGGCGCGCGATTTCGGCCTCGATTTCGCCCGCGCTGCGCAGATCGTCCCACAGCCCGTCGATCTTGTTCAGAATCACCAGCCGGCCTTCGCGGCTGGCCGGGCTGTCACCGACGATATGGTTTGCCCAGACGTCGATGTCGGTCTTGGTCACGCCGGCATCGGCGGCCAGGATGAACAGGATCGCGTGGGCGTTCGGCAGCAGATTGAGCGTGAGCTCGGGCTCGGTCCCGATCGCGTTCAGACCGGGCGTATCGAGGATGACGAGGCCCTGCTGCAGCAGCGGGTGCGGAAAATTGATGATCGCATGGCGCCAGCACGGCACATCGACCGAAGCGTCGGCGGCCGGCAGCGGCGCCAGCGGATCGTCATCCTCATGCAGTCCGTATTTGCGCGCCAGCGCGGCCGGCACTCGCTTGGTCTGCGATACCCGAGACAGCGCGTCGGCCATGCGGTCCGCCGACGACATGTCGAGCACGATGGTGACCCACTCGTCGGCGTAGTTCTTGAATTCGGTGACCGAGCCGTCTCGCGCCCGGGTCTCGATCGGCAGCAGCCGGATCGATGGCGGCCGTGTCGCGTCGTAGAGCAACTCGGTCGGGCACATCGTCGTGCGCCCCGCCGCGGAAGGCAGCAGTCGCTGGCCGAAGTCGGCGAAAAATATCGCGTTGATCAGCTCGGACTTGCCGCGCGAGAATTCGGCGACGAAGGCGACGACCAGCTTGTCCTGGTGCAGTCGCTCGAGCAGCCGCTGCACGGTCAGGTCGGCCTGCGCATCCGTGAGCTCCTGTTCCGCCAGCCATTCGTGCAGGCGTGAGATGCCGCCCGACAGTCGGCGGCGCCAGTCGCTGTAGGCTTCAAATCGCGCGGCGAGATCCCTGGATTGCATCATTGTCGCGGCCTCCTTCGCGGGGCTCGCAGGGACTGTAGCATAAACCGCGCCAAAACAAGCACCTAAGGGATGCCTCAGGTCTGGCAATGCCGGCAATAGTAGGTCGCGCGCCCGCCCTGGCGGGTCGCGCCGATCGCGCCGCCGCACACGCGGCAGGGCAGGCCGTCGCGGCCGTACACGTTGTACTCCAGCTGGAAGTAACCGGGTGCGCCGTCGCTGTCGACGTAGTCGCGCAGCGTGCTGCCGCCCTTGGCGATCGCCGCGGCGAGGGTTTCCCGGACGGCCTCCACCAGACGTGCCACGCGCGGCCGCGACAGGCGGTTGGCGGCCCGCGTCGGACGAATGCCGGCGCGAAAGAGAGCTTCGTTGGCGTAGATGTTGCCCGCGCCCACGACGACGCGGTTGTCCATCAGCGCGAGTTTGATCGCCGTGCGGCGGCCGCGCGTGGCGGCGAACAGGTACCTCGCGTCGAAATCGGGCGAGAACGGCTCGGGACCGAGCGCGGCGAGCAGCGGATGCTCGCCCGCGGTCCCCGGCGACCACAGCATCGCGCCGAAGCGGCGCGGGTCGTGATAGCGCAGCATCACGCCGTTGTCGAACTCCAGATCGATGTGATCGTGAGGGCGCCTCGCCGGGGCGGCGCGGTAGACGCGCAGGCTGCCGGTCATCCCGAAATGCACGATCAGCGTGTCCGCCCCGAGCCGGAACAGCAGGTACTTGCTGCGCCGTTCGACGCGATCGACCGTGCGGCCCACCAGGCGTCGCGGCAAATCTCGAGGAACCGGCCAGCGCAGGCGACGGTCGTAGATCCTGACAGCCGTCACTTTCTGCCGTTCTACGTGAGGGGCGACGCCGCGACGCGTCGTTTCGACTTCCGGAAGTTCGGGCATCTGGGAGCGCCGGGTGGCGTTTGTTGCTCGAGGCAATATACCCTAAGATGCAACGAGTCCCGGCGTGAGCGCCGGCTGTCGAAACCTATCGTGTGCGTGGTCCCCCCACTGTGCTTCCCACCCTTCGCCTCTTCTTTTGTTCCGGCCTGATCGCGGTCGCCGCGGCCGGCGGGGAGGGGTGTGCCCAAGCGCCGGTCGCGCCGGCGGCGCCGGCGACCGCAGCGCAAGCGGCTGACACGCCCGAGCCCGCGGACGAGCTCACGCCCGATGTGCTTTACCGCATCCTGGTCGGCGACATCGCGATGCAACGCGGTGATCCGGCGCTGTCCGCCCGGGCGTACTTTGAGGCGGCGCGCGATGCCGGCGACCCGGTGCTTGCTCGTCGTGCCACCGAGATTGCGCTTTTTGCCCGCCAGCGCTCGCTCGCGTTGGAAGCCGCCAAGCTGTGGGAACAGCTCGATCCCAAGGCCGAGCGCGCACGGCAGATGGTGGCCTCGCTCGCCCTGTCCGGCGCCGGCAGCGACCTCAAGACCGAGCTCCAGCGCGTCCTGATTGAAGCGGCCGCCAATGACAAGTCGCTTGGCGATGCGTTCCTGCAGCTCAACCAGGCGCTGGCGGCGCAAACGGACAAGACCGCGGCTTTTCGCCTGGTGCAGGAACTTGCCAAGCCGTATCCCAAGGTTGCCGAGGCGTGGTTCGCGGTGGCGCTCGCCGGCTACAACACCAGGCTCGGCGATCCGGAGATCCTCGCGGCGGCGACGCGCGCTGCGGATCGGGCGCTCGAGCTCAAGCCTGGGTGGGACCGCGCCGCGCTGGTCAAGGCCGACATCCTGGCCAAAGGGTCGCCCGAGTCGGCGATCGAATTCCTGAAGCAGTTCATCGCAGCGACGCCCGATTCGCGCGCCGTCGCCGGCGCACTGGCCCAGCTCTACGTCGAGCAAAAGCGCTTTGCCGATGCGCGCGCCATATTCCAGCGCCTCTGGGACGAGAACCCGGAGGATCACGAGTTCGAATTCGCCGTCGCCGCGATTTCGCTGCAGATGAAGGATTACGCCACCGCGCAGCGGCTGCTGGAGGAGCTCGACAAGGCGGGCTACGGCGAAAAGGGCATCGTCCCCTTCTACCTCGCGCAAGTGGCCGAGGAAACCAGGCGCTACGACGACGCGATCGCCCGCTACCGCGAAGTCACCGAGGGTGATCGGGCATGGATCGCCAAGCTGCGCATCGGGGCGATGATCGCGAAGAAAGGCGATCTGGGAGCGGCGCGCAGCTATCTGGACGGATTGCAGCCGGAAACCAACGAGCAGCGGGTTGATCTCGCCCAGGCGCAGGCGCAGCTGATGCGCGATGCAGGCGACTACAAGAGCGCGTACGCGATCCTCACGGCAGCGCTCCAGCGCCAGGCCGATTCCACCGAGCTTCTCTACGATGTCGCGATGGTCGCCGAGAAGCTCGACCGCATCGACGAGGTCGAATCGCGGCTGAAGCGCCTGATCGAGCTCAAACCCGACAATGCGCAGGCTCTCAACGCGCTTGGCTACACGCTCGTCGATCGCACGCCGCGCACGGCAGAAGGCTTGAAGCTTATCGAGAAGGCGTTGCAGATCGCGCCGGGCGATCCGTTCATCCTGGACAGCTTGGGCTGGGCCAATTACCGCATGGGCAATCTCGACGACTCGGAGAAATACCTGCGACGCGCGTTCAGCGACCAGGCCGATCCCGAAATCGCCGCGCACCTGGGTGAGGTGCTGTGGGCGAAGGGCGAACGGGACCGGGCGCGGGAGGTCTGGCAATCGGCGCTCAAGACGACGCCCGACAACGCGGTGCTGATCGAGACCATGCGCCGCCTGGCGCACTGACACCCCCGAAGCCGATGCCCACGCTGCGCGGCATGCGCGCCTGCGCAGTCGCGTCGATCGTCGCGGCCGTTCTGCTGGCGGCCTGCACGCCGGCCCTGCTCGGGCCGCGCAACGTGCCGGCCACGACCTTCACGCCGCGCGCGAGCTTCGAGCTCTCCGGCCGGCTGTCAGCGCGGCACGGGAGCCATGCACTGTCCGCCAACTTCCGCTGGACCCATGAGCGCGAACGCGACGAGCTCGATCTCAACTCTCCGCTCGGCCAGACGATCGCGCGCCTGAGCGGCGACAGCGCCGGCGTGCGCCTGCAAATGTCGGACGGACGCCTCGAGCTCGCCCACGACTGGTCGACTTTGACGACGCGCGCGCTCGGCTGGCCGTTGCCGGTCGAGGGCCTGGCGTTCTGGATTCAGGCCGTGCCACGCCGCGGCGCGCCGTCGACTGTGGAAACGGGCGGCGACGGCATGCCGGCGGTGCTGCGTCAGGACGGGTGGGTCATCGTCTACCAGGCCTTCGAGCGGGGCCCCGACGGCGTACCGCGCCCGCAGCGCCTGACGCTCGACTATCCGGACGTGGAGTTGCGCATCGCCATCGATGCCTGGCGGTGATCGATCGGCCGGGCGCTAGGGTGCCGGCCCGCAGCACGCCGCCGTACCTGGGTGCGGGTCCGCTGATCGAATCGCCGTCTTGCAATCGCGATAGAGATTGCGACGGCATCGGTTTTTCGCGCAGCTGAATTGACACGATACAGCCAGTCCGCGAAAATGGCCGTCTTTTCCGAGGGATATGGCCGCAAGCGACGGCAGGCAGTGGCGGCCTCGCGGTTCCCGGAGGTCGCCGGCCGTCGCGACGCGTTGTCGCGCCCGCGACCCGCATCCGGAGCGCAGGCGCCGGGGTCGGAAGCGTGTGTGACGCTTTTGCGTCCGAAGACGCCGCGAAAGCAAGCGCTGGCGCGGACGCCGCGCACAACAGGAAGCACCGGTGAACTACCGGAGAACGGCCGATTGGTTGCTCGCGCGCTGAACCGCCACCCGCTGTGGTCGTCTGCGGCACGTTGACGTTCCGGCGCGCGCACGGTTTCCCTTGGGGAGTCGCCAAGTGGTAAGGCACCGGATTTTGATTCCGGCATTCGTAGGTTCGATCCCTACCTCCCCAGCCACAACGCGTGGGGCAGGCCCTCGGTCCGGATGGCCTGCCCGCGGCTTTCATAGGCGGTGACGATGGCGTTCGAGCGGATGCGAATCTTCACGGGCAGCGCCAATCCGAAGCTTGCCGAGGCCGTCGTCAAGCACATGAATATCAGCCTCGGACGCTGCATCGTCGGCCGCTTTTCCGACGGTGAAGTGATGGTCGAATTGCTGGAGAACGTCCGGGGGCGCGACGTGTTCATCCTGCAATCGACCTCGCAACCGACCAACGACAATCTGATGGAGATCCTGGTGATGGTCGACGCCTTGAAGCGCGCGTCGGCGGGGCGCATCACCGCCGCGATTCCCTATTTCGGTTATGCCCGGCAGGACCGTCGCCCGCGCTCGGCGCGCGTGCCCATCACCGCCAAGGTCGTCGCCGACATGCTGACGACCGTCGGCGTGAACCGCGTGATGACGATGGACCTTCACGCCGACCAGATCCAGGGTTTTTTCAACATTCCGGTCGACAACATCTACGCCACGCCGGTGCTGCTGGGCGACCTGTGGAAGCAGAACTACGACAACCTGCTCGTGGTCTCTCCCGACGTCGGCGGCGTCGTGCGCGCACGCGCGATCGCGAAGCGCCTCGACTCCGACCTCGCGATCATCGACAAACGGCGGCCCAAGGCGAACGTCGCCGAAGTGATGAACATCATCGGCGACGTCGAGGGGCGCGCCTGCGTCATCATGGATGACATCGTCGACACCGCCAACACGCTGTGCAAGGCGGCTTCGGCGCTCAAGGCCAACGGCGCGCAGAAGGTGCTTGCCTATTGCACCCACCCGGTGCTGTCGGGTGGCGCCGTCGCCCGCATCGCCGAATCGGAGTTGGACGAGATCGTCGTCACCGACACCATCGCGCTGTCCGACGAGGCGCGCGCCTGCAAGCGGATCCGGCAGCTTTCGTGCGCGCAGCTGCTCGCCGAGACGATGACGCGGATCTCCAACGAGGAGTCGGTCAGCTCGCTGTTCACCGAATAGCCGTCCGCAGGGAAGAGGACTGCGGCGCGGGCTAAGGTTGCGGCCCGGCACGGTTTCCGCATATAATTCAAAGCTTTCCCCGGTGCGCTGCCGCGCCGGGTTGTCGCCATCGCGGACGACCGCTCACGCCCGGAAACGCCTGAGCGGAAGGCCGCAGACAACAGGAGCTCCATCATGCAGCTCGAATTCACCGCCTTTCCCCGCGCTACCGAGGGACGAGGCGCGAGCCGGCGGCTTCGCCGCACCGGGCGCGCGCCGGGGATCGTCTACGGGGGCAGCGAAACGCCGCAACCGATCGAGCTCGACCACAATGCGTTGATCCACGCGCTGAAGGCGGAATCGTTCCACTCGTCGATCCTGACGATGAAGCTGGGCGACGGCGCGCAGCGCGTGCTGCTGCGCGACGTGCAGATGCATCCGTTCCGCCACGAGGTGCTGCACATCGACTTCCAGCGGGTCGACGAGCGCCGCAAGATCCACATGAAGGTGCCCCTGCACTTCACCAACAGCGAGCTTTCGCCGGCGACCAAGACCACCGACGCGATCATCAGCCACGTGCTGACCGAGCTCGACGTGTCGTGCCTGCCGAAGGACCTGCCCGGCTTCGTCGAAGTCGACTTGTCGCAGCTCGCGGTCGGACAGTCGATACACGTGTCCGATCTCAAGCTGCCGGCCGGCGTGACCGCGGTGACCAAGCCCGGCGCGAGCCCGGTCGTTGCCACGGCGATCGTGCCGCGCGTCATCGCCGAGGTCGAGGAAGTCGCGCCGGTGGTCGAAGCCGTCGCGGGCGAGGCGGGCGCTGCCGAAGCGGCGAAGCCGGGGGAAAAACCGGGCGACAAGCCTGTCGAGAAGGCGGCCGACAAGGGCGCCGAGAAACCGTCGTCCAGGAAGGACGACAAGAAATAGGCGCGCTCCCTCACGACGAGGCCCGCCGGCGCAACCGCGGCGGGCCTTTTTGCTGGCGGCGAAGCGCCCCGCGTAGGCCCTCGCCATGACGCATCCTTTCCGCCTGATCGTCGGTCTCGGCAACCCAGGCCGGAAGTACGCGCAGACGCGGCACAACGCTGGCTTCTGGTGGATCGATCGCCTGGGCGGGGTGCTGAGCGCGACCTTCCGCAACGAATCGAAGTTCCACGCTCTGGTCGCTGCCGCGGGCGGCGGCGATATGCGGCTCGCCAAGCCGCAGGCCTACATGAATCGGAGCGGACTCGCGGTCGCCGCGCTGGTCCGGTTCTATCGCATCGCACCCGACGAAATCCTGGTGGCGCACGACGAGCTCGATTTCAAGCCTGGCGTCGTCAAGCTCAAGCAGGGCGGCGGTAGCGGCGGCCACAATGGATTAAAAGACATCGTGGCGGAACTGGGCAGCGGCGATTTCTGGCGCCTGCGCCTGGGCATCGGCCACCCGCGTGACGGCGTCCTGTCCGAGCAGGAGGTCGCCGATTACGTGCTGCATCCGCCGCACGACGACGAGAGGCCGTTGATCGACGACGCCGTCGCGCGGGCGCTCGCGGTATGGCCTCGTCTCGCATGCGGCGAAACCGAGCGCGCGATGCACGAGCTGCACACGGCGGCCGTGCCGCCATCGGCCGCAGCCAAGCCGCCCGCGAGCCTATGAGCCTTAAATGCGGCATCGTCGGCCTTCCGAACGTCGGCAAGTCGACGTTGTTCAATGCGCTGACCAAAGCCGGAATCGCAGCGGAAAACTATCCGTTCTGCACGATCGAGCCGAACGTGGGCATCGTCGAAGTGCCCGATCCGCGCCTGGCGGCGCTTGCCGCGATCGCGCGGCCGGCGCGCGTGGTCCCGGCCGTCGTCGAATTCGTCGACATCGCGGGGCTCGTCGCCGGCGCGTCCAAGGGCGAGGGGCTGGGCAACCAGTTCCTGGCCAACATTCGCGAGACCGACGCGATCGCCCACGTCGTGCGCTGCTTCGAGGATTCGAACGTCGTTCACGTTGCCGGCAGGATCGACCCCGTCTCGGACATCGAGACGGTCAATAACGAGCTCGCGCTCGCCGATATCGCGGCCGGCGACAAGCAGATGACGAAGTACGCGAAGGCGGCCCGGGCGGGCGGCGACAAGGAGGCGCAGCGCCTCGTGGCGGCGCTCGAGAAGATTGTGCCGGCGCTGAACGATGCGAAGCCCGCGCGCTCGGTCGACCTCTACCCGGAGGAGCGCGCCGTGCTGAAGCCGCTGTTCCTGCTGACGATGAAGCCGACGATGTACGTCGCCAATGTCGCCGAGCAAGGCTTTGCCGGCAACGCGCTGCTCGACCGGGTCCAGACGTACGCGAGCCGCGAAGGTGCGCCGGTGGTGGCCATCAGCGCCGCGCTCGAAGCGCAGATCGCCGATCTCGTCGACGAGGACAAGCAGGTCTTCCTCGCCGACATGGGCCTGGCCGAACCGGGACTCGACCGGCTGATCCATGCCGGCTACAAGCTCTTGGGCCTGGAGACGTATTTCACCGCAGGCCCCAAGGAAGTCCGCGCCTGGACGATACGCCACGGCAGCACCGCGCCGCAGGCCGCCGCCGTCATTCATACCGACTTCGAAAAGGGCTTTATCCGGGCGGAGGTCATCGCCTATGATGATTTTCTTGCTTGCCGAGGCGAGCAGGGAGCCAAAGAGGGGGGCAAGATGAGGCTCGAGGGGAGGGACTACGTCGTCCGGGACGGCGACGTCATGCATTTCCGCTTCAACGTCTGACCGTGCCGCGGCGAGCGCCCCTTCATTGTCCGGTTTGAACAGCGGCAGCAGGAGGCGTCGCCGCGCAAGCCACACGGCGACGGCGTGGCTATCGCAGTCGTAGCGATGGATGGTGACGCCGGGCAAACCCTCGAGGCGCAGCGCGCGCGTCAGGTCCGGCGCGGAACGAGCGCAAACATGGAGGTTGTACCGCGTCTTGCCGTTCGATCGGGCCAATACCGGACGCAGGTCGAAGTAGCCGCGCGCCTTCGCCGGGACGCGGTCCAGACGGTCGGGGGCCGTGGAGAAGGCCTCGACGTCTTTGCTGAATTCCGTTGCGCTCCAGTAGGCGGGATCGAGATTGGTCTGCGCGGAGAAAGCCTGCACGAAGTCGGCTCCGAGCAGGTGGCCGAAAAGGATCGCCGCGTGGCTGCCGCCGGAGCCGCCGATGAAGATCGTCTGCTTCGGCGCGAGCTCCTCGACGTGTTTGCGCAGCAGTGCCAGCAAGGCGTCGACATCCTCGGCAACCGGGGGAATGCCGTTCTGATAGCAGGTCCTCGAATGGTCGCGAAGCAGGATGCGGTTGTGGTTCAGGAGCCCGGTGCTGCGCATGAAATCGAACGTGGGAATTGACAGCTTGCCGGCGAATCCGGTGAACGCGACGACCAGTACGCTCGGGTCGCTGTTCTGCTCGACGACGAACTGCGGCCCGGTCAGCGGAAGGTCGGCCGCCCGCTTCTTCGGCGGGCCGAAGCGCAACGTCGCTTCGTATTCGATGATGAGGTTCGGTCGTGGCTGGTCGTGCGCGTCCGTCTTTCCCGCGCCGGTTGCGTACCGTGCTCCATAACGCTCCCGTGCGGGCATTCTATCGACGGCATGATGCTGTCGCAATCGCCGACACGCTGCAGCACCCGATGCCTGCCAACGGAGCCGCGCCGCGCCTCGCCCTCGCTGTCGCCGTGCTGGCGGTCGCGGCCTGCGCGCTGGTGCCGCCGCGCATCGAACCTCCCGTCATCGCGCTGGCCGAAGTCGGCATCGAGCGGCTGGACGCCGATGCGATCCGGGTCAAACTGGTCCTCGAGCTGGCCAACCCGAACGATGCCGAAGTCACGCTGGACGCGCTGGCCTTCACGCTTGCACTCGCCGGGCGCCAGGTGGTCGATGCCCGCATGCTCGACCGGCGGACGCTGCCTGCGCGCGGTCGCGCACGCATCGATGTCGTCGCCAGCGCGAGCTTCGAGGCCTGGCGCCGCGCGCTCGATGCTGCCGTGCGCCGAGGTGCGGTGGCCTACGAGATCGCCGGGACCGCGACCGTCGACGGACGCAGGCTGCCATTCGCCCGGCGCGGAGAGAAAAGCCTGGTCGAACTGCTCGGAGGATCGGGATGACCGCGCGCCTGAAGTTCACCAAGATGCAGGGCCTGGGCAACGACTTCGTCATGCTGGACGGTATCCGTCAGCACATCGCCCTTGACCGCGCGCAGATCGCGCGGCTTGCCGACCGCCATTTCGGCGTCGGCTGCGACCAGGTGCTGCTGGTGGAAAAGCCGTCGCGCGCCGACGCCGATTTTCGCTACCGCATCTTCAACGCGGATGGCGGCGAGGTCGAGCAATGCGGCAACGGCGCCCGCTGCTTCGTCCATTTCGTCCGCGACCAGGGGCTGACGTCGAAGCGTACGATCCGCGTCGAGACCCGGGGTGGGATCATCGAGCCGACGCTGGAATCCGACGGGAGGGTCCGGGTCGACATGGGCGTGCCGCGATTCGAGGCCGAGGCGATACCGTTCGCCGGCGACGCCGCCTCGACCACGCAGACGCTGGACGTCGCCGGCATACCCGTCGTGGTCACCGCGCTGTCGATGGGCAATCCGCACGCGGTCCAGGTCGTTGCCGTTATCGAAGCGGCACCGGTGACGACGCAGGGCCCGGTGCTCGAGCGCCACCCGCGGTTTCCGCGCGGCGTGAATGCGGGCTACATGCAGGTCGTCGATCGCGCTAACATTCGCCTGCGCGTCTGGGAGCGGGGCGCCGGCGAAACGCTGGCCTGCGGCACCGGCGCGTGCGCCGCGGTGGTCGCCGGCATCCGCCGCGGCCTGCTCGACAGCGACGTGCGCGTTCTGACCCGGGGCGGCGAGCTCGGGATAAGCTGGGCGGGCCCGGGTGCGCCGGTGCTGATGGCGGGGCCCGCGCAGACGGTGTTCGAAGGCGAATGGCAGGTGCCCGGGAATGAATGAAACCAACGAGGAAGCCGCGATGAACGCCGAGTCGGTCGCCGAATATCTGAAGCAGCACCAGGAGTTCTTCGAGCACTACGCCGATCTGCTGGCCGAGATCTATGTGCCGCACCCGCACGGCGGTCACGCAATCCCGATCGCCGAGCGTCAGATCGTGACGCTGCGGGAAAAGAACGGTCAGCTCGAATCGAAGCTGCGCGAACTGATCCAGTTCGGCACCGACAATGATGCGATCAGCGAAAAGCTGCATCGTTCGACGCTCGCGCTGTTTTCCGCGGGCGACCTCGAGACGACCCTGGGCGTGCTCTACCAGAGTCTCAAGGAGGACTTCCGCGTGCCGCAGGTCGCGCTGCGTCTGTGGGGCAGGGTCCCCGAACAATCGTACCTGCCGGAGCTCGCCGCCACCAGCCAGGAGGTCCGCGAGTATGCCGGCGCGCTGGGCGCCCCGTACTGCGGCACGCAGGCGCCGTTCGAGTCGCGCGACTGGTTCGACGGCGGTCTGTCGCTGGCGTCGTTCGCGCTGCTGCCGCTGCGCACGCACCACACCTTCGGGCTGCTCGCGCTGGGCAGCGAGGATCCGGGCCGGTTCTACGCGGGCCTGGGCACGATGCATCTGACGCGCTTGTCGGAGCTCGCCAGCGTGGCGACCACGCGCTTTCTGCCGCAGACTTGAGCGTGCCTGCGCCGAGGCGGGCATCGCGTCGCGCGGCTCCGCCGCCGGTCGCCGCTCGCGTCGACCCTCTGGTCGCGGCGTTCGAACAACACCTCGCCACGCGCCCCGCGCCGACGCGCAACGCCTACCGGCGCGATGTCGACGCGCTGCGGCGGCTCGCCGGTGACGCGCCGCTCGCCGAGCTCTCGCCGGCGCAGTTGCGCCGGTTCCTGGCCACGCTGCACGCGCGCGGGCTATCGGGCAAGAGCCTGGCGCGCGTGCTATCCGGATGGCGGGCGTTCTACCGGTTCGCGGTCGAGCACGAGCGCACGCTCAAGGACAATCCCTGCGCGGGGCTGAAGGCGCCGAAGGCCGTGCGCCATCTGCCGGCCGTGCTGTCGCCCGACGAAGCGGTGCGGCTGGTCGCGCTCCCCGGCGAGGACCGACTCGCGGTTCGCGATCGCGCGCTGCTCGAGCTCGCGTATTCCTCCGGTCTTCGCGTGTCCGAGCTCGCGGGCCTCGATCTCGCCGCGCTCGACCTGCCGTCCGGCGAAGTGCGGGTCCTCGGCAAGGGCGCGAAGGAGCGGATCGTTCCCGTGGGGGAGCCGGCGCGCATGGCGCTCAAGGCGTGGCTCGCGCTGCGGCCGACGCTGCCGGGGCAGGATGCCCACGCCGTCTTCGTCAGCCGCTCCGGGCGCCGCCTCGGCGCGCGCGCGATCCAGCAGCGGCTCGCGGCGTGGGCGGTGAAACGAGGCATGGGGAGGCACGTCCACCCGCACATGCTGCGCCATTCGTTCGCCTCGCATCTGCTTCAGTCGTCGGGCGATCTGCGCGCGGTGCAGGAGCTCCTGGGCCACGCCAGCATCGCCAGCACGCAGATCTACACGCACCTCGACTTCCAGTATTTGGCGAGGATCTACGATCAGGCGCACCCGCGGGCGAAGAAGCAGCGCGCGCGGCGCTGAGCCGCCGGCGAAAAGACGGGACGCTTTCGGCCCCGAATGACCGCTGAGGAGAGGTCAGGCCGAGGTTGCCGGCCGGCCTAGTCCACGCGCTCGCCGTGAAGACTGATATCCAGGCCTTCGCGCTCCTCTTCCTCCGAGACCCGCAAGCCGACGACCATGTCGATCACCTTGAGGATGATGAAGCTGCCGACGCCGCTGTAGATCAGCGTCGTCGCGACGGCGCCGAGCTGCACCCGCAGGTCGGCGTCCGCCCCGCTGATCTCCTTGACGTTGAAGACGCCGGTGAGCAGTGCGCCGACGATGCCGCCGATGCAGTGCACACCGAACGCGTCCAGCGAATCGTCGTAGCCGAAGGCCCGCTTGACGGTCGTCGCGGCAAAAAAGCAGAGGACGCCCGCAGCGATGCCGATGACCAGCGCGCCGGACGCCCCGACGAAGCCCGACGCCGGCGTGATCGCCACCAGTCCGGCGACGGCGCCCGACGCGATGCCGAGCACCGAGGGCTTGCCCTTGGCCATCCATTCGGTGAACATCCACGCCAGCGCGGCGGCGGCGGTGGCGAACTGGGTGACGAACATCGCCATGCCGGCGCGCCCGTCCGCGGCGACCGCCGACCCGGCGTTGAAGCCGAACCAGCCGACCCACAGCATCGAGGCGCCGATCAGCGTAAGCGTCAGGTTGTGCGGCGCCATCGGCTCCCTGCCGTAGCCCAGACGCTTGCCGAGAACCAGCGCACAGACGAGGCCGGCAATTCCGGCGTTGATGTGCACGACGGTGCCGCCGGCGAAATCGAGCACGCCCTTCGCGGCCCAGAACCCGGTCGGCTCCCACATCATGTGCGCGATCGGCGAGTAGATCAGAATCGACCAGAGGCCCATGAACCAGAGCATTGCCGAGAACTTCATGCGATCGGCGAACGCGCCGGCGATCAGCGCCGGCGTGATGATCGCGAACGTCATCTGGAACATCATGTAGACCGATTCCGGGACGGTCGTGGCCAGATGCGACACCGTCAGCTTGCCGGCCTCCTTCTGGAACAGCATGCCGTTGAGGAAGAGGCGATCGAGACTGCCGATGAACGAGCCGCCGGGCATGAACGCCAGGCTGTAGCCGGCGATCACCCAGAGAACGGTAACCAGGCACGTGATCGCGAAGCTCTGCATCAGGGTCGCCAGCACGTTCTTCTTGCGCACCATGCCGCCGTAGAACAGGGCGAGGCCGGGGATGGTCATCATCAACACCAGCGCCGTCGACGTCAGCAGCCACGCCGTGTCGCCGCCGCTGATCTTGTCGGCCCCGACGAGCACCGGTGCGGTGGGAGCGGCGGGCGCAGTCGCGGCCGGTGCGGCGGCCGGTGCCGCGGCGTCCGACTTCGGCGCCTCGGCCTTGGCATCGGGCGTAGCGGTCACGGC
>JBOIGD010000171.1:0-9947 GCA_050742615.1 Casimicrobiaceae bacterium | reverse complement strand
GTCCGAGTTCTTTTTAGTCGCGTCCATTCTTGGAATTGAGCGCATTGCTGGCAAGCTAACCGACGTTGAAGCGACGTTTCTTTTTTGGGCTCAACTTCACGGGCGTCCTTTCATCAAGGATGGCGGGGAAGAAGAACTCGAAAAGTCGTACAGTGTCGACAGTCTCAAAACCCTTCGGGGACTCAGCAAGAACGAGTTGTTCGTGATCTATATGGACAGCAGGGCTCAGCGGCGGGTGCGCGGCCTTGATTGATTTGCGCTTGGCCACGGCTATACTCTAACCGTGGACGAGAAAACAAAGCCTGGCCCTCCGGCGCCCTCATTCGAGGCTGTCGTCCGGCGTATGCTGAACACGCCGCCGTCCCCGCACGTTCCAAAAGGTAAGAAAAAGCCCGCCAAGCGGACCAGCAAATAGCTGGTTGCCGGGCGAGCCCCGGCCTGTCCGGCAGGATTTTGGCCTCGGCCGCCTATTACGTCAAGTATATAATCGCGAATAGCGTGCGTAAGCGGGACGGGGAATCTCACGCGGCTTCTGCCAACGCATCGCGCCGGACTCCGGGCCGCACGCTGCGAATCGATCGGTTGTGGGGGAAAATACGAAACCGGTTTCCGGATCGTCGCATGCAAAACGGCCCTCTGCCGCATTTTTCCGTCGTAATCGCCGCCTTCAACGCGGCCCGCTGGATCGTTCCCACCGTCCGGTCGGCGCTCGCCCAGACCTATCGCAACTTCGAGATCATCGTCGTCGGAGACGGTTGCACCGACGACACAGGCGAGGTGCTGGCGTCGCATTTCGGCGATCGCATTCGGTGGCGCAATCTCGATCGCAACTCCGGCGGCCAGTCGGCGCCGAACAACGAAGGCATTCGACTCTCGCGCGGGACGCACATCGCCTATCTCGGGCACGATGACGTCTGGTCGCCGCGTCATCTGGAGCAGCTTGCCGGGATCATCGGCACGCGCGATCCGGACTTCGCCGTCAGCGGCGCGGTCTTTCATGGGCCGCCCGGCTCCTGCTATTACCAGACGACGGGGATGTTCGACGATCCCCGGGCCGCCGAAACGGAGTTCTTTCCACCGTCGTCGTTTGCGCATCGCCGCGACGTCGCGGACCGGATCGGGCGCTGGCGCGATCCGAATGAACTGCGCGCGCCGGCGGATTGCGACTTCCTCCTGCGCGCCGTCGAGCATCGATGCACGTTTGCATCGACCGGGACCATCACGACCCACAAGTTCGCGGCCGGCCACCGCTACCTCTCCTACCGCTTTCCCTCCGACGCGGAGCAACGGCTGCTGCTCGAACGCCTCGGCGAACAAGACGGGGAGTCACGGATCCTGGCGGAGATTCAGGACGCGATTGCGAACGGCGCCGAACACTCGGCTGTTCGATATTTTGATTTCGACCGGTTCCGCGCCGGAGAGCTTTTCCGCAGGAACCGCAGCAACAAGGGGCTCGAAAAGCCGCCTCCCGTTGCGGTCGATCGCCACCGGTGGCTGCCGGTGGAGCCCTTCCCTGCGGGACTGGATTGGCATGACCTCGAGGAGCGGCCGCTGATCGGCCCTTTTCGATGGTCGGGCCCCAGTCCCAATGCCCGCTACCTGGTCAACGTGCGCCTGCCGGGCGTTGCCCGGTTGCGGATCCACGTCCTCGCCTTTGCCGCCGACGATCTCGCAACCTCGCTCGAGGTCGACATCGACGAGCGTGAAACGGCGTGCGTGTGCGAGCGCACCGCGACCGGCAGCTACGTCGTTGCGCCCGAGGCCCTGGTCGGGCCAGTCGACGACGGCCTGGTGCTGCGCTTCCGGCTGCCGCGCACGGCGCGCCTGCAGAATGACCCCGGACATCGGCGCGCCGGGCTTGCCTTGCGCGGCATCGAGATCGGGCCGCTGTCTTGACGCGACGCGTCCCGCTTCACCTCCCGCTCACCACGTGTAGGGAACGATGCGGCGAGCCGCTTCGGAATCCCACGGCAGGTCGAGCGCGTCGGGTTCCTCGTAGTGGTACGGGCGTTCCGGCATGTTGATGATGATCGCCTCGGTGGTCCCGATGTTCTTCCACCCGTGATAGACATTGGGCGGAATGACGAGCAAAGCCGGGTTTCTTTCGCCGATCACGAATTCGTTCACACGGCCGATCGTCGGCGAACCGCCCCGTCCGTCAAACACGACGATCCTCACTAGCCCCGAAACGACGAACAGCCGGTCTGCGCTGTGCTGGTGGAGTCCCCAGGCGCGGATTCGTCCCGCGAAGGTGGTGGTGATGTGCACCTGTGTCAGCGGCGCGCCGAGGATCTCCCAGCCGGCGCGCGCTACCTCGGTGACGTGGCCGTCCTCGTGCGCGATCGGCCGGGTCGGCCTGAAGATGACCCCCTCCACCGGCGAGACATGAAGATTGCCGCCGCTGTCGACCGCGGAGTGCTTGGCGACGAGATCTTCGGCGCCGATGACGTCCGGAAGGCTGCGCTTCCCGCTCGCGGCGTGATCGCGCTGCACGCGGACGCCGGTACGCGCCGTCGCCGATGCGTCGTCCGACCGAACGCCGGTCATCCCGCGGCTGCGACCGCCCGCCCCGCCAGCACCGACACCAGGTGCGCGCGATACTCGGCCGAGCCGTGCAGGTCGGCGTTCAATCCGTCGGCGGGAACCTTCGCCGACTTGGCGGCGTCCGCGGTAAAGCTCTTTACCAGCGCGGCTTCGATCACCGTCGCGCGGTGGACGTGCGGAGCCGCGCCCGTCACCGCCACGCGAACGCCACCTGCCGTCTGCGCGACGAACACGCCGACCAGTGCGAAACGCGAAGCCGGGTTCGGGAATTTGACGTACGCGGCCTTTTTCGGAACCGGAAAGCTGACAGCGGTGATGATTTCGTCGGCCGCCAGCGCGGTCTCGTACATGCCCTTGAAGAAATCGTCGGCGGAGATCTTGCGCTTGTTGGTCTGCACGGTCGCATTCAGGGCCAGCAGCGCCGCCGGATAGTCGGCGGCCGGATCGTTGTTGGCGATCGAGCCGCCGAGGGTTCCGCGGTTGCGCACCTGCCGGTCGCCGATGCCCTCGGCCAGGCTGCCGAGCGCCGGGATCGCCTGTTTCACCACGGCGGAGGACGCCACTTCCGCGTGCGTCGTCAGGGCGCCGATGGCGATCGCATCGCCTTCCTTCCGGATGCCCTTCAACTCGGCGATGCCGGACAGGTCGACGACCGTTCCCGGATTCGCGAGCCGTAGCTTCATCGCGCCGACCAGGCTCTGCCCGCCTGCGAGTGCCTTCCCGCCGGTGCGGGCGAGCGCCGCCGCCGCATCGGCGACCGATTTCGCGCGTTGATATTCGATGGCGTACATGCTGGGTCCCCTCCTGCTATTGCCTGGCCGACTGCAACGCGCTCCACACGCGGTGCGGCGTCACCGGCATATCGATGTAGGTTACGCCGGCTGCGGACAAGGCGTCGTGCACGGCGTTCATCAACGCCGCCGGCGCGCCGATCGCGCCGGCTTCGCCGCAGCCTTTGGCGCCGAGCGGATTGTGCGTGCACGGCGTGACCTTGGTGGCCACCTCGAATGACGGCAAGTCGTCGGCGCGCGGCATCGCGTAGTCCATGTAACTGCCGGTCAAAAGCTGGCCGCTGTCCTTGTCGTAAACGCAATTTTCGAGCAACGCCTGACCGATGCCCTGTGCGAGGCCTCCATGCACCTGACCCTCGACGATCATCGGATTGATGATGTTGCCGAAGTCGTCGCAGGCGCTGAAATTGACGATCCGCACGACGCCGGTCTCCGGATCGACCTCGACTTCGCAGATGTGCGTGCCGGCGGGGAAAGTGAAGTTGGTCGGGTCGTAGAACGCCGTCTCCTCGAGGCCCGGCTCGAGCTTGTCCAGCGGGTAGTTGTGCGGCACGTAGGCCGCCAGCGCGATCTCGCCGAACGTCTTGCTGCGATCGGTGCCCGCGACGCTGAACTTGCCGTCGCCGAACTCGATGTCGGCTTCGGCGGCCTCGAGCAGGTGCGCGGCGATCTTCCTCCCTTTGGCGATGACCTTGTCGAGCGCCTTGACGATCGCCGTGCCGCCGACGGCCAGCGAACGCGAGCCGTACGTGCCCATGCCGAACGGGATACGACCGGTATCGCCATGGACGATCTCGACGTTCTCGATCGGGATGCCGAGCCGGCTCGCGACCACCTGCGAGAAAGTGGTTTCATGCCCCTGGCCATGGCTGTGTGATCCGGTGAACACGGTGACGCCGCCGGTCGGGTTGACCCGCACCTGGCCCGTTTCGAACAGTCCGGCGCGCGCGCCCAGCGCGCCGGCGATGTTCGACGGAGCGATGCCGCAAGCCTCGATGTAGGACGCATACCCCAGGCCCCGCAGCATGCCGCGCTTCGCCGCCTCGGCCTTGCGTGCGGGGAAGCCCTTGCTGTCGGCCATCTTCATCGCCTCGTCGAGACAAGCGTCGTAGCCGCCGGCGTCGTAGAGCAGCGCAACCGGCGTCTGGTAGGGAAAATTGCGGATGAAATTGCGGCGGCGGATCTCGTCCTGCGCAATGCCCATCTCCGCGCCTGCGGCGTGGACCAGGCGCTCGACGACATAAGTCGCCTCGGGCCGTCCGGCGCCGCGGTAGGCGTCGACCGGCGCGGTGTTGGTGAACACCGCGGTCACTTCGCACCAGATCGCCGGCGTCGTGTACTGGCCGGCAAGCAAGGTTGCGTACAGGATGGTGGGGATGCATGAGGCGAAGGTCGACAGATACGCGCCCATCGCGGCGGTCGTCTGCACGCGCATGCCGAGGAACTTGCCGTCCTTGTCGAGGGCCAGCTCCGCGTGCGTTGCGTGATCGCGGCCGTGGGCGTCGGAGAGAAACGACTCGCTGCGCTCGGCGGTCCATTTGATCGGACGATTGACGCGCTTCGACGCCCACACCAGCGCGGTCTCCTCTGGATAGAGGTAGATCTTCGAGCCGAAGCCGCCGCCGACGTCGGGCGCAATCACGCGCACCTTGGTCTCGGGAAGGCCCAGCACGAACGCGGTCATCAGCAGGCGCTCGACGTGCGGATTCTGGCTGGTGACATAGAGCGTGTAGCCGTCGTCGGCGCGGCTGTAGGTCGCGACCGCGGCCCGCGGCTCGATCGCATTCGGGATCAGCCGGTTGTTGACGATGTCGAGCTTGGTCACGTGCGCGGCCTTGGCGAAAGCCGCATCCGCGGCAGCCTTGTCGCCCAGGGCCCAGGTGTAGCACTTGTTGCCCGGGGCACCGTCGTGGATAGTTGGCGCGCCGGCCTTCAACGCGTCGACCGGATTGACGACCGCCGGCAGCACCTCGTAATCGACGGCGATCAGTTCGGCGGCGTCTTTGGCCTGCTCGGGCGTTTCGGCGACGATCAGCGCGACGCCGTCGCCGACATAGCGCACCTTGCCCTGCGCCAGGATCGGGTGCGGCGGCTCCTTCATCGGCTGCCCGTCGGTGCCCGTGATCAGCCATCCGCACGGCAGGCCGTTGACTCCGGTCAGGTCGTCGCCGGTGCAGACCGCGATGACACCGGGCGCCGCCTTCGCCTTGGCGGTGTCGATCCTGCGTATCCTGGCGTGGGCGTGCGGCGAGCGAAGAAAATAACCGTGCGTGTGATGCGCAGGATTGACGTCGTCGGTGAACTGGCCGCTACCGGTCAGAAAGCGATAATCTTCCTTGCGGCGAACCGATTGGCCGATGCTGTTCAGGTCGTTGGCGCCCATCGTCTATCTCCTCATTGCCTGCGCGCCCAGTTGCACGGCCTTGACGATGTTCTGGTAGCCGGTGCATCGGCAAAGATTGCCTTCGAGCTCGGCGCGTATGGTTTTTTCGTCGGCGCTGGGATGACGCTTCACGAGGTCGATCGCCGAGAGCACCATGCCCGGCGTGCAGAACCCGCATTGCAATCCGTGACATTCCTTGAACGCCGCCTGCATCGGGTGCAGGTCGCCATTGTCCGCAGCGAGGCCTTCGATGGTCGTGATCGTCGCGCAGTCGGCCTGCGCCGCGAGGATCGTGCAAGCCTTGACCGCGTTGCCGTCGATCAGCACCGTGCAGGCGCCGCATTGACCGGTGTCGCAGCCAACGTGGGTGCCGGTCAGACCGAGATGGTTGCGAATGAAGTCGACCAGCAGCGTGCGCGGATCGACGTTCGCGGCTGCTGCCTTGCCATTGACCGTGAATGACAGCGAAACGGACACGGAGCATCCTCCTTCGGTTGGACGCCGTCGGGGGAATGATCGCTGGCGGATCGTGAACGACGGCGAGGCTAGGATACTCCGCGCCGAAAATGGCGGCAACGGCCAGGGCGCGCCGCGCGACTCGGTGGCGCGGGCCCAGGGCCGCCGCCGTGGCTCGCCGGTTCCGCGGCGGGCGTCGGGTGGGCGCCGCTTTGGGCGGTCGCCGGAGCTAGAACAGGTTCGCGATATATTGCGAGAGGTTCTCGATGTCCGCGTCCGACAGGCTCGAGGCGACGCTGGTCATGTTGCCCGCATCGTTGGTCCGCCGCCTCGCCTTGAAGTCGGCAAGTTGCTTCTTGATGTACTGCGGCCACTGCCCTGCAACGCGGGGGATTTCGTTCTGGCCGACAAAGCCGCCAAGATGGCACATCGGGCAGAGCACCGCGTCGGAGACCTTGCGTCCCGCCTCGACCTTGGCCGGCTCGGCCTGGAACTTGATCGGCAATTGTTTTTGCGCGGCGAAGAAATTGCCGAGGGCGATCATATCGTCGGGCGAGAGATTGGCCGCCATCGGGGACATCTGCGGGTCGCTGCGGCGGCCCTCCTTGAAGTCCTTGAGCTCGATGTAGATGTAGCGCCAGGACTGGCCGGCGAGGATCGGATAGTCGGGGCTCTGCGAATTGCCGTCCGGACCGTGACAGCCGAAACAGACTTGCGCCTTGGTCCGGGCAGCCGCCGTCTGCGCGGCATCGAGCTGCGCCCAGGCCGGGAAGGCACACGCCCCGGCGATGATCAGTACCAAGAGTTTGCGCATTGCCCTTCAAAATGAAAGCGGCCGCTTCGCACGGGGCGAAGCGGCCGCACGAGTCCGACGCTGCGGCTAGGGCAGCGCAAACACGAACACGCTGTTGCCGCGCTTGGAGTCGATCTGGTTGTTGCCGCCGGCGGCGACGGCGACGTATTGTTTGCCGCCTACCATGTAGGACACCGCGGGGGCGTTGACGCCGGCGCCGCAGTTGTACTTCCAGAGCTCGCGTCCGGTCTTGGCGTCGTAAGCCTTGAACCAGCCATTCGCCTCGCCATTGAAGACCAGGCCGCCTGCGGTCGCCAGCACGCCGCCGATCAGCGGCTGCGGCGTCTTGTGCTTCCACGCGACCTTACCCGTATCGAGGTTCACCGCGACGAGCTGGCCCCACTGCTCTTCGCTTGGAATCGTCTTGAACGCGCCGCCCAGCCATAGCTTGCCGCCAGGGTAAGGAACTTCCTCGACGTGGTAGGTCATCGGCTGGTGCAGGTTTGCCGCGTACGCGAGGTGCAGCCCCGGGTTGATCGCCATCGGCGACCATTCCACCCCACCGTTCGCGCCGGGCAGCATGCGTGCGCCCTCCTTGGTCGGCAGCACCCACATGTTTTCCTGCGGGATCATCGCCTCGGAGAAGCGGATCTGCTTGCCGGTGTTGCGGTCCAGCACATAGACGTGGCCCGTCTTGCCCCCGTGGATCGCCACGTCGACCATCTTGCCGCTCTGATTCCGGGCCTGGGTGAGGATCACCGGGCTCACCGCGTCGAGGTCCCACACGTCGTGCGGCACGAACTGGAAGTGCCACTTGTACGTCCCCTTGTCGAGGTCGATCGCGACCATCGAGTCGGTGTACAGGTTGTCGCCCGGACGAATCGCGCCGTAGAGGTCGGGCGAGGGGTTGCCGACGACGAAGAACAGGGTACGCGTTCGCTTGTCGACCGCCGGCGCCATCCACACGCCGCCGCCGAGCTGCTGGTAGAACGAGCCGTCCTTGGCAAACGCCGCTTTCTCCGCATCGATGTTGCGATGCTCGTCGCGGCCCGTGGCGTCGTCTTTCGCCCACACGCCCTCATGGCCCTTCTCCGGAATGGTATAGAACGTCCAGAGAAGCTTGCCGTCCTTCGCGTCGAAGGCCTTTACGAACCCGCGGATCCCGTATTCGCCGCCATTGGTGCCGATGATCACCTTACCGTCGACGACCACGGGCGCCATCGTATCCGAATAGCCCTTGTCGGGGTCGGCAATCTGCGTTTCCCATAGCAGCTTGCCGGTCTTGGCGTCTAGCGCGACCAGCTTGGCATCGATCGTTCCCATGTACAGCTTGCCCTCGGCGATGGCCACGCCACGGTTGTTGTTGCCGCAGCACACCGTCACGATCGGGCCCAGCTTGTGCTTGTAATGCCAATATTCCTCGCCGGTCGTGGCGCCGATCGCGTAGACATGGTTGAATGACGTGGTCAGGAACATGACGCCGTTGTCGACGATCGGGGCGGTCTCCATCGACTCCAGTACCGCCGTCTGGAAGACGAACGCCGGCTTGAGCCTGGCGACGTTCTTCGCGTTGATCTGTTTGCCCACGTAGTAGCGGGTCTGGTCATAGCTGCCGTTCGAGTGCAGCCAGTTCTTGCTGTCGTTGGCCGCGCCGTCCAGCATGGATTGCGTGACGTTGGCAAGGTCCAGCATCGGACGCGCCGTCGTCGTCGCGCTTCCGCCCACTTCCTGTGCCGCAGCCGACGCTGTGAAACCGTACGCGAGCATGAGCCCTGCGACGATGCGCAAAGGCCGGCTCGAGCTGCACGTCATCATTCTTCTCTCCTGGAGGTTCATTGTCATCGCGCCACGCCCGCGTCCGGTTCGCCGGCAGTCCGCCGGATCGCCGTCCGCAACCCGCCTGCCAACCTGCCGCGGAAGTGAGTTATAGTCCAACCAAAATGGAAAAGCAATCTGTGGCCGACAAGTCGCAAGACCGGCTCCCGGCGCCTGTTCCAACGCGTTGCGCGACCCTGATGCGCTGGCTCGCCGGCCTCGCGTGTCTGGCCTCTGTTGCACTGCCGCAAGACCTGCTCGCACAGGACTGGTCGGTCAACGCGAGGCTTCTGGCGGCGGCTCGTGCCGGCGACGAGCCCGCGGTGGCCCGTGCCTTCGCCGACGGCGCAGCCGTCAACGCGCGCAACCGGATCGGCGAGACCGGGCTTTTGATCGCTCTCAAGAACGACCAGCCCGCGCTGGCGATGCGCATGCTCGAAGCCGGTGTCGACGTCAATCTGGCGGCGGCCAACGGCGTGACGCCGTTGATGGCCGCTGCGCACGCCGGACAGACCGAAATCGTCAGGGACCTGCTGGCGCGGGACGCCGACGTCGCCGCGGTCGATCGCCTGAAAAAAAACGCGATGACTTATGCCGCGGGACAGGGACACACCGACGTCGTGATCCTGCTGCTGCATGCCGGGGTCGACCCGAACGCGATCCTGGCGCACCAGTTGACCGCGCTGATGTGGGCCGCCGGCTACGGCAAGACCGATACCGTGCAAGCCTTGCTCACCGCCGGCGCGAAGGCCGAGCTCAGGGACGATCGCGGCAAGACCGCGCTGGACATCGCGCGCGAGGGCAACTTCCCCGATACGGTCAAGCTTCTGGAATCCGCATTCAAGGGATAGTGCGCCGCCGCCTCGCTCAGCGCGGCTTGCCCACTACGCGGCCGCGGCGCGACGGGGACGGCCGGAACCAGATCCGTCGGAACGAGCCGTCGCGATCGAGCCATCCGTGCCTGGCGGCGCCGACGAAGTGCAGCGCGAGCGCGCCGGTCAGCACCCCACTGTTGACCAGATGCAAGACGCTCAGCGCGTTTTTCAATGTGTCGTTCTGCGGCGCCCATGACGGCAGCACCAGGCCGAAATAGCGCACCGGGTAGCCGCTGAACGCCGAGCCCAGATAGCCGGTCAACGGCTGCACGATCAAGCAGACGTAGAGC
>JBOIGD010000170.1:0-6395 GCA_050742615.1 Casimicrobiaceae bacterium | reverse complement strand
TGGTCTTCCAGAACTACGCGCTGTTCCCGCACATGAACGTGGCGCGCAACGTCGGCTTCGGCCTGCGCATGCGCGGCGTCACTGGCGCGGAGGCCGAAAAGCGCGTCGCGCACGCGATGCGGCTGGTGCAGCTCGTCGGCCAGGAGCACAAGCTTCCCGGCCAGCTGTCGGGCGGCCAGCAGCAGCGGGTCGCCATCGCGCGGGCGATCGTGATCGAGCCCCCGCTGATCCTGATGGACGAGCCGCTGTCGAATCTCGATGCCAAGCTCCGCATCGAGACCCGCGCCGAGATACGCCGCATCCACCGCGAGCTCGACCGCGCGACGATCTACGTCACGCACGACCAGGACGAGGCCTTGTCGCTCGCCGACCGCATCGTGGTCATGAAGGATGGCGTCGTGCAGCAGATCGCCTCGCCGCAACAAGTGTATGAGCAACCGTCGAACCTGCACGTCGCGCGTTTCATGGGCTATCGCAACGTGCTCGAGCTGGAGGTCGTACGCGAAGAGGGCGATCGCGTCGCGCTCAAGGGTCCTGATGTCGAGCTCACCGGCGTGCGCAAGCAGCCGCTCAAAGGCGCGCGCGCCATGGTCGCGATTCGTCCGGACGACATCGCCGTCGATGCCGAACCCGGCGGCGCGAACACCATCGCCGCCAAGGTCGAGAACGTCGAGTACGGCGGCCGCGATTCGCTGCTCGATGTCGTCACGCCGTCGGGCACGCTGCTGCACGTCCGGGGGCCGGTCACGACCGCCCGCGGCGACGGCGTCCGGGTGCACGTCCCGGTCGAGCGCGCGCTCGTGTATCCGAGCGAGTAAAGCGGCGCCGACGCCATGACCACCGCCACCCGGGCCGCCCGCGCGCCGTTCGACCGCGCGCTGCTGCTGGTCGTGCCCGCGGCGCTGTTCATGCTGCTGCTGTTCATCTATCCGTTCATCTACGGCCTGCTGCTGTCGTTCAATCCGAAGGCCGGCGGCGCGCTCGCCAACTACAGGTTTTTCTTCACCACCGACAACGAATGGCCGACGATCTGGACGACGCTGAAGCTCGCACTGCCGGCGACGCTGATCAACGTCGGGCTCGCGCTGCCGATCGCCTATAAGATGCGCGTCAAGTCGCGCTACCAGCGCTGGGTGACCACGATCCTGGTCGTGCCGATCACGCTCGGGACCGTCCTGATCGCTGAAGGCATGCTGATCTACTTCGGCCCGAAGGGGTGGCTGTCGCAGTTCCTGCAGCTCATCCACCTGTACAACGGACCGATCCGCCTGACGCACAATTTCTGGGGCGTGCTGATCTCGCTGGTCGTTTCCGGATTTCCTTTCGCCTTCCTGCTGATCCTGTCGTACATCACCGGCATCGATCCGGTGCTGGCGCGCGCGGCCTCGACCCTGGGCGCCGATCCGAAGGCGCAATTCCGCCACATCTACCTGCCGCTGCTCGCGCCGGGGCTCGCAATGTGCTTCTGCCTCGCCTTCGTCCAGGCGTATTCGGTCTTTCCCTCGGCGGTCCTGCTGGGCTCGCCCGCGGGCCCGACGCGGGTGATCTCGATCGCCGCGTACGAGGCTGCGTTCGAGCAATACGATTATTCGCTGGCCTCGGCGATCGCGATGATCATGGGCTTCGTGCAGCTGATCATCGTCGCGGCGGTTCTCGGCCTGCGCGGGCTCTGGTACCGCGGCCCGGTCACCGGCGGCAAGGGCTGATGGCCGCGCGCGCGCCCTGGTTCGATCGCGCCTGGCGCGGCCTGCTGCTGGGGACGATGGCGCTGTTCGTCGTCAACATCGCGCTGATCATCGCCGCGGTGGCCGCGAGCTCGTTCGCACGGCGCTGGCTCGGCACGTGGCTGCCTGACGGCTGGACGACGAACTGGTATACCGAAGCATGGAAGGAGTTCCAGCTCGGCGGCATCCTGTGGGTGACCGTCGAGGTCGTGCTTGCCGTGGTGGGCCTGGCCCTGCTGATCGGCGTGCCGGCGGCCTACACGCTGGCGCGCCGCGATTTCCCCGGCAAGCGGCTGCTGATGCTGCTGTTCCTGCTGCCGCTGATGGTGCCGCCGATCACCTACGGCATACCGATGGCGACGGTGCTCTACAAGGTTCAGCTCGCCGGCACGATCTACGGCGTGATCCTCGCCAACCTCGTTCCGGCGGCGCCCTTCGTCATCCTGGTGATGACGCCGTTCATCGAGCAGATCGACCCCAACCTCGAATCGGCGGCGCGCGTATTCGGCGCCGGGACCGCGCGCATGTTCTGGCACGTGCTTGTGCCGCTGCTGGCGCCCGGCATCCTGGCGGCCTCGCTGCTGGTGCTGGTGCGCACGATCGCGCTGTTCGAGCTCACGTTCCTGACGGCGGGCCCCGATTCGCAGACGCTGGTCGTCGCCCTGTATTACGCGGTGTTCGCCGCGGGCGTGCGCGCGCCGCAGTCGGTCGATGCGATGGCGATGGTGTACATGGTAGTGACGCTGGTCTGGCTGTTGATCGCGCTGCGCTTCGTCAATCCCACGCAGCTCGTATCCCGGGTGAAAGAGCATCCGCAGCCGGCCGCGTGAGTCCGCGGCATGTTACGGCTCGACCTTTCCACGCTCGCCGATCTGCCTTCGGCCGTCGCCACGCCCAGGTACGATCCGCGGCGGGTCGGCATCGGCATCGTCCACCTCGGCATCGGCGCGTTCCACCGCGCGCAGACCGCGATGTTCAGCGACGACGCGTTGGCGATCGAGCGCGCCGACTGGGGCATCTGCGGCGTAAGCCTGCGCTCGCCCGACGTCCGCGACCGGCTGGTGCCGCAGGACGGGCTCTATACGGCGGTGGAGAAGAGCCCGGACGCGATCCGGCGCCGCATCGTCGGCAGCGTGCGCGAAATCCTGTTTCTGGGGGACCAGCGCGACGCGGTGCGCACGCGGCTGATCGAGCCCGAGACCCGGATCGTCTCGCTGACGATCACCGAAAAGGGCTACTGCCACGATCCCGCGACCGGTGGGCTCAATCATGCGCATCCCGACGTCGCCCATGACCTCGCGCATCCGAAGCAGCCGCGAAGCGCGATCGGGCTGATCGTGGCAGCGCTGGACGCGCGCAGGCTGTCGCATGAGCGCGCCTTCACGGTCCTGTGCTGCGACAACCTGCCGCACAACGGGGCGCTGCTGCGCGCTCTGGTGCTGGCGTTCGCCGAAGCGCGCGACCCGGCGCTCGCGCGCTGGATCGCCGATCATGCGAGCTTCCCGTCGACGATGGTCGATCGCATCGTCCCGGCGACGACCGCCGCCGATATCGCCGACAACGATGCGGCGCTGGGTCTGCACGACGCGGCGCCGGTCATCCACGAACCGTTCCGGCAGTGGGCGGTCGAGGACCGCTTCGTCGACGGGCGCCCGGCCTGGGATCGCGTCGGCGCGGAACTGGTCGCCGACGTCGCGCCGTTCGAAGCGATGAAGCTTCGGCTGCTCAACGGCAGCCACTCGGCGCTGGCGTACTTGGGCTTTCTCGCCGGGTTCGACTTCATCTATCAGGTCGCCGCCGAGCCGGCGTTCGTCGCCTACATGCGCCGCATGATGGAAACGGAAGTCGCGCCGACGCTGAAGCTCCCGCCCGGAGTCGACCTCGTTTCGTACCAGGACGCGCTGGTGCGGCGCTTCGGCAACCCGGCATTGCCTCACCGCACGCAGCAGATCGCGATGGACGGCTCGCAAAAGCTGCCGCAGCGGCTGCTGGGCACCGTGCGCGACAATCTCGCGGCCGGACGTCCGTTCGACCTGCTCGCGCTGGCGGTCGCCGGCTGGATGCGCTAGGCCGGCGGGATCGACGAGCACGGGCGCGAGATCGTCGTCGCCGATCCGCTGGCGCCCGAATTCCGCCGCATCGCGGCGCGGCATCGCGGCGAGCCCGCGGCATTCGCGCGCGAGATGCTGGGATTGCGCGCCGTTTTCGGCGATGATCTGCCCGCGGACGAGCGCCTGGCCGCGAAGCTGGTCGCTTCGCTAAAGATGCTTGTCGCCGACGGCGCGCGGCGCACCGTGGCGCATGCCGTCGGCGGTGCCTGAACGGCCGCATCGGCGAGCCGCCGCATCTGTCCGGGACACACGATGGCCTTGCTGACCCTGCACCCCGACCGTCTGTTTCCGTCCGAGCCGCGGCAGCGCGATCTCGCCCGCAAGCTGTACGCGACCGTCAAGGACCTGCCGATCGTCAGCCCGCACGGCCACACCGATCCGCAGTGGTATGCCGACAACGCGCCGTTCAGCAACGCGTCCGCGCTGTTCATCACGCCCGACCACTACGTGTTTCGCATGCTCTACAGCCAGGGTGTGCCGCTCGAAAACCTGGCGATCCCGCGCCGCGACGGCGGGCCGGTCGAATCGGACGCGCGCCGGATCTGGCGCACGTTCGCCGCCAGCTATCACCTGTTCCGCGGCACGCCGACCCGCATCTGGCTAGACCATGCATTCCACGAAGTTTTCGGCATTCGCGAGCGGCTGACGCCGGAATCCGCCGACCGCCTTTTCGACCGGATCAACGCGAGCCTGGCCGAGCCCGGCTTCCGGCCGCGGGCGCTGTTCGAGCGCTTCAACATCGAGGTGATCGCGACGACCGAATCGCCGCTCGACGCGCTGGCCCACCACGCGAAGATCCGCGCCAGCGGATGGAAGGGAAGAGTCGTCACCGCGTACCGCCCCGATCCCGTGGTCGATCCCGAGTTCGAAGGCTTCGCCGCCAACGTGGCGCGCCTTGGCGAGCTCGCCGGCGAAGACACCGGAAGCTGGCCCGGCTACCTCGCCGCGCACCGCAAGCGCCGCGCGTTCTTCCAGACGATGGGGGCGACGTCGACCGATCACGGGCACCCGACCGCGCAAACCTCGGACTTGCCCGCCGGCGACTGCCAGCGACTCTTCCGGAAAGCGATCGAAGGCACAATGACGGGGACCGAAGCGGAAAGCTTCCGCGGGCAGATGCTGACCGAGATGGCGAGAATGAGCCTCGACGACGGCTTGGTGATGCAGATCCATCCGGGATCGTTTCGCAATCACAACCCGCAGGTGTACGCGCGCTTCGGCCGCGACAAGGGCGCGGACATGCCGACGCGGACCGACTACGTCCATGCGCTGAAGCCGCTGCTCGACCGTTTCGGCAACGAGAGCGGCCTGACGGTGATCCTGTTCACGCTCGACGAGACGGCCTACGCGCGGGAGCTCGCGCCGCTCGCCGGGCACTACCCGATCCTTCGCCTGGGTCCTCCCTGGTGGTTCTACGACAGCCCGGAAGGGATGCTGCGCTTTCGCGAGCAGGTGACCGAGACCGCCGGCTTCTACAACACCGTCGGCTTCAACGACGACACGCGTGCCTTCCTGTCGATCCCGGCGCGGCACGACGTCGCGCGGCGGATCGATTGCCGTTTTCTCGCGCAACTGGTCAACGAGCACAAGATCGACGAGGACGAAGCCTTCGAGCTCGCGCCCGAGCTCGCTTATGGCCTGGCCAAGCGTGCCTACAAGCTCTGAGCGCGGACGGGGCGCCGTCGCCGGCCGGTTCTTCGACGGGCGCGGGCCGGACGACGCCGCCCGTTCCGCCGTCGCGAAGCGATCGCGCGGCCGACGAACCGGGCCGCGTATCATGGCGGCTTGAACGCAGAAGACCGAGTCAGCCGGTGACGGAGGCAAACATGAACCATGGATCGGACGTGCTGGCATTGCTGGGCCGGGTGCTGCTGGCCGGGATATTCGTCTACTCGGGCTTCGGCAAGATCACGGGATTCCAGGGCACCGTCGGCTACATCGCGGGCGCCGGCCTGCCGATGGCCCAAGTGCTGGCGGTGGCGGCGATCTTCGTCGAATTCGTCGGCGGCCTGGCGCTGCTGATCGGATTCCGGGCGCGCTGGGCAGCGCTTGCATTCGTCGTCTTCCTGATCGTCATCACCCCGGTCTTCCACAATTTCTGGGCGGCGACGCCGGGCCAGGCGATGGACCAGCAGATCAACTTCATCAAGAACATCGCGATCATCGGCGGGATGCTGATGGTGATGGCGTTCGGCCCAGGGCGCTACAGCATCGACAAGGACTGAGGCGGGCGGGCACGGCCGATCAGTCGCGGGCCGCGGAATCGATCCAGATCGTTACCGGCCCGTCGTTGACCAGCGCGACCTGCATGTGCGCGCCGAAGACGCCGGCGGGCACGTCGTGGCCGAGCTCGTGCGCCAACGCGCGGACGAACGCGGCGAACACCGGCCTCGCGACTTCCTGCGCCGCGGCCGCGCCATACGACGGACGCGCACCCTTGCGCGTCGAGCCGTAGAGGGTGAACTGGCTGACGGCGAGCACCTCGCCGCCGACATCCACCACGGCACGATTCATCACGCCGGCAGCGTCGTCGAAGAGGCGCAGCGCCGCGATCTTGCGC
>JBOIGD010000169.1:0-10520 GCA_050742615.1 Casimicrobiaceae bacterium | reverse complement strand
CGCGGACGTGGGCCTTCATCCCTTCCTTGCCGTCCGGGGCGACGATGCCCAGCGCGATCCCGTCGGCGTCGCCGACGTCGTTGAGCTCCGAGCGATTCATCGCGCCGGGATGAAAAGCGGTGATCTGATTATCGTCGAGGTCGGTAATGATGAAGGCCTGCGCGGTGTAGGTGCCGGCGACCGCGCGCAGCCCGTCGGTTGCGATGCCGAGCGACGCGAGACGCTGCGCATACGCGCCGCCATCGTCGTCGCCGATCGTCGCCATCACCACCGGCTCGCCGCCGATCGCCTTCAGGTTGTAGGCGATGTTGCCCGCGCAGCCACCCCATTCCTGGCGCATCTCGCCGATCTGGAACGACACCGACAGCACGCGCGTCTGGTCGGGCAGGATGTGCCGCGAAAAACGGTCGGGAAACACCATGATGGTGTCGCGGGCGAGCGACCCGCATATCAACGTGCGTGGAGCCATCGGCACTCGCGGCAAAGGTTGAACGCCCGGCAGTCTAAACCAGACGCGGGAGAAGCGCCGGCCACATCCCGGGCCGGCGCTTTGCCACGGGGCGCCGGCTCACGCCGAGGACTCGCGGCCGATCTCGCGGACGATGAATTGCTGCCGGCGCGACACCGGCAGCGCCTCGGATACGCCGCGCAGCAGCACCTCCCAGTGCGCATCGCCGTCGGCGCTGACGCGGCGCTCGAAACCGCGGATGGCGTCGCGCGCGACCAGGCAGTTGCGATGGACGCGAACGAAGCGGGTGCCGAACTCCTCCTCGAGGCGGGTCAGCGATTCCTCGAGCAGGAATTCGCGATCCGCGGTGCGGATGGTTATGTACTTGAGCTCGGCTTTCAGGTAGATGACTTCCTCGATCGCCACCAGCACCACGCGGGAGCGTTCGGTCACCGACAGGAAGCGGCGTGCGGCGGCCGGGAGCCGGTCGAGCTTTCTCTCCGAAAGCGGCCGCAGCCGCGGCACCTGCTGCAGCGCCGCGAGCAGCCGCTGCACGCGCACCGGCTTCACCAGATAATCGACGGCGTGCACCTCGAACGCGGCGATCGCGTGCTCGTGGTACGCGGTGGTGAAGATCAGGACCGGCGGCACCGGAAGCTTGAGCAGGTGCCGCGCCAGCTCGATGCCGTCCATGTCCGGCATGTGGATGTCGCTCAACACCAGGTCCGTCGGCGTGTTGCCGAGCAGGCTCAGCGCCTCGCGCCCGCTGGCGGCCTCGCCGATCACCAGCAGCGGCAGCGCCGAGGTGCAATCGTCGAGCAATTCGCGCAGGCGCCGACGCGCCGGCGCCTCGTCGTCGACGATCAGCACTTTCAGCGGCGCGTCAGCCACGGGGTCTTTCGATTTGCTGCTTCGTGCGGTACGGCATCCGTATGTGCACCTCGTAGCTGTCCCTGGTCAACCGGTTCTCGAGACTCGCCTCGGCATCGAAATGCAGCGCCAGTCTCTCGCGAATATTGATGAGCGCCATCTTGTTGCCCCCGCCGCGGCCCGGGCTCGACTGGTAGGGGTTGCGCAGGATCGCGTGGACCTCGCCCCGGCTCAAGAAGATATTAATCGCGATCACCCCCGGCGCGCTAGACGGCTCGATCCCATGATAGACGGCATTCTCCAGCAGCGGCTGCAGCACCAGCGGCGGAACCATCGCGTCCTTCGGCATGTTGTCGACGTGCCAGTCGACGCTCAGACGGTCGCCCAAGCGAAGCTTTTCCAGGTCCAGATAGTGCCGGCACAGCTCGACCTCGTTGGCCAGCGGCGCTAGCTGGCGGTTGTCGCGCATCAGCACGCGGAACAGGTCGGCCAGATCTTCGAGCGCGGTCTCCGCCCGGCGCGGATCGGTTCGCATCTGGGACAGCACGGCGTTGATGCTGTTGAACAGGAAGTGCGGCCGGATGCGCGCCTGCAGCGCCTGCAGCCTCGCCTCGGTGATCGCCGGCGACAGCGCCTTGGCGCGGAGCTGGAAATAGGCGAGCAGCGCCGCTGCGATCAGCAACGAGAAGACGATGTCGCGCAACATCGTGCGGACGGTGAAGTCCTCGACCAGCGCCGCGACCGCGGTATTGAACGCGAGCGCGACGGCGAGCGTCAGCAGCAGCACGGTTACCGCGCCGGCGCCGTAATCCATGCGCGCGAGTTGCGGCGCCACGATGTAGAGGACCAGCAGCTGCAGCAGCAATTGCGGCTCGACGATCGACATCATTTCCAGCCACGCCGCCGTTATCGCCCCCCACTGCGTCTCGCGCACCAGCGCCGCGACGAGCACCAGCGCATTGACCGCGAGGAGAATGCGCAGGATCGTCCCGAGATTGCGCAGTTCGGGCAGCGAGAGCGGGGCCGCGTTTTGATTTATACTAGGTCGCATTGTTCGTTGCTTCCGGCCCTACGCGAGCGGAAATCGACCGGCACCGAGCGGGACCGTGGTGCACAATGTCGGAGCCCGGCTATTGTGCGGAAGACGTCCGGGTGAGGCAAGCCATGTCCACGCGCAACTCCGATGCCGCCAACGCGGCGCCCGCCGGCCGGTCCGGCCGCTTCAGCGAACCGGTCGCCGACCTCGTCAAGCGCTACACCGCGTCGGTCGATTTCGACCGGAGACTGGCGACCGCGGATATCGCGGGCTCGCTTGCGCACGCGCGCATGCTGGCCGCCGTCGGCGTCCTGTCGGCCGGCGACTTTGCCGCCATCGAGCGCGGCCTGGCGGCAATCGGCGACGAAATCCGCGCCGGCCGGTTCGAATGGTCGTCGGATCTCGAAGACGTTCACCTCAACATCGAAAAGCGCCTGATCGCGCTGATCGGCGATGCCGGCAAGCGCCTGCACACCGGGCGCTCGCGCAACGATCAGGTGGCGACCGACCTGCGACTCTACGTGCGCACCGCCATCGACGACATCGGCGCCGCGATCGTCGCGCTGCGGACCGCGCTGCTCGACCTCGCGGAGCCGCACGCCGCGACCATCATGCCCGGGTTCACGCACCTGCAGGTCGCGCAGCCGGTGACCTTCGGCCACCACCTGCTTGCCTACGAGGCGATGCTCGCCCGCGACGCCGGGCGCTTCGCCGACTGCCGGCACCGCGTCAACCTGCTTCCGCTGGGGAGTGCCGCGCTGGCCGGCACCGGTTTTCCGATCGACCGGGAGCAAGTCGCGCGGGAGCTGGGCTTCGAAGGCCTTTGCGGCAATTCGCTCGATGCGGTATCGGATCGCGACTTCGCGATCGAATTCGCCGCCGGCGGCGCCGTTCTGATCATGCACCTGTCGCGCTTCGCCGAGGAGCTCGTGCTGTGGTCGAGCCCGCGCTTCGGCTTCCTGCGGCTCGCCGATCGGTTCTGCACCGGCAGCTCGATCATGCCGCAAAAGAAAAATCCCGACGTTCCGGAATTGGTGCGCGGGAAAAGCGGCCGCGTCTACGGCGACCTGTTCGCACTGCTGACGCTGATGAAGGCGCAGCCGCTGGCCTACAACAAGGACAATCAGGAAGACAAGGCGCCGGTGTTCGACGTCGTCGACACGCTGCTGCCGACGCTCGCCATCGTCACCGCGCTCGTATCCGGCGGCATCGAGGTCGACGCCGAGCGCATGCGCGCCGCCGCCGACGAAGGCTACGCGACCGCGACCGACCTTGCCGACTATCTGGTGAAAAAGGGCCTGCCGTTCCGCGACGCGCACGAGGCGGTGGCGCAGGCGGTGCGTCACGCCGAATCCGAGCGTTGCGACCTGGCGACGATGTCGCTCGCCTCGCTCAAGCGTTTCTCGCCGATGATCGAGGACGATGTCTACGCGGTGCTCACGCTCGAGGGCTCGGTGGCGAGCCGCAACCATCCGGGCGGCACCGCGCCGGCGCAGGTCCGCGCGGCAATCCGCGCGGCGCGGCTCTCGCTCGCGCCCGCCGGCATGCGTTGACGAAAAACGCGGGGCCGCCCCCGCGGCACGTCCGGTTTCAATAAGCACAAGGAGCAGCCTATGGATAGCGGCAAACTGGCATTTCTCGGCCTGGGGGTCATGGGGTTTCCGATGGCCGGCCATCTCGCCCGCGCCGGTCATGCGGTCGTCGTCTACAACCGGACCCCGGCGAAGGCGAAGCTGTGGGTGGAAAAACACGGCGGCAGCGCGGCCCCTACGCCGGCCGCGGCGGCCGCCGAGGCAACGCTGGTGATGATGTGCGTCGGCAACGACGACGACGTGCGCGCGGTGGCGCTGGGCGCCGACGGCTGCGTCGCGGCGATGCGCGAAGGCAGCGTGCTCGTCGACCATACGACCGCGTCGGCCAGCGTCGCGCGCGAGGTTCATGCCGCGGCCAAGGCGCGGCGCATCGGCTTTCTCGATGCACCGGTGTCCGGCGGTCAGGCGGGGGCGGAGAACGGTAAGCTGACGATCATGGTCGGCGGAGGGGCCCGGGATTTCGCGCGCGCCGAGCCGGTGCTTGAACACTACGCCCGCGCGGTGACGCTGATGGGCGGACCGGGTTCGGGCCAGTTGACCAAGATGGTCAACCAGATCTGCATCGCCGGGCTGGTGCAGGCGCTGGCCGAAGGCATCGATTTCGCGCGCAGGGCCGGACTCGACGTCGAGCAGGTGCTCGACGTCATCGGCAAGGGCGCCGCGCAATCGTGGCAGATGGACAACCGCGGCAAGACGATGGCTGCCGACAAGTTCGACTTCGGCTTTGCCGTCGACTGGATGCGCAAGGACTTGGCGATCTGTGGCGCCGAAGCCCGGGCCAACGGCGCCGCGCTGCCGGTGACCGCCCTGGTCGACCAGTTCTACGCCCGCATCCAGGCGCGGGGCGGGAATCGCTGGGACACCTCCAGCCTGATCCGGCTGTTGCGCGACAAGGCATAAGCGCCGACCGGCCCCGCACGGCGCGCCGCCCCTGGGCCTCAGCGCGGGCCCGGGTGGAGCACTTCGCCGTTGAGGACGATCTCGTAGCTGATCGTGGCGGTCTTGGCCAGCATCAACGTCGCCGAGCAGTACTTTTCCTTGGACAGCTTCACCGCCCGCTCGACCTGCGCCGGATTGAGCGATTCGCCGCGCAGGCGATAGACGAAGTGCAGCCGCGTGAACACCTTGGGGTCTTTCGGAGCCCGCTCGGCCTCGGCATCGACGACGCAGCCGAGGACCGCTTGCCGCGCCTTTTTCAGGATCCAGACGACATCGAAAGCCGTGCATGCTGCAGTGCCGGCAAGGACGAGTTCCATCGGCCGCGGACCGATATTGCGACCGCCGGCATCGGGTGAACCGTCCACGACAATCGCATGGCCGCTGCCGGTTTCCGCGACGAAGCTCACGTCGTCGATCCATTTTATCGTCGCTTTCATCGAACCTTTCCGCTTGAGGCCGGGGCTGATCATCGGAGGGCCGGCTTCGGGTGCCGTAGACAAATCGACACCGGGATATTTATGCCACTTGCATTGTGCGACGCAATATGGCAAACTCGCCATGTCCGTCGTTCGGGATTCTCCTCCTTCCCGCGCCGCGGATCGTTCCTCCATTCTCCTCCTATGGCGGAATACTGGCGCGGCCGAACCGGCCGCGCTTTTTTTGGCGATCGCCGGCCGCGAGGCCGCAAACTGACCGCGGCCGGGCGCCCGTCGCCTCCTGTTTGACAGGCCGTCCAGCCGCATATTATTATCTAGGACTTTGTAAAGTCGAACCGGATCGAGAATTTCGTCATGAAAACCTATTCCGCCAGGGCCGAGGACATCAAGCGGGACTGGTACGTCGTCGACGCCAGCGATAAGGTGCTCGGGCGACTGGCCAGCGCGATCGCGCACCGCCTGCGGGGCAAGCACAAGCCGATCTACACGCCGCACGTCGACACCGGCGACTTTATCGTCGTCACCCACGTCGAAAAGATCAAGGTCACCGGCAACAAGGCCGAGGACAAGCTCTACCATCGGCACAGCGGCTACCCGGGCGGCATCCGGACCACCTCGTTCAGCAAGATGCAGCAGCGGTTTCCGGGCCGCGTCCTGGAAAAGGCCGTCAAAGGGATGCTGCCCAAGGGTCCGCTGGGCTACGCGATGCTGAAGAAGCTCAAATGCTATGCCGGGGCGGCACACCCGCATGCGGCCCAACAACCGAAGACGCTGGACCTCTGAAGGCTCGTTCACCATGATCGGCAGCTACTATTACGGCACGGGCAGGCGCAAGAGCGCCGTCGCCCGCGTGTTCATCAAGCAGGGCTCGGGCAAGTTCGTCGTCAACGACAAGCCGGTCGACGAGTTCTTCACCCGGGAGACCGGGCGCATGGTCGTCCGCCAGCCGCTGAAGCTGGTCAATCACGAAGCGACGTTCGACATTATGGTCAACGTCATCGGCGGCGGCGAATCGGGCCAGGCCGGCGCGGTCCGGCACGGCATCACCCGCGCGCTGATCGATTACGACGGCCAACTCAAGCCGGCACTGTCCAAGGCGGGCCTGGTGACGCGCGACGCGCGCGAAGTCGAGCGCAAGAAGGTCGGCCTGCACAAGGCGCGACGCCGCAAGCAATTCTCCAAGCGCTAGCGCGGCCTTTCGCTGCCCGAAGGAATGCCCAAGGCCGCCGCAAGGCGGCCTTGCCGTTTTCGGCCCCGGCAGAATTATTCCAACGTCATACAATGCGCCGGAGATGGTAGAATCTTCGCCGGTTCGATGAGGCAGGCATGATCAAGGTAGGCATTGTCGGCGGCACCGGCTATACCGGGGTCGAATTGCTCCGGCTCCTGGCCGTGCATCCCGAGGCGCAGGTTCGGGCGATTACGTCGCGCTCCGAGGCGGGAACACCGGTGGGCGCCATGTTCCAGAGCTTGCGGGGCCTCGAACGGCTGGCCGACCTCGAGTTCGTCGAGCCCGCCAAGGCGGCGCTCGGCGATTGCGACGTCGTCTTCTTCGCCACGCCGCATGGCGTCGCGATGGCGCAGGCGCGCGAGCTCGTGGCCGCCGGCGTCCGGATCATCGATCTGGCCGCGGACTTCCGCTTGAAGGATGAAGCCGAGTTCCAGCGCTGGTACAAGATGCCGCACGCTTGCCCGGAGCTCCTGGCCGAATCGGTCTACGGCCTGCCGGAAATGCACCGCGAAGCCATCCGCAAGGCGCGCATCGTCGGCAATCCGGGCTGCTATCCGACGGCGATCCAGCTCGGGTTTCTGCCGCTGGTCGAGGCCGGGGTCGTCGATGTCGGCCACCTGATCGCCGATGCCAAATCGGGCGTCTCGGGCGCGGGCCGCAAGCTCGAGCTCGGCCTGATGTACAGCGAGGCCGCCGACAACTTCAGGGCCTACAACGTCGGCGGGCACCGGCACCATCCGGAAGTGATCCAGGGCCTCAACGGCCGGAGCACGTCGCCCGTGACGCTGGTGTTCACGCCGCACCTGGTGCCGATGATCCGCGGCATCCATGCGACGCTGTACGCCCGATTGACCGATGCCAGCGTCGACTTGCAGGCGCTGTTCGAGAAGCGCTACGCCGGCGAGCCGTTCATCGACGTCATGCCGCCCGGAAGCCATCCGGAGACGCGATCGGTCCGCGCGTCCAACGTCTGCCGCATCGCCGTACACCGGCCCGCCGGCGGCGACATCGCCGTCGTCCTCGCCGTCGAAGACAATCTGGTGAAGGGAGCCGCCGGCCAGGCGATCCAGAACATGAACCTGATGTTCGGGCTCCCCGAGACGGCCGGTCTCGCCGCGCCGCCGGTGCTGCCGTGATGCCCGGTCCGCGATGACGACGATCGCAGCGCGCGCACGTGAACGCCGCGGGATGCTCCGATGGTGACGATGCGCGCCATCGGGCGGAAGCTCCGCAAGACGTTCGGCATCAGCGCGTCGCGCATGGCCGTGCGGATCGAGCACTCGTGGCGGCTGAAGATTCCGCTGGCGCTGATTCTGGTCGCGCTGATCGGCGGCATGTGGTGGTGGGGTTTCGACTTCGGACGCTTTCTCGGCGGCTTCAACCGCGGTGAAGTCGCGGAAACGCGGGCCCGGCTCGAAGCCGATCTCGCGCAACTGAAGGACGAGAACGCCCGGTTGCGTGCCAGGACCACCGAGCTCGAAAGCGATCTGGGCGTCGCGCGCGGCGCGCAAACGACGCTGTCCAGGCAGACGCTGGACCTGCAGAGCGAGAACACGCAGATGAAAGAGCAGCTCGCTTTCCTGCAGCAGCTGTTCAGCGACAGCGGCAAGCAGGGCGCGATTTCGATCCAGCGGCTCACCGCCGAGCGCGCAAGCGACGATGCGTATCACTACAGCCTGCTGATCGTGCGCGGCGGCAAGCCCAACGACGAGTTTTCGGGCCAGCTCACCATGCAAGCGAGTCTGGTGGACAAGAACGGCCCGGTTATCATCGACCTGCCCGAGGATCAGCCCGAACACGCTTCGGCGCTGCAGTTGAAATTCAAGTATTATCAGAGGGTTGAAGGCATGATCAGCGTGCCGCCGGGGAGCCAGCTCAAGAGCCTGCAGGCCAATGTGCTCGAGCAGGGCCAGCCAAACCCGAAGGCGACCCGCAGCTTGAATATTTCATAGGAGGCCCCATGTTTCAGCAGAAGAAGACCCGTCCCACGCAGAAGCGGCTGGATAGCCTGATCGGCGCCGGGACGACGGTGAATGGCGATCTCGTCTTTTCGGGCGGCCTGCGCATCGACGGCACCGTGCACGGCAAAGTGGGGACCGTCGACAACCAGCCCGGCACGCTGGTGATCAGCGAGCATGCGAAGGTCGATGGCGAAGTCCGCGTGTCGCACGTGGTCGTCAATGGCGCAGTGACCGGCCCGGTCGCAGCCAGCGATCACCTGGAACTGCAGGCCAAGGCGCAGGTCCATGGAGACGTGATGTACCGTACGCTCGAAATGCACGTCGGCGCCGTCGTCCAGGGCAAACTGACGCACGCCGGGCAGGAGACCGCGGACGTGGTCGAATTGAAGCGCGCGACCGCCGATTGACGCCGGGCGCGGATCGAGCGCGCATTGACCCCGTCGACCGCGCAGCCGATAATGAGGATGCCGCGCTTCAGGTGCGGCAACAGGAGCCGATGATGAACGCAATGACCGAAATGCCCGCCCCGTTCGTATTCACCGATGCCGCGGCGGCGAAGGTCAAGACCCTGATCGACGAGGAGGGCAACCCGGAGCTCAAGCTGCGCGTGTTCGTCAGCGGCGGCGGCTGCTCAGGCTTCCAGTACGGCTTCACTTTCGACGAGACCGTCAACGAGGACGATACGTCGATGGAAAAGAACGGGGTGATGCTGCTGATCGACCCGATGAGCTACCAGTATCTGGTGGGCGCCGAGATCGATTACCAGGAAGGCCTCGAGGGCGCGCAGTTCGTGATCAAGAACCCGCAGGCCACGACGACCTGCGGCTGCGGCTCGTCGTTCTCGACGACTTGACGCGCGACCGATCGCCGGACGACGACGGGCGCTTTGCGGCGCCCGTTTTGCATTCCGGGCCGGCTCGGGTTACGCCGGATAGACGGCGCCGAGCACGCGGCTGCCCCGGGCTCCGGTAACCGCCGGCAGGTTGCCGGGGCGGCCGGCCAGCGTCTCCCGCGCGAGCCAGGCGAACGCCAGCGCCTCGACATCGTTGACCGGGACGCCGTACGCCGCCGTCGTCGCCAGCGTGCGCGCCCCGAGATGGGACGCCAGATCCCGCAGCAGCGCCGCGTTGTGCGCGCCGCCGCCGCATACCAGCACCTCGGCCGCTCCCGCGCAGTGCTGTGCAATCACATCCGCGATCGACGACGCCGTCAGCGCGACGAGCGTCCTCTGCACGTCTGCCGCCGCGTACGCCGGCTGGAGCCGCGCTTCGAGCCAGCGCAGATTGAAGCGGTCGCGTCCGGTGCTCTTCGGCGGAGGCAACGCAAAGTACGCCTCGGCGCGCAGCGCCTCCTGCAACGCCGGGATCGGCCGCCCGGTGACAGCCCACGCGCCGTCGCGATCGAAGGCCTGGCCGGTGTGCCGCAGGCACCAGGCGTCGAGCAGCGTATTCCCCGGGCCGGTGTCGAAGCCGCGCACCACGCCTTGCGGAGGCAGGTCGGTGACGTTGGCGATGCCGCCGATGTTGAGCACGACGCGATGCCGCTGCGGATCGCGAAACAGCGCCGCGTGCAGCGCGGGCGCCAGCGGCGCGCCCTGCCCGCCGGCCGCGACGTCGCGGCTACGGAAATCGGCGACGACCGCGATGTTGCACGCTTCGGCGAGCCGCGCCGGGTTGGCGAGCTGCGTCGTGAACCCGAGCTCGGGCCTGTGCCTCAGCGTCTGGCCATGCAGGCCGACCGCGGCGACGTCCGACGCCTGCACGCCGGCGTCAGCGAGGACGCCGGCCACGGCCAGCGCGCAGCAGTCCATCAAGGCGTTTGCCGCCAGCGCGGCACGATGCAATTCGTCCGCGCCGCTTTGCTGCAAGGCGTTGAGCTCGGCGCGAAGCGCGTCGCCGAAGGCGACATGGCGCCGCGCGCGCGTGCGGCAGGGCGCCACCGCGAAATCCGCCAGCACCGCATCGACGCCGTCGACGCTGGTGCCGGACATCAGCCCGATATAGAGT
>JBOIGD010000168.1:0-4026 GCA_050742615.1 Casimicrobiaceae bacterium | reverse complement strand
GGCGATCGAAGCTCTTCTTCGACATCAGCACGGGCTCGTACATGAACCACAGGGCGTTGTCGCCCGGCGCCGTGATGCACTTGACCTGCTCGTAAATGCGAAACGAGACGAAGCTGCTGGCGCTGGTATCGGTGGCTTCGGCGACGCCGGTCTGCAGCGCATTGTAGACCTCGTTGCTCGGTATCGAGACGATGGATGCACCGGCCGCCTGCCACATCGCCGCGAACGTCGGTCCCGCCGAGCGCATTTTCTGGCCCTTGACGTCGGCCGGCGTGCGGATGCAGTCCTTCTTGGAGGCGACAGCGCCGGCGAGCCAGGCGTCGGAGAGGACGATGACGCCGGCCTGCTCGATCTTGGCCTTGATGTCCTTCATGAACTTGGATTTGCCGAGGCGCGCCGCGCGCTCGTGGTTGCGCACCAGCCCCGGCATCAGGGTGGCGCCGAACTCGCGTACCTTGCCGCTGGCGTAGTCGAGCGGAAACGCCGAGATGTCGAGCTGGCCGTTGACCATCGCGTTCCACTGCTCGTTCGGCTTGAACAGCGCCGCGCCGGGATAGACCTGGATCTCGAGGTCGACGCCGGCCGCCTTGGCATCGCGCGCGATGATCTGCACCATCTCGTCGCGCACGTCACCCTTGCCGCCGGGAAACTGGTGCGAGGCGCGCAACACCACCGGCGCCGCCGCGGCCGAGCCTGCCGCCACCAGCGCGACGAGTGCGGTCAGCGTGCCGAACTGCCTGAACTTGTTCATCCCGATTCCTCCTAGATTGGTCGCCCGGATGCGGCTTGAATCCGCCGACAGACTGCGCGGCCGTCCGCCGATCCTGTCGCGACGCAAAACTTCGCTCCCACCGTTGCGGAGCCGGCGCATCCGACCGCGACGGCGCCCGGAAGTCTCAAGCGTCGTAGCCGACGACCTCGCTGGTCGATCCGCCCGCGCTCACACGCACAGCACAGTACTTGAACTCCGGAATCTTGCCAAATGGATCGAGCACCGGGTTGGTCAGCAGGTTCGCCGCCGCCTCGTAGTAGCAGAATGGAATGAACACCGCGCCGCGCGGGGTGCCCTCGTCGGCGCGCGCCGACAGCGTGATGCTGCCGCGGCGCGATGCGACGGTGATCGCATTGCCCGGTTCTACTCCCAGCGCCTGCAGATCCTCCGGATTGACCGATGCGACCGGCGAGGGCTCGATCGTGTCGAGAACGCGCGCGCGGCGAGTCATGCTGCCGGTGTGCCAATGCTCGAGTTGGCGCCCGGTGATCAGAACGAACGGATAGGCGCCGTCCGGCCGCTCGGCGGCGGGAATGATCGTCGCCGGCACGAACCGGCCTTTGCCGTTCGCGGTCGGAAAATCCTCGGTGAAGACGACCCGCTGCCCCGGATCGCCTTCCTGCTCGCACGGATAGGTGACGGCGTGCTCCTGCTCGAGGCGGTCCCAGGTGATGCCGGCGATCGACGGCATCGTGCGGCGCATTTCCTCGAAGACCTGGCTGGGGTGATCGTATTTCCAGTCGAGCCCGAGCTTCCTTGCCATCGCGACGATGATCTTCAGGTCCTGGCGGGCTTCGCCTGGCGGGTCGAGCGCCTGCCGGCCGAGCTGCACGCTGCGGTCGGTGTTGGTGAAGGTGCCGGTCTTTTCGGGAAAGGCCGAGGCCGGCAGGATGACGTCGGCGAGATAGCCGGTCTCGGTGAGGAAGATATCCTGCACGACCAGCATCTCGAGCTCCGCCAGCGCCTGCCGCGCGTGGCTCACGTCGGGATCGGACATCGCCGGATTCTCGCCCATGATGTACATGCCACGGATCTTGCCTTCGTGCACGGCGGTCATGATCTCGACGACCGTCAGGCCAGGTTCCGGGTCGAGCGCCGCGCCCCAGACCCGCTCGAACCTGCCGCGCGTATCGGCATCGTCCACGCGCTGGTAGTCGGGGTACATCATCGGGATCAGGCCGACGTCGCTCGCCCCCTGCACGTTGTTCTGGCCGCGCAGCGGATGGAGTCCGGTGCCCGGACGGCCGACCTGCCCGGTCATCATCGACAGCGCGATCAGGCAGCGCGCGTTGTCGGTGCCGTGCACGTGCTGCGATATGCCCATGCCCCACAGGATCATCGACCCGCGCGATTTCGCATACATCCTCGCGACCTCGCGGATCGTCGCCGCGTCGACCCCGCACACCGGCGCCATCGCTTCCGGGCTGTAGCCCGCGACGTTCCTGCGGATTTCCTCGAAGCCGCTGGTGCGATCGGCGACGAAGCTCCTGGCCACCAGCCCCTCGGCGACGATCACGTGCATCATCGCGTTCAGCAGGGCCACGTCGGTGTCCGGCTTGAACTGCAGGTAATGCGTCGCGTGCCGCGCGAGCTCCGAACGGCGCGGATCGGCGAGGATCAGCTTGGTGCCGTTCTTGACGGCGTTCTTGAGCCAGGTCGCCGCGACCGGATGATTGACCACCGGATTGGCGCCGATCAGCAGCACCACCTCGGCCTTCATCACATCCATCACCGGGTTCGACACCGCGCCCGAGCCGATCCCTTCGAGCAGCGCCGCGACGCTGGACGCGTGGCAAAGCCTCGTGCAATGGTCGACGTTGTTCGAGCCGAAGCCGGTGCGCACGAGCTTCTGGAACAGATACGCTTCCTCGTTCGACCCCTTGGCGGAGCCGAAACCGGCCAGCGCGTGGCCGCCCAGCTCGTCGCGGATGCGCTTGAGCGTCCCGCCGGCGAATTCGAGGGCTTCTTCCCAGCTCGCCTCGCGGAACACCGCCAGTGGATCACTGGGGTCCATGACGAAGTCCGCCGTCTTGGCGATGCCGGCCTTGCGGATCAGTGGCCTGGTCAGGCGCTGCCGATGATGCACGTAGTCGTAACCGTAGCGGCCTTTGACGCACAGGCGCTCATGGTTCGCCGGTCCGTCACGACCCTCGACGCGCAAGATTTCGTTGTCCTTGACGTGATAGTTCAGCTGGCAGCCTACGCCGCAATACGGGCAGACCGACGGCACGACCTTGTCGGCCACCACCAGGTACGCGTCCTTCGCCGGCGCCAGCGCACCGGTCGGGCAGGCCTGCACGCACTCGCCGCAGGCCACGCAAGTCGACACGCCCATCGGATCGCCCAAGTCGAACACGATCGCCGAATGCGCGCCGCGAAAGGCGTAGCCGATGACGTCGTTGACCTGCTCTTCGCGGCACGCGCGCACGCAGCGGGTGCACTGGATGCAGGCATCGAGGTTGACCGCGATCGCCGGGTGCGACAGATCGGCCTTCGGCTGCGCGCGCGCCTCGAAGCGAGGGGTGCCGATGCCGAGCCAGCGCTTCCACCGCTCCAGCTCGGAGTCGAGCTTGTAGACCCGCGCCGGCACGTCGGCGGCGAGCATCTCGACGACGAGCTTCTGCGAATGGACCGCGCGCGGGCTGTCGCTGGTCACCTCCATGCCCGGCGCCGGGGCGCGACAGCACGACGGCGCGAGCACGCGCTCGCCCTTGATCTCGACCATGCAGGCGCGGCAGTTCCCATCGGGGCGCATGCCCGGCTTGTAGCAAAGGCGGGGGATCTCGACGCCGTGGCGCTGCGCGGCCTCGATGATGGTCTCGCCGGCGCGTGCCGAGACCGCTTCGCCATTGAGGCGGAACTCGATCAGCTCTGCCGCGAGCGCGGCTTCGACGGGAGCGTTCATGTCTCGGCCTCCGCCGTGCCAATCCTCCGACGGCTAACACCGTCGCGTCGGCCTCCGAGCAATCGCTCGGCGACGGTCCTTCGGGGGGTCTTCAAGCTTCCGCCTCGTTCATGCCAGTTCCTGGGGAAAATATTTGACCACGCAGCTCACCGGATTCGGCGCCGCCTGCCCCAGCCCGCAGATCGATGCATCGGCCATCGCCTGCGACAGCTCGGCCAACAGCGCAGTATCCCATTGCGGCTTGGCCAGCAACCCGACCGCCTTTTCGGTGCCGACACGGCAGGGCGTGCACTGCCCGCACGATTCATGCGCAAAAAAGCGCATCAGGTTGAGCGCGGCGTCGCGCGCG
>JBOIGD010000167.1:0-16860 GCA_050742615.1 Casimicrobiaceae bacterium | reverse complement strand
GTGCAGATCTTTGCGCAGCCACCCGGCAAGCGCAACGCATCGATCCACCTGCTTTCGGGCGGCGAAAAGGCACTGACGGCCATCTCGCTGGTATTCGCACTGTTCCGCCTTAACCCGGCGCCGTTCTGCCTGCTCGACGAAGTCGATGCGCCGCTCGACGATCCCAATACCGATCGCTTTTGCGCACTGGTGCGGACGATGGCCGACGTCACCCAATTCCTGTTCATCAGCCACAACAAGATCACGATGGAAATGGCGAATCAGCTGATCGGCATCACGATGGCCGATCCGGGAGTCTCGCGCGTGGTCGCGGTCGACATCGCCGAAGCGCTCGAGCTCGCGGAAACCATGCCGCAGCAGGCACGCGCGGCGGCCGGATGAACTCGCTGTTCCTCGGACTTCTCGCGGCCGGCGCGGCGCTGGTGGTGGCGGTCCTCTTGTACAACTGGCTGCAGGAGCGGCGGGCGCGGCGGCGCATCGAATCGGCGTTTCGCCAGCCGGCCGATGTTCTGCTGGACCGCGAGCGGGTCGAACCGCAGCTTCGAACCGACGAGAACACGATGGCGGCGAGCGCGGCCGTCGAGTCCGCCGCCGAACCGGATGACCTGCCGCCGCGGGCTTTCGCGTCGCCGGACGATCCGCTGCCGGACGTTGTGCCGGCGACCCGGGCCGAACGCTCAGGCCCTGCGCCCGACGCCGACATCGAGTGCGTCGTCCGATTCGAGCCCCAGGAGCCGGTGCGCGGTGATGCGCTGGCCGGCCTGCTCGACGCCGCATTCGCCAAGCCCAGCCGCTGGCTGGGGCGGCGCGGCCGCGACCTGCCCTGGCAGGCGGTCGAGTCCCTGAAAGGCGGTCCCTGGGAGGAACTGGCCGCTTGCATGCTGCTCGCCAATCGCGCGGGCGCCGCATCGCGCGAAGACGTCGCGACATTCCTGCATGAAGTGGCGCGTGCCGGCGCGGCCATGGCGGCGGCGTTCGCCCTGCCGGACCCGGCAGCCGAGGCCGGACGCGGCGAGGAGCTCGATCGCTTCTGCGCCGATCTCGACGTGCAGATCGGACTGACCATCCTCAAGAGCGACCACCAGATCGCCGGAACGCGCCTGCGCGGAGTCGCCGAAGCGGCGGGCTTCCGGCTGAACGCCAACGGCAGCTTCGACTTCGTCGGGGACGACAACGGCGCGACGCAGTACGGCCTGCAGAACTATCGGCAGGAGGCATTCACGGCGGAAAGCCTGCGGCAGCTGTCGACGCCCGGCGTCGTGCTGCTGCTGGACGTGCCGCGCGTCGCCGATCCGGTTCGCGTCTTCGACCAGATGCGGCTCGCGGCGAAGCGCATGGCGCACACGCTCGAAGGCGTGCTGGTCGACGACAATCGCCGGCCGCTGAACGACGCGGCGCTGGCGTCGATTCGCGCCGAAGTGCAGGCGACCGCCGTGGCGCTGCGCGAAGCCAACATCGAACCCGGCGGCCCGCGCGCGCTGCGGCTGTTCGGTTAGGGCCTGTTAACGCTATATGCCTGTACGCGTGACCTTCAGAAAGCCCGCAGGCAGGGTGCGGCGAGGCAGTGAGGCTCACTGCCTCGCAACGAGCGGCAACGCAGCCTGCGGGCTTTCTGAAGGATCACCCTTCGGGGCGGGGGAGCGCCGGGCACATGGCTGCGTTGCAGGCTCCTGGTTGGGCGCTGCCAAACGGCGTCGCCGGCGCCTTGCCCTGCGCCCGGCGCTCCCCCGCCGCGTGCAGGCACATAGCGTTAACAGCCCCTAGGCTGCCATGCCGGCGCGCGCCGCCGTCCCCGCCAGCCTCGCCAAGCGCGTCGCGGCGCTGCGCGCGGCGATCGAGGCGCACAACCAGGCCTACTACGTGCTCGACACGCCGACCGTGAGCGATGCCGAGTACGACGGTCTGTTCCGCGAGTTGCAGGCGCTGGAGAGCGAGTACCCGGCGCTGATCAGCGCGGATTCGCCGACGCAACGGGTCGGCGCGGAGCCCGCGGCGGAATTCGCCGCGGTCACCCACCGGCTGCCGATGCTGTCGCTCAACAACGCCTTCAGCGCCGCCGAAGTCGAGGCGTTCGACCGGCGCGCACGGGAGGCGCTGGACGTCGATCGCCTCGAATATGCCGCCGAGCCCAAGTTCGACGGACTCGCGATCAGCTTGAGCTACGAACACGGCGTATTCACCGTCGGCGCGACGCGTGGCGACGGCAATACGGGTGAGAACGTCACGCGGAATCTGCGCACCGTGCGAGCGCTGCCGCTCGAGCTCACCGGGCGCCTGCCGCCATACCTCGAAGTTCGCGGCGAAGTCCTGATGCGGCGGCGCGATTTCGCCGCCATGAATGCCGCGCAGGCGGCGGCCGGTGAGAAGGTATTCGTCAATCCCCGCAACGCGGCAGCCGGAAGCCTGCGGCAGCTCGATTCACGGATCACCGCCAAACGGCCGCTGGTTTTTTTCGCCTACGGCCTCGGTGCGGTCGAATGGGGCGGGATCAAACCGCCGCGGACCCATGGCGCGCTGCTCTCGTGGCTGGCGGAGCTGCGCTTTCCGGTCGCAAAAGAGCGTGCGGTCGTTCAGGGGCCCGAAGGGATGCTCGACTACTACCGCCGGATCGGCGAGCGGCGTGCCGAGTTGCCGTTCGAGATCGACGGCGTCGTCTACAAGGTCAACGATTTCGAGCAGCAGGTCCGGCTCGGGTTCGTCTCGCGTGCGCCGCGTTTCGCCATCGCGCACAAGTTTCCCGCGGAGGAGATGGCGACCGAGGTCTTGGATATCGAGGTGCAGGTCGGGCGCACCGGAGCATTGACTCCGGTCGCACGGCTGAAGCCCGTTTTTGTCGGCGGCGTCACGGTGACCAATGCCACGCTGCACAACGAGGACGAGATCCGGCGCAAGGACGTGCGCATCGGCGATACGGTCATCGTGCGGCGCGCCGGCGACGTGATTCCGGAAATCGCGCGGGTCGTCGTCGGAGAGCGGCCGGCGCGGACCCGTCAGTTCGCGATGCCGAGACGCTGTCCCGAGTGCGGGTCCGGCGTCGTGCGCCTGCCCGACGAGGCGGTCGCGCGCTGTTCGGGCGGGCTGGTCTGCCCGGCGCAGCGCAAGCAGGCGCTGCTGCATTTCGCCGGCAGGCGCGCGATGGACATTGAGGGCCTGGGCGACAAGCTCGTCGATCAGCTGGTCGATGCCGGAATCGTGCGCACACCCGCGGATCTCTACAAGCTCGGGGTGGCCGCGCTGGCCGGCCTCGAGCGGATGGCCGACAAGTCCGCCGCCAACGTCGTCGCCGCGATCGACAGGAGCCGCGGCACGACGCTCGCCCGCTTCGTCTTCGCGCTGGGCATCCGGCATGTCGGCGAGACCACCGCCACGGATCTGGCGCGGCATTTCGGCAATCTTGCGGCGCTGGAATCGGCCGACGAGGCGGCGCTGCTGGAAGTGCACGACGTCGGTCCGGTCCTGGCGCGGAGCATTCGCCAGTTCTTCGCCGAATCGCACAATCGCGAAGTCATTGCCCAGTTGCGCGCCGCCGGGGTACATTGGCCGGAAAGTACGCCGCAGCGCGCGCCGGCGGGGAAGCTGGCCGGTCTGGTGTTCGTGCTGACCGGCGCCCTGCCCACGCTGTCGCGCGACGAAGCCAAGGTGCTGATCGAAGCGCGCGGCGGCAAGGTCGCCGGCAGTGTGTCGAAAAAGACCAACTATGTCGTCGCGGGCACCGACCCGGGCGGCAAATTCGATCGTGCGGCCGCACTCGGGGTGCGCGTGCTCGACGAACGACAATTCAGGCAACTCATCGACGGGAACGAATAAATGGCGTTCGGAAAAATAACCAAGGCCGTCTTTCCAGTCGCCGGGCTGGGCACTCGGTTCCTGCCGGTGACCAAGGCCAGTCCGAAGGAGATGCTGCCAGTCGTCGACAAGCCGCTGATCCAGTACGCGGTCGAGGAGGCGGCGGCCGCCGGCATCACCGACATGATCTTCATCACCGGCCGCAACAAGCGGGCGATCGAAGACCATTTCGACAAGGCTTACGAGCTGGAAACGGAACTGGCCGCGCGCAACAAGACGGCGCTCCTCGAGACCGTCCAGTCCGCCACGCCGAGCGGCATCAACTGCATCTACATTCGCCAGACCGAGGCGCTGGGGCTGGGGCACGCCGTGCTGTGCGCCGAGCCCGTCATCGGCGACCAGGCCTTCGCGGTGCTGCTGGCCGACGACCTGATCGACGCCGCGGTGCCGGTCATGCGGCAGATGACCGATATCGCCGAGCGCGAGCAATATTCGGTGATCGGTGTGATGCCGGTCGCCGCCGCCGACGTCGGCAGCTACGGCATCGTCGAGACCGAAGGCGTCAGCAACCGGGTGGGCCGCATTTCGCGCATCGTTGAGAAGCCCAGGCCCGGCACGACGACGTCGACGCTGGGCGTCGTCGGCCGCTATGTACTGACGCCGCGGATCTTCCACCATCTGCGGACGATGCCGGCTGGCGCCGGCGGCGAGATCCAGCTCACCGACGGCATCGCCCGCCTGCTCGAGGACGAGAAGGTCCTCGCCCACGAGTTCGAGGGCCGGCGCTACGACTGCGGCAGCAAGCTGGGCTACCTGGAAGCGACGGTCGAGCTTGCGCTGAAGCATCCCGAGATCGGGCCGGCATTTGCTGAGTTCCTCAAGCGCATGCGATGACGTTCAACGAGCTACGCTACATCGTTGCCGTCGCACAGGAACGCAATTTCGGCCGCGCGGCGCAGCATTGCTTCATCAGCCAGCCGGCGCTGTCGGTGGCGATCCAGAAGCTCGAGGAAGAGCTCGGCACCCAGCTCTTCGAGCGCGGCAAGAACGAGGTGACGATCACGCCGGTCGGCGCGCGCATCATCGAGCAGGCGCAGAAGGTGCTGGAAGAAGCCGCCCGGATCCGTGACATCGCGCAGGCCGGGCGCAACCAGCTTGTCGGGCTGCTCCGTCTCGGCGTCATCTACACCGTCGCGCCGTACCTGCTGCCGGACCTGATCCCGGCGCTGAACGAGCGCGCGCCGGGGATGCCGCTGGAGATCGAGGAGAACCTCACCGAAAATCTGGAGACGTCGCTTCGGGCGGGCCGCATCGACGCCGCCATCATCGCGCTGCCGTTCGATCATCCGGGGATCGTCACCGATTTCCTCTACGAGGAGCCGTTCCAGGTGGTCGTGCCGGAGAAGCACGCCTGGGCGAAGCGCAAGTCGATCGACCCGTCCGAGCTCGCCGCCGAGCACGCGATTCTGCTCAACGTCGGACACTGTTTCCGCGACCAGGTGCTCGATTCCTGCCCGGAGCTCAATCGCTCCGGCGCACCGGTCACCCGCAGCAATTCGCTCGAGACGATACGCAACATGGTCGCCTCGGGCCTGGGCGTATCGGTGCTGCCGCGCGACGCGCTGACGCCCAAGTACCACAGCCGGCTGGTCGTGCCGGTGCCGTTCTCCCGGCCGGTGCCGTCGCGGCGAATCGCGCTCGCGCACCGCAAGAGCTTTCCTCGCCCCGCCGCGATCGCGGCGATCCGCGAGGCAGTCGCAGCCTGTCGCGGCGCGAGCCCGCGGCGAGGGGCCCCGCGCGCGTAGTACAATCCCGGCGCGCGCAACGCATTCCTGCCGGCGCGTCCCGTCCCCGCGCCGCGCGCGCGGCCGAAACCCACGATGGAGCAACCGATGGTTCCCGATCTCAAGAACAAGGTCGTCTTGATCACTGGCGCATCGACCGGCATCGGTGCCGCGGCGGCGCGCGCGTTCGCGCAGCAGGGCAGCAAGGTCGCGATCCACTACAACGCGAGTCGCGAGGCCGCGGAAGGCGTGGCGCGCGACGTCAAGGCGGCCGGCGCCGAAGCGCTGCTCGTCGGCGGCGACGTGACGCACGGCGCCAACGTCAAACGCATCGTCGCCGATACGCTGGCGGGGTTCGGCAGCATCGACGTCCTGATCAACAATGCCGGTGGGCTGGTCAAGCGCACCAAGGTCGAGGACTACAGCGACGCCTACCTGCACCAGGTGCTCGACCTCAACGTCATTCAGGTAGCCACGTTCGTGCACGAGGTCGTTCCGGCGATGCGCCGGCAGGGAGGCGGCAACATCATCAACGTCAGCTCGATCGCCGCCCGCCACGGCGGCGGCGGCGGCGCGATCATCTATGCCGGCGCGAAAGGCTTCATCTCGACGGCAACCAAGGGCTGGGCGAAGGAACTGGTCGCCGACCGGATCCGCGTGAACGCGGTGTCGCCGGGCGTCATCACGACCCCGTTCCATGAGCGCTACTCGACGCCCGAACAGCTGAAGGCGATGCAGGCAACGATTCCGATGAATCGCCTGGGAACCGCGGAGGAGTGCGCCGGGACGTTCGTCTACCTCGCCTCCGACGCGATGAGCGGCTACGTTACCGGCCAGGTGATCGAAGTCAACGGCGGCCAGTACATGCCGTAGCGCGGGCGCGAACTCGCCGCGTCGAAGAGGGCGTGGCTGTCGCGCGGAAGGCCCGGCGCGCGGCGCGAAGAGCGGCCGATCGCGACCCTAGCCATCGCTCAATCGCGCCGGCAATTCGCCAAGCGAGCCGATCGTGCAGTCCGGTCGCGGACCGTGCCGGTCGATCGGCACGCCCAGACGATCGACCCAGAACACGGTAAAGCCGAACGCCTTGGCGCCGATTGCATCCCAGGCGTTCGACGAAACGAAGCCGATGCGCGCCGGCGGCAGCGCCAGCTCGTCGACCGCGAGTTGATAGACGCGCGGATGCGGTTTGTAGACGTCAACATCGTCGACCGACAAGATGCCGGTGAGGTGGCGCGCGAGACCGGTGGCGGCGGCCAGCGGAGCGAGCATTGCGCGCGTGCCGTTGGACAGGATCAGCCGCGGGCGCGGTGCAAGCCGCGCCAGCGTCGCTTCCGCGTCGGGAAATGGCGACAGGTCGAGATACGCATCGAGCAGCCGATGGCGCGCAGCAGCGGACAGCGGCAGGCCGAGTGCTTCGGCCGCGTAGACCAGCGCGTGCGCGGTCAGGGCCGCGAAATCCTCGCGCGGGTGCGCCGCGGTCTGCATGAGGCTTTGCAGCCAGCTGTATTCGAGTTGCTTGCCGCGCCAGAGTTGTGAGAGCGCGACGCCGCGACCGGGGAAGAGAGCCTCGGCTGTCGCCGCGACCGACTGCACATCGAACAGGGTTCCGTAGGCGTCGAAGACCAATGCGTCGACGGCGTGGCGATCGCCGGAATTTTCAATCATCGTCGCACTCCGCGAGCGTATTTCGCGACATGGTATGCAAAAATTGGCGCGATGTGGCGTGTCGCGACAAAGGGGGCCAAAAAAATAGGGGTTACACTTGCGTGCAACCCCTTGGTTCCATGGTGGGCGATACTGGTATCGAACCAGTGACCCCTGCCGTGTGAAGGCAATGCTCTACCGCTGAGCTAACCGCCCGCGCGAACCCAGACAGGAGCGGGTATTTAAGCACGCACGTCGATCGAGGGTCAAACCAGCCATACCATTTGTCCATGTCTGTCTTGAACAAAAAAGGGGCTCGATTCGTGGCCGATTCCGGCTCCGGACGCTGGGTTGCACCGTCCGTCGGCGCTTCGGTTTAGGTAAGCTTCTAGGCGCAAAAGCAAAATTAACGCTGGCTCAAGTCTTGCAGAAACAGACGACATTGCGCGATAACGGCGCCCTGTCCCGTGTCTATTACGACGAAATGCACGGGACGGGGGGCACGATCCGGCCCGGATACCAGACTTTTGCCGACTGGCTGGAGCGCACGCCCGCCGACAAGATCGCCCGCAAACGCAAGGAGGCCGAACGGGCCTTTCACCGCCTCGGCATCACGTTCGCGGTGTATGGCGAGGATGCCGGCACCGAGCGGCTGATCCCGTTCGACATCGTGCCGCGCATCATCCCTGCCGCTGAATGGCTGACGCTGGAGCAGGGACTGAAGCAGCGCGTGCGGGCGCTGAACTTGTTCCTGCACGACATCTACCACGCGCAGGACATCCTCAAGTCGGGCTTGATTCCTGCCGAGCGCGTGCTGTCCAACGCCCAGTACCGGCGCCAGATGCAGGACATGGACGTGCCGGGGAGCATCTACGCGCACATCGCCGGCGTCGACATCGTTCGTGCCGGGGAGGGCGACTACTACGTGCTCGAGGACAACCTGCGCGTCCCTTCCGGCGTGTCCTACATGCTGGAGAACCGCAAGATGATGATGCGGCTGTTTCCCGAGCTGTTCGCCACCCAGGCGATCAAGCCGGTCGAGCACTACCCCGATCTGCTGCTTGAAACGCTGCACGCGGTCGCGCCGGCCGGCGAGCACCAGGCCGAGGTGGCGGTTCTGACGCCGGGCGCCTACAACTCGGCCTATTTCGAGCACGCGTTCCTGGCCCAGCAGATGGGCGTCGAGCTGGTCGAGGGGCAGGACCTGTTCGTCCAGAACGACGCCGTGTACATGCGCACCACGCGCGGGCCGCAGCGCGTGCACGTCCTCTATCGGCGGGTCGACGACGACTTCCTCGATCCGCGGACCTTCCGGGCGGATTCCACGCTGGGCGTCCCCGGCCTGTTCGCCGCTTACCGAGCCGGGAAAGTGACGCTGGCCAACGCCATCGGCACCGGCGTCGCCGACGACAAGTCGATCTACCCGTATGTGCCGGACATGATCCGCTTCTACCTGACCGAGGAGCCGATATTGAGAAACGTGCCGACCTGGCAGCTGCATCGCGCCGACGATCTCTCCTATTGCCTCGATCACCTGGACGAGCTGGTAATCAAGGAAGTGCACGGCGCCGGCGGCTACGGCATGCTGGTCGGGCCGGCGGCCAGCGTCGCCGAGCGCGAGGCGTTCCGCGCCCGCATCGCCGCCAATCCCGGCAAATACATCGCGCAACCGACGTTGTCGCTTTCGACCTGCCCGACGTTCACTGAGTCCGGGCTCGCGCCCCGGCACATCGACCTGCGGCCGTACGTGCTCTCGGGCCGGGGCGTGACGCTGGTGCCTGGGGGGCTCACGCGGGTGGCGCTGCGCGAAGGGTCGCTGGTCGTCAATTCGTCGCAGGGCGGCGGCACCAAGGACACCTGGGTCGTGGCGGCGTAGAACAATCAGCGCGACAACGGAACCCAGGCCGCTGGCGCGCGATCGGAACGAGAAGGCGACGGATGCTGTGCCGCACCGCAAACGAGCTCTACTGGATGGCGCGCCATATCGAGCGCGCCGAGAACACGGCGCGCCTGCTCGACGTCACCTACCGGATGTCGCTGCTGCCCTACGATGCCGTCGAGCCCGGCCTGGCCTGGGCCGAGCCCTGGGCGGTGCCGCTGATCACCTCCGGCCTCGCCACGGCGTTCTACGAGCGTTTTCCACAGCTTTCGGCGGAGAACGTGCTGCGCTACATGATCCTGGATGCGGCCAATCCCTCGTCGATCCAGTGCTGCCTGCGGGCCGCGCGCGAATCGGCGCGGGCGGTGCGCGGGGCAATCACCTCGGAGATGTACGAGGACCTCAATTCGGCGTGGCTGGAGATGCGCGGCCAGGACTACGAGCACATCCAGGGCAGCGGCGTGTCGGAATTTCTCGGCTGGGTCAAGATGCGCTCGCATCTGTTTCGCGGCGTCACCTTCGGCACGATGCTGCGCGACGAGGCCTATCATTTCATCCGGCTGGGCACGCACCTCGAGCGGGCCGACAATACAGCGCGGATACTCGACGTCAAGTACCACACGCTGCTTCCGTCGGCGGCCGAGGTCGGCGGCGCAGTCGACTACTACCAGTGGGGAGCGCTGCTGCGCTCGGTGTCGGGCTTCGAGTCCTACCGCAAGATCTACAGCGACGTCATCACCCCGCGCCGCGTGGCCGAGCTGCTGATCCTGCGCCAGGACATGCCGCGCTCGCTGCATTCCTGCATGAATTTCATCAACGAAACGCTGGCAGTGCTCTGCGACGACAGCGGCACGGAAATCAGGCGGGCCAGCGGCGAGCTGCATGCTAGGCTGCGCTTCGCGCGGACCGACGACATCATCAGGTTCGGGTTGCACGAATATTTGATGGAATTTCTGGACCGCATTTCGGAACTGGGCGGCGAAATCAACAGTCAGTTCCTCGTGCCGACCTATTAGCTCCTCGGCTCCGGTAGAATCGCCCCACTCGACTGCGGCCTTCCACCATGACTTATTGCGTTGCCATGTCGCTCGACGCAGGAATGATCTTCGCTTCGGACTCGCGCACGAATGCCGGCGTCGACCAGATCGGGCGGTTCTCCAAGATGCACGTTTTCGAGCGGGCAGGTGACCGCGTCATCGTCGTCCTGTCGTCCGGCAATCTTTCGATCACCCAGAATGCGCTGAACATACTCGAGCACCGCGCGCGCGCCGGCGAAAGCCAGCTTCAGCTGTGGAACGCGCCGTCGATGTTCGATGTGGCGCGGCTCGTCGGCGACGCGCTGCGTGAAGTCAGGACGCGCGACGGGCCGTATTTGCTGCAGAACAACATCGATTCGCACGCGACGTTCATCGTCGGCGGCCAGGTGAAGGGGGAGCCGCCGCGTCTGTTCGAGGTCTACAGCGAAGGGAATTTCATCGAGGCGACCGCCGACACCTGCTACTTCCAGATCGGCGAGAGCAAATACGGCAAGCCGGTGATCGACCGGGTGATCACGCGCTCGACATCGCTGCAGGAAGCGACCAAGTGCACGATCGTGTCGTTCGACTCGACGATGCGGTCGAACATATCAGTGGGGCTGCCGATCGATCTCGCGGTGTACGAGACCGACGCCTTGAGACTCGCTCTGCGCAAGCGCATCGAGGAATCCGACCCGTATTTCCAGATGATCCATACGCAGTGGGGCGAAGGGCTGCGGCGCGTGTTCGCGGAGCTGCCGAATCCGCAATGGTCGTGAGCGACGGGGCCGGATGGCGATCCGCGTAGCGCTGCAGCACCGCACGACCTACCGGTTCGACCGGTTGGTCAATCTTTCGCCGCACGAGGTGCGCCTGCGTCCCGCACCGCATTGCCGCACGCCGGTGGTCGGCTACTCGCTGCGCGCCGATCCGGCACGGCACTTCCTCAACTGGCAGCAGGACCCCTACGGCAACTGGGTCGCCCGGCTGGTCTTTCCTGAACGCACCGATCGCCTCGAGATCGTGGTCGACCTCACCGCCGACCTGACGGTGATCAATCCGTTCGATTTCTTCGTCGAACCGTACGCCGAGCGTTTTCCGTTCGCGTACGCGGGGTCGCTAGCCAAGGAATTGATCCCGTTTCTCGAGGCGAACCCGCCGGGCCCGCGCCTCGAAGCCTGGCTCGGCGCATTTCGCGCGAGCATCGAGCCCGGCGAACCGATCGTGCCGATGCTGGTCCGCCTCAACCAGCAGCTCAAGACCGAAGTACGTTATCTGGTGCGCATGGAGCCGGGCGTGCAGACGCCGGAAGAGACGCTGGGCGCGGCCTGCGGTTCGTGTCGCGACAGCGGCTGGCTGCTGGTGCAGATTCTGCGTCGTCTCGGGCTTGCCGCGCGCTTCACGTCGGGCTACCTGATCCAGCTGGTGGCCGACGTCAAGCCGCTCGACGGTCCGTCCGGACCCGAGCGCGACTTCACCGACTTGCACGCCTGGGCGGAAGTCTATCTGCCGGGGGCCGGCTGGATCGGACTCGACCCGACCTCGGGGCTGCTTGCCGGCGAAGGACACATTCCGCTGGCGTCCACCGCGGACCCGGGCAGCGCCGCACCGGTGATCGGGTACACCGACGTCTGCCGGAGCGAGCTCCAGGTGGCGATGACGGTGACGCGCATCCACGAGGATCCGCGCGTCACCATGCCCTATACCGAAGCGCAATGGGCGGCGATCGACGCCCTCGGCGAAGCCGTCGATCGCGACTTGCTCGCGCACGACGTGCGACTGACGCAGGGCGGCGAGCCCACCTTCGTCTCGGTCGACGACATGGAGGGCAAGGAGTGGACGATCGCCGCGCTGGGAGCCAAGAAGCGCGAGCTCGCGGAAGTGCTGCTGCGACGCCTGAAGGCGCGCGTCGCCCCGGGCGGATTCGTGCATACGGGGCTGGGCAAGTGGTATCCGGGCGAACCCTTGCCGCGCTGGGCGCTGGGGATCTACTGGCGCAGCGATGGCAACCCGATCTGGGGCGACGAGGCCTTGCTCGCCGACACGCGAACCGCGGGGGCCTGCGATCTTGCGGTGGCGCGCGATTTCACCGGGGCGCTCGCGGTCGCGCTGGGACTGCCGCTGGAACGCGTGATCACGGCGTACGAGGACGTGCCGCGGCTGCTGAGCGACGAGGCATCGCTGCCGGTCAACGCCGACCCGCTGCAGGCCGATCTCGCCGATCCGGCCGAGCGCTCGCGTCTGGCGCGGCTGCTGCTGGCCGGGCTCGACCGCCCTGCAGGGTTCGTCCTGCCGCTCCGGGCATCGGCGCGAGAACCAGGGCGCGGACACGAGGTCATGTGGGAAACGAGCCCCTGGCCGCTGCGGCGCGAGCGCTTATATGCGATCGGTGGCGACTCGCCGCTGGGTTTTCGCCTGCCGCTGTCGTCGCTGCCGAAACTCCTTCCCGAGGAAGAGGAGCACGAGCACGCGCTCGACCCATTTGCGTCGCACCCGGGTCTGCCGCCGCGCGGGTCGCGTGCGGCGGCGTCGGGCAAGACCCGCGGCGGCAAGCCGCGCGAGGTGATCAGGACCGCGCTGACCGTCCGGGTACGCGACGGCCATCTGTACGTGTTCATGCCGCCGCTGAAGCGCGTCGAGGATTACCTCGAGCTCCTGGCCACGGTCGAGAGCACGGCGCGCGCGATTCGCGTTCCCGTCGCCCTCGAAGGCTATCCGCCGCCGCGCGACGCGAGGCTCAGGGTGCTGGGGGTCACGCCCGACCCTGGCGTGATCGAGGTCAACGTGCATCCGGCGGCGTCGTGGCGCGAATTGATCGCGACCACCGAGATGCTCTACGACGAGGCGCGTCAGGCACGGCTGACGACCGAGAAATTCATGCTCGACGGCCGGCATGCCGGCACCGGCGGCGGCAATCACGTGACACTCGGCGGTGCCACGCCGGGCGACAGCCCGCTATTGCGCCGCCCGGACCTGCTGCAGAGCCTGCTCACCTACTGGCAGAACCATCCGGCGCTGTCGTATCTGTTCTCGGGCATGTTCGTCGGGCCGACCAGCCAGGCGCCGCGCGTCGACGAGGCACGCGACGACCGACTCTACGAGCTCGAGATCGCGTTCCAGCAGCTGGCGCGCAAGCACGCGTTCAAGAAGGACGAATCGCTGCCCTGGCTCATCGACCGCTCGCTGCGCCATCTGCTGACCGACCTGACCGGCAACACGCACAGGAGCGAGTTCTCGATCGACAAGCTGTATTCGCCCGACACGGCGACCGGGCGGCTGGGTCTGCTCGAGTTTCGCGCCTTCGAGATGCCGCCGCACGCGCGCATGAGCGGCGTGCAGATGCTGCTGCTGCGCGCCCTGGTGGCGCGCTTCTGGAGGGAGCCGTACCGCGGCAAGCTCATCCGCTGGGGCACGGCGCTGCACGACCGCTGGCTGCTGCCGCACTACGTGCTCGCCGACATGCGCGACGTGATCGCCGAGTTGAATGCCTTCGGCTACGCCTTCACCGAGGCGTGGCTCGCGCCTTTCATCGAGTTCCGCTTTCCGCGCTTCGGCGGCGTCGACTACGACGGTGTTTCGATCGAGCTTCGCCAGGCGATCGAGCCATGGCACGTGCTGGGCGAGGAGATCAGCGGCACCGGCACCGCGCGCTACGTCGACTCCTCGGTCGAGCGCTTGCAGGTCAAGGTCGGCGGCATCACCGAGGGACGGCACAGGGTTACCTGCAACGGCCGCGCGCTGCCGCTGGCCGCGACCGGCGCGCCGCGGGAATTCGTCGCCGGCGTGCGGTTCAAGGCATGGAGCCCGCCGTCGGCCTTGCATCCGACGATCGGCGTTCAGGCGCCGCTGACCTTCGATCTGGTCGATACCTGGGCAGGCCGCGCGATCGGCGGCTGCACCTACCACGTCGCGCACCCGGGAGGCCGCAACTACGACACCTTTCCGGTCAATGCCAACGAGGCGGAGGCGCGCCGCGTCGCGCGCTTCTGGCCGCACGGTCACACACCGGGTCCGATGGACGTGGGCCCGGAAACGCCGAATCCCGCTACGCCGACGACGCTCGACCTGCGCTGGCAGCCGATCGCCTGACGCGGCGGCTGCGTCGCGGCAGGTTCCGGCGCCTCGGCGCGGCGTCGCCACCGCGGCACGCCGGACGGCGCGCTCCGGTGCGCTCGGCGCGCTCCGGTACAATTCGCGTTTTCGCCGGACCTCCCGCTGTGCATCCCGTCCGCACCCGCTTCGCGCCGAGCCCCACCGGGTACCTGCATCTGGGCAATATCCGCTCCGCGCTGTACCCGTGGGCGTACGCGCGGAAGCACGGCGGCGCGTTCATCCTTCGCATCGAGGACACCGACGCCGAGCGCTCGACGGAGGAGGCCGTCCAGGGGATTCTCGACAGCATGGCCTGGCTCGGGCTCGACTACGACGAAGGGCCGTTTTACCAGTCGCAGCGGATGGATCGCTACCGCGCCGTCGTCGCGGCGATGCTCGCGGCCGGCACCGCGTATCACTGCTATGCCACCGTCGAGGAGCTCGACGCGCTGCGCGCCGCGCAGCTCGCCCGCGGCGAAAAGCCGCGGTACGACCGCCGCTGGCGCCCGGAGGCCGGAAAGACGCTGCCCGCGCCTCCGCCGGGCGCCGCGCCGGTCGTGCGCTTTCGCAATCCGATCGCGGGCGTGGTCGCCTGGCAGGACGCCGTCAAGGGCCGGATCGAAATCGCCAACGACGAGCTCGACGACCTCGTCATCGCGCGCTCCGACGGCGCGCCGACGTACAATTTCTGCGTCGTCGTCGACGACCTGGAGATGCGCATCACGGACGTGATCCGCGGCGACGATCACGTCAACAACACGCCGCGCCAGATCAACATGATCCGGGCGCTGGGCGGCGCCGAGCCTGTATACGCCCACCTGCCGACGGTGCTCACGCCCGAAGGCGACAAGCTGTCGAAGCGGCACGGGGCGCGCGGTGTGCTGCAGTACCGCGATGACGGTTACCTGGCCGATGCGGTGGTCAATTACCTGGCGCGGCTGGGCTGGGCGCACGGTGATGCGGAGATTTTCTCGCGCGACGAATTCGTCGCCTGGTTCGATCTGGCCGGCCTGTCGTCCTCGCCCGGCCGGTTCGACCCCGACAAGCTGAAGTGGGTCAATCACGAGCATCTGAAGCGCCTGCCGCCGGACGATCTCGGCCGGCGGCTTATGCCGTACCTCGAGCGCGACGGGCTCGACCCGGCACATGGCCCCGATGCCGCCGCAGTGGGCGCGCTGCTGCGCGACCGCGCCGCGACGCTCTCCGAGATGGCCGGCGCCGCGCATTACTTCTATGCGACCCCGCGGGCCGCGAACGAGCTGCTTGCCGAATTCGTCACTGCTGCCACCCGGCCGGCGCTGTCGGAGTTGCATACGGAGTTCGCTGCGCTGCCCTGGACGCGCGAGGGGATCGGCGCCGCGATCAAGACGGCGGCGGCGCGCCATGGCCTGAAAGCTCCGCAGGTCATGATGGCGTTGCGCGTGCTGGTCGCCGGCACGCCGACCACGCCGGCGATCGACGCCGTGCTGGCGCTGCTCGGCCGCGACCGCGCGCGGGCGCGCGTGGGCGCCGGGCTGGACGCCAGACCAGCCTAGGCTGCAAGCCGAGAACGTACGCGGCCGGCTGGTCACTCGAAGATACTAACAAAGCAAGGCCGATGGCGCCCCTCGATCATTGCGGAGGGGATCAACGGCGCGAAAGCAGGTGTTACACCGGCCGGACGTCCGCAGGGCCGCATCGAAGCAGGCGAGGTACGATCGAACGCAGCGCGTCCCGTTCGGGTCCGCCGGGATTTGTGCCTTCGGGGCCGTTCCGGTAGACTGCGAATTTCGCAGAACTTGTCTCCATGACCAAGTTCGTTTTCGTGACCGGCGGCGTCGTTTCCTCCCTGGGGAAGGGCATCGCCGCCGCGTCGCTGGCCGCGATTCTCACTTCCCGCGGCATCCGGGTCACCAATCTCAAGCTCGACCCGTACATCAACGTCGACCCCGGCACGATGAGCCCGTTCCAGCACGGGGAGGTCTTCGTCACGGAGGACGGCGCCGAGACCGACCTGGACCTCGGCCACTACGAGCGCTTCGCCGACGTCAGGATGGGCAAGCGCAACAATTTCACTACCGGCCAGATCTACGAGAGCGTCATCCGCAAGGAACGGCGCGGCGACTATCTGGGTGGCACCGTTCAGGTGATCCCGCACATCACCGACGAGATCAAGAGCTGGATCATCAACGGCGCGGTCATCGACGGCGCCGAGGCGGAAGTGGCGGTTGTCGAGGTCGGCGGCACGGTCGGCGACATCGAGTCGCTGCCTTTCCTCGAGGCGATCCGGCAGCTCGGCATCAACCTGGGGCGCGACAACGTCTGCTACATCCACCTGACGCTGGTGCCTTTCATCGCGACTGCCGGCGAAATGAAGACCAAGCCGACGCAGCATTCGGTCAAGGAGCTGCGCGAGATCGGCATCCAGCCCGACGTCGTGCTGTGCCGCGCCGACCGGCCGCTGCCCGAAGGTGACAGGCGCAAGATCGCGCTGTTCACCAACGTGCCGGCCGAGGCGGTGATTCCCGCGCTCGACACCGATTCGATCTACAAGATCCCGGCGGCGCTGCACGCCGAGGGCCTGGACGAGATCGTCTGCCGCAAGCTGAACCTGAGCCCGAAGCCGGCCGATCTCTCCGTATGGACCAGGCTGGTCGAGTCGCTGGTGCACCCCGAGCAC
>JBOIGD010000166.1:0-8181 GCA_050742615.1 Casimicrobiaceae bacterium | reverse complement strand
GGCGGCCGGTAGTTGAGGCCGAAGCTGCCGAAGCCGCGGATCTCGATGTGCTCGCCCTTGGCCAGGCTTTCCGCCATGGCGTCGAGGATCATCTTGACCGCGAGCTCGGCATCTTTAGCCACCAACTGCGGGAACTGCGCCGCCAAGCGGTCGATCAGCTCCGATTTGGTCATCACGGCGCCGCCTACCCTTGGTTCTTGTTGTCGAGCTTGGCCTTGAGCAGCGCCCCCAGGTTAGTCGTGCCGGCGCTGGTGCCGGAATTCTCGGCGGTCATGCGCTGCAGTGCCTCCGATTCGTCAGCGCTGTCCTTCGCCTTGATCGACAGGTTGATCGAGCGATTCTTGCGATCGATGTTGATGATCATCGCATTGACCGAGTCGCCTTCCTTCAGATGCGAGCGGATGTCCTCGACGCGATCGCGCGCGACTTCCGACGCGCGGAGGTAGCCTTCGACGTCGCCGTCGAGCGCGATAACGGCCCCCTTGCCATCGAGCGACTTGACGGTCCCGGTGACGAGGCTGCCCTTGTCGTGCGTGGCAACGTAGTTGGAGAAGGGATCACCGTCGAGCTGCTTGATGCCGAGCGAAATGCGCTCGCGCTCGACGTCGATCGCCAGCACCACGGCCTCGACTTCCTGGCCCTTCTTGTAGTCGCGCACCGCGGCTTCGCCGGTCGCTGACCACGACAGGTCGGACAGGTGCACCAGGCCATCGATGCCGCCCGGAAGCCCGATGAACACGCCGAAGTCGGTGATCGACTTGATCAGTCCCTTGACCCTGTCGCCCTTCTTGTGATTGATCGAGAACTCCTCCCACGGGTTCGGCATGCACTGCTTCATGCCGAGCGAGATGCGGCGGCGCTCCTCGTCGATCTCCAGGATCATCACCTCGACCTCGTCGCCGAGCTGCACAACCTTGGTCGGATGGCTGTTCTTGTTGGTCCAGTCCATCTCTGACACGTGCACGAGGCCCTCGATCCCCTGCTCGATCTCGACGAACGCACCGTAGTCGGTGAGGTTGGTGACCTTGCCGAACAGGCGCGTGCCGGGCGGATAGCGCCGCGACAGACCGACCCAGGGATCCTCGCCGAGCTGCTTCATGCCCAGCGAGACGCGGTTCTTTTCCTGGTCGAACTTGAGCACTTTGGCGGTGACCTCGTCGCCGACGGCGAGGACCTCGGACGGATGCTTGACCCGCCGCCAGGCGAGGTCCGTGATGTGCAGCAGGCCGTCGATGCCGCCAAGGTCGACGAACGCGCCGTAGTCGGTGATGTTCTTGACGATGCCCTTGACGATCGCGCCTTCCTGCAGCGTCTTCAAGAGCTCTTCGCGTTCCGCGCCGAGGCTCGCCTCGAGCACCGCGCGGCGCGACACGACGACGTTGTTGCGCTTGCGATCGAGCTTGATGACCTTGAATTCGAGCGTCTTGAATTCGTAGGGTGACGTGTCCTTGACCGGCCGGATGTCGACCAGCGACCCCGGCAGGAACGCGCGGATGCCGTTGACCATCACCGTGAGCCCACCCTTGACCTTGCCGCTGACCATGCCAGAGACGATCGTGCCCTGCTCCATCGCAGCCTCGAGATCGTGCCAGGCCTTCAGCCGCTTGGCCTTGTCGCGGGACAGACGCGTCTCGCCGTAGCCGTCCTCCAGGCTTTCGATCGCGACGGTGACGAAATCGCCCGGCTTGACTTCCACTTCACCCTTGTCGTTCTTGAATTCCTCGATCGGGATGAAGCTCTCGGATTTGAGGCCCGCGTTGACGACGACGATGTTGTAATCGACTCGCGTGACTTCGGCGGTGATGAGCTCGCCCTGGCGCATTTCCTGCCGCGCCAGCGACTCCTCGAACAAGGCGGCAAAATTTTCCTGGGCCGGAGCGGTAGGGTTGGTGGTTGCGGTTGCCATGAATGGTTATGTCCTGTCGTTTCGTCCGTCGCCACGGGCGTGGCTGCGGGTCTGTGGGTCGTCCCGCCACTCGGACTGCCCTCTTTGCGCCCGGGTGGCGGACCTTCGCTCGTGCGTTGCTGCTGCGGCCCGCCTTCCGGCGCGCCGGCATGCCGTCAATTGCGCGCCCTCGGGCCGTCCGCCGTAAGCGCCTGATACTTCTGCAATACGCAGGCGATGACCGCGTCGGCCGGCATGTCGGTCGTGTCGAGGACGATTGCGTCGGCCGCGACCCGTAGCGGCGCTTCCGCCCGGGCGCTGTCGCGCGCGTCCCGTTCCCGGATATCGCGCAAAAGACCGTCGATTGTAACCGGGTTTCCTTTGTCGATCAACTGCTTATACCGGCGGCTGGCTCGGGCCTCGGCGCTGGCCGTCAGGTAGATCTTGAGCCGTGCGTCGGGGAAGACGACGGTGCCCATGTCGCGCCCTTCGGCTACCAGCCCCGGCGCCGCGCGAAACGCCCGCTGGCGCGTCAAAAGGGCCGTCCGAACCCGCGGCAGGATCGCCACGCGCGAGGCCGCGGCGCTGACGGGCTCGGCCCGGATTGCCTCGGTAACATCGTGGTCGGCAACGAGAATCCTTCCCTCGCCCAAGCTCAAGTCGAGGCCGTCGGCGATCGCCGCCAGCCGCGGCTCGTCGTCGACCGCGACCTGCTGCCGCACCGCCTGCAGCGCGACGATCCGATAGAGCGAACCGCTGTCCAGGTAGCGGTAGCCGAGCGCCATCGCCACCCCCTGGGCGATCGTGCCCTTGCCCGAGGCCGCGGGGCCGTCGATCGCGATCACCGGCGGCACGGCGCCGGCGGACTCATCCTGCATCGGCCGGCACCGGGTCAAGGTCGCTGCGCAAGCTGCTCGAATGCGGCGAAATATCCGGGGAAGGTCTTGCGCACGCATTGCGGATCGTTGATGCGCACCGGCACGCCGCCCAGCGCGGCAAGGGCGAAGCACATCGCCATGCGATGGTCGTCATAGGTGTCGATCGTCGCCGGCCGCCAGGTCGTCGGCGCGCTCACGCGTATCCAGTCGGCACCCTCGTCGACGACGGCACCGAGCTTGCGCAGCTCGGCGGCCATCGCCGCGATGCGATCGGTTTCCTTGACTCGCCAGCTGCCGATGTTGCGCAGCGTGGTGGGCCCTTGCGCAAAAAGCGCGACGACGGCCGCGGTCATCGCGGCGTCGGGAATGCGATTGAAATCGGCCTCGATCCCCCGCAGCTTCCCGCCGCGGCGCACCTCGATCCAATCGTCGCCGCTGCGGACGTCCGCGCCCATGGCCGCCAGGGTCACGGCAAAGTCGGCGTCGCCCTGGATGCTGTCGCGGCCGACCCCGACGACGCGCACCGGCCCCCCGCCGATGGCGCCGGCGGCGAGGAAATACGAGGCCGACGAGGCATCACCTTCGACGGCGAGCGTTCCCGGGCTCACGTAGACGGCCTGCGCGGGCACGTGAAAGGCGTCGTCCGAGCGCTCTTCCACTGCGACGCCGAAGCGCCGCATCAGCGCGAGCGTCATAAGGACATAGGGGCGCGAGATCAACTGGCCGACCAGCCGGACCGTCGTCCCGCCACCCGCCAGCGGCAGCGCGATCAGCAGCGCGGTCAAGAACTGGCTCGACACGTCACCGCGGATCGCGACGCTGCCGCCGGCGCGCACCTCGCCCGGCCCGATCGACAACGGCGGAAACCCGGCTGCGGCGCGATACCGGATGTCGGCGCCGAGCGCGCGCAAGGCGTCGACCAGGTCGCCGATCGGTCGCTCGTGCATGCGCGGCGAGCCCGACAACAGGTAGTCGCCGCCGGAGAGGGCCAGGACCGCCGTCAACGGCCGGAATGCCGTTCCCGCATTGCCCAGCGGCAGCGCGGCACGGCGCACCGGAAAGGCACCGGCGACGCCTTGCACCACGCAAGTGTCTTTCGCAGCGCCCGGCTCGATGCGCACGCCCAGTGCGACCAGCGCCTCGCGCATGCGATCGACGTCGTCAGCGTCGAGGAGCCCGGTGAGCTCCGTCGCGCCGCGGGCCAGCGCCGCGAGGAGCAGGCTCCGGTTGGAAATGCTCTTCGATCCCGGCAGGCGCACGGTCCCCACCATGCCCGCGATCGGCGGGATGACGAGGCTTTCGGCGCGGTGCGGATCGGGCGCGCTAGCCGCCACCGTCGTCTCCGGGGAAGCCGGCGAGCCAGCGCTCGCGCGTCTCGCGGGCGCGGGCAAACAATCCGCCGAGCGCGGCCGCGTCGGCTACGGCGAGCATCGCATCGATGCGGTCCAGCTGGTCGCGGTAGGCGGCCAGATCGGTGCGCAGGCGCGCGCCGTTGGCCGTGCAGATATCGCGCCACATCGCGGGATGGCTGCCCGCCAGGCGCGTGAAGTCGCGCAGCCCCGTTCCAGCGAGACGCCAGCAGTCGTCGGCGTCACCGCGCCCGCCGAGCTCCGCGATCAACGCAAAGGCCAGCAGGTGCGGCAAATGGCTGACCGCCGACAGGATGGCGTCGTGCCGGTCCGCGTCGAGGAGGCTCACGACGCCGCCGCACCGCGTCCAGCATTCGCGCACCCGCTCGACGGCGGCGGCAGCGGTTTCCCGCACCGGCGTCAGCACGACCTGACGATCGCGAAAAAGCGTTGCCGACGCCGCGGCTGCGCCGGAGCGCTCGCTGCCGGCGATCGGGTGCGCCGGCACGAAGCGCAGGAAGGCGCTGCCGAGCGCGCGGCGCGCCGCGGCAATCACGTCCTGTTTGGTGCTGCCGGCGTCGGTGACGAGGGTTTCGCCGCCCAGTTGGGGCGCGATCGCGGCAAACAAGGCCGGCATCTCGCCCACCGGTGTGGCCACCAGCACCAGGTCCGCGTCGGCAAGCTCCGCATGCCAGGCTTGGTCGAGCGTATAGGCGCGGTCGACGATCGCGCGGCGCCGCGCCAACTCCAGATTGTCGCGGCCGCGGCCGACGCCGACCACGGGGCCGGCGGCACCGGCGGCTTTGTGCGCCAGGGCAAACGAGCCTCCGATCAGCCCGGTGCCGACGACGACGAGCTTGTCGAGCGGATGCGAAGACACGACTAGCGGCCGAGCGCCGCCGCCAGCGCCGCGAGGAAGCGCGCGTTCTCTTCCGGCAGGCCGACGGTGACGCGGACGTGATCGGGCAAGCCGTAGTTGGCGACCGGCCGTACGATCACGCCGGCACGCAGCAGCGCCTCGTAGACCGACCCCGCTCCGTCGCCGGCGGCGGCGACCCGAACGAGCAGGAAGTTGCCGTGCGAGCGCACGTAGGCAACGCCCACGGCATCGAGTCCGCGCATCAGCTGCGCGAGTCCCGCGAAGTTCAGGCGCGCGCTCTCGGCGACGTAAGCGCTGTCGGCGAGCGCCGCGAGCGCGGCAGCCTGGGCGACGGAGTTGACGTTGAATGGCTGGCGCACGCGGTTCATCATGTCGGCCACCGCCGCATCGGCGATGCCGTAGCCGACGCGCAGCCCGGCCAGTCCATAGGCCTTGGAAAAGGTGCGCGACACGATCAGATTGGGATAGCCCGCTATCCACGCCGCGCTGTTCGCCTGCTGCCCGGCCTCCAGGTATTCGTTGTACGCCTCATCGAGGACGACGAGGACGTCGCGCGGCACCGACGCGACGAATCCGGCGATGTCGGCCGGCGGCAACCACGTGCCGGTCGGATTGTTCGGGTTGGCGACGAACACGATGCGCGTCTCCCGCGTCAGGGCGCCGCGCATCGCGGCCAGGTCGTGCCCGAGATCACGTGCCGGCACTTCGATGCCGTGCGCGCCGCGTGCCTGCGTCGCCAGCGGGTAGACGGCGAACGCGTGTTGCGAGTAGACGGCATGGTCGCCGGGCCGCAGAAATGCCTGGGTCGCGAGCTCGAGGATGTCGTTGGAGCCGTTGCCCAGGACGATCTGCTCGAGGCCGACGTCGAACCGTGCAGCCAGCGCCTGCTTCAGCGCGAAGCCGTTGCCGTCGGGATAACGGGTGACGTCGGCCGCCGCGGCGGCGATCGCCGCGCGCACCTTCGCGCTCGGGCCGCGCGGATTTTCGTTCGATGCGAGCTTGACGATGCGGCTTTCGTCAAGCCCGTATTCGCGCGCCAGCTCCCCGATCGCCTTGCCCGGCACATAGGGCATGATCCGCCGAACATAGTCGGGCGACAGCGCCGCCAATCCTTGAGCGTTGGCGTTCATCGTGGCGACACCGATCAGGAGTGCGCCGCCGGGTACGAGCCCAGCAGCTTGAGAAACGGTGCGCGCGCGCCGAGCTCGGCCAACGCGGCGGCCACCGGCGGGTCGTCGCGATGGCCTTCCAGATCGACGAAGAACAGGTATTCCCACAATCCGGTCCGCGCCGGCCGGGATTCCAGCCGGCTCATGCTGACGCCGTGCCTCGCCAACGGTTCCAGCAGCGCGTGCACGGCGCCGGGCCGGTTCTGCGCGGCCATCACGAGCGAAGTCTCATCGTCGCCGGAACGCGCAACCGCATGGCGCCCCAGCACCCAGAACCGCGTCGTGTTGTTCGGATCATCCTCGATATGCGGCGCCAGCACGGCGAGCGCATAGATTGCGGCCGCCGCCTCGCCGGCGATAGCCGCCGCGCCGGGCTCGCTCGCGGCCAGCCGTGCGGCCTCGGCGTTGCTGGCCACGGGAATTCTCGGCACCGCCGGCAGATGGCGCGCCAGCCACAGCGTGCATTGCGACAACGATTGCGCGTGCGAGTAGATCCGGCTGATCGCTTCGAGCGAATCGGCCTTCGACAACAGGTTCTGCTGGATGCGCAGGCGGATCTCACCGACGATCATGAGCTCGGTCTGGCACATCAGGTCGAGCGTGCGGCCCACCGCGCCTTCGGTCGAATTCTCGACCGGCACCACGGCGTAGTCGGTGCGTCCGGATTCCGCCGCGCGGAACACTTCGTCGATCGACGCGCATGGCTCGGCGTCCGCGAACTCACCGAAATGCCGACCGACTGCGCCATGGCTGAAGGTTCCGGCCGGGCCGAGATAGGCGATGCGCAAGCGCCGTTCCAGCGCAAGGCAGGCCGACATCACCTGACGGAATATTCCGGTCACCGCGTCGCCCGGCAGCGGCCCGGGATTCGCGTCGCGCATCGCACGCAGCACCTGCGCCTCGCGTTCCGGCCGGTACACCGCCTCGTCGCCTTTGAGCTTGCCGATCGCCTGCGCGTGCGTCGCGCGCTCGTTGAGCGCGCGCAGGATCTCGTGGTCGAGACGGTCGATCGCGGCGCGGCGATGCCGGAGCTCCAGGTTGCTGTCGTCGTGGTTCATCGTCTCGGATCACCGCCCGGGTAACGGAATCGCGTCGTCTGCCGCTGCCGGCAGTCGACCGCCGATCTATTCCTGCTCGTCGCCTACGTCCTCGCTTTCGACGACCCGCTCGAGGCCGGCGAGCTTCTCGCCTTCCCCCAGGTTGATCAACGTGACCCCCTGCGTCGAGCGCCCCATCTCGCGGATCGACGAGACCTTGGTCCGGATCAGCACGCCTCCGGTCGAGATTAGCATCACCTCGTCGTCCGGCAGCACCAGCGCCGCGGCGACGACCTTGCCGTTGCGCGCCGTCTGCTGGATCGCGATCATCCCCTTGGTGCCGCGGCCGTGCCGCGTGTATTCGACGATAGGCGTGCGCTTGCCGTAGCCGTTCTCGGTCGCCGTCAGCACCGATTGCTGCTCATCCTCGGCGACCAGCATCGAGATGACGCGCTGTCCCTTGTCCAGCATCATGCCGCGCACGCCGTGCGCGGTGCGGCCCATCGAACGCACGTCGGCTTCCTCGAAGCGCACCGCCTTGCCGCCGGAGCTGAACAGCATCACGTCGTGCGTGCCGTCGGTCAGCGCCGCGCCGATCAGATGATCGCCGTCGTCTAGATCGACCGCGATGATGCCCGACGGGCGCGGGCGCGAAAAATCGGACAGAGGCGTCTTCTTGACCGTCCCCTTGGCGGTTGCCATGAACACGAAGCGGTCGTCGACGAACTCCTTGACCGGAAGGATCGCCGTGATCTTTTCGTGTTCGAGCAACGGCACCAGATTGACGATCGGCTTGCCGCGCGAGATGCGCCCTCCCTGCGGAACGTTGTAGACCTTCAGCCAGTAGACGCGACCCCGGTTCGAAAAGCACAGGATGAAATCGTGCGTGTTGGCGATGAACAGGTGGTCGATGAAATCGTCTTCCTTGGTGCCCGTCGCCTGCTTGCCGCGGCCGCCGCGGCGCTGCGCGCGGTACTCGGCGA
>JBOIGD010000165.1:0-37680 GCA_050742615.1 Casimicrobiaceae bacterium | reverse complement strand
AGCGTCAAGGCGATCGGCCGCGCCGGCGCGGGGACCAACAATATCCCGGTCGCGGCCATGTCCGCCCGCGGCGTGCCCGTGTTCAACGCGCCCGGCGCCAATGCCAATGCGGTCAAGGAGCTGGTGCTCGCCGCCTTGCTTCTCGCCGCACGCAACATCGTGCCGGCGTTGCGCTACGTCGCCACGCTGGACGCCCGGGCCGCCGACCTCGAGGCTCGCGTCGAGGAGGGCAAGAAGCAGTTTGGCGGCGTCGAGCTGCCGCAGCGCACGCTGGGCATCATCGGCCTGGGTGCGATCGGCAGCATGGTCGCGGACACCGCGATCAAGCTCGGCATGAAAGTGATCGGCTTCGACCCGGAGATCACGGTTGACGCGGCCTGGCGGCTGCCGTCCAGCGTGCGCAAGGCGAACAGCATCGACGAGGTGCTCAAGCATTCCGATTTCGTCACGCTGCACGTGCCCCTTTCGCCGGCGACGCGGCACGTGGTCGACGACAAGCGGCTCGCAATCGCGAAACCCGGACTGGTGCTGCTCAATTTTGCGCGCGACGCGATCGTCGATGAAACCGCCGTCGTTGCGGCGCTGCGCGCGCATCGGCTCAAGTACTACCTGTGCGACTTTCCGAGCGTGGCCTTAAAAGACGAGCCCAACGTGGTTGCCCTGCCGCATCTGGGCGCCTCGACCGCCGAGGCGGAGGAGAATTGCGCCGCGATGGTCGTCGACCACGTGCGCGAGTACCTGGAGCATGGCACGATCGCCGCCGCGGTCAATTTTCCGGACGTCGATTTGCCGCGCGAGGCGCCGTACCGCGTGGCGATCGCCAACGCCAACGTGCCCAACATGCTCGGTCAGATCTCGTCGACGATGGCGCGCGCGGGACTCAACATCCACACGATGGTGAACAAGTCGCGGGGCGACATGGCGTACACGCTGGTCGACGTCGACAGCCCGATCGACGCGGCGCTCGTGGGTTCGATCGCCGGCATCGACGGCGTTCTGTCGGTGCGCGCCATTCCCGCCGACCCGAGCGGCTGAGCAGCACGCCTGCGGAACCGCTGTCGGCTGCGCTGCGCAACGGAGCAGCCGGTCCCGCGGATTTACATGACCGCCCGGTGTGCGCCCCAGCCGCGTTCGAGCATCGGGCGATCGGCGCACTCCATCGAGCGGATGTCGCAGAACGGAATGTCGCGCCGCACGGCCTGGCCCTAAAGCAGCATCCTGACCCGATCGAGCTTCTGCGGCCGCCGTCCCTTGAGCAGGACGACGTCGCCCGGTTGCAGCATCTTCTGCAGCACCGCCGCGGCCTGGTGCACGGTGCGGCCGCCGTCGGCGACTGCCGCGCGCGGCATGTATGGTTTCGAGCGTCGACTTGTAGTCGTCGCGCAGGACGACCGCGGGTTGGCCAGCAGCACCGGATCCATCCGGCCCGGGGTCGGCGACAGCGCTGCGATTCGCGTAAGCGCCTCGTCGAGGGCCACCCGCTCGGCCAGCGCGACGATGATACGCCGCAGCGGCGGCGCGCTTGTGAAACTCGCCCCCCGCGCCCATCTAGGACCTGAGCCGTCCTCGGGACCGGGCCGTGAATCCAGCCTTGAACATCGTCTGTCCGCATTGCAACACCGTCAACCGCGTGCCGGAAGCCCGGCTGGGCGATGCGCCGGTCTGCGGCAACTGCGCCAAGGCGCTGTTCACCGGCGAGCCGGCCGAGCTGACCGCAACCGGCTTCGATCGGCAGATCGGCAGGAGCGACATTCCGGTGGTCGTGGATTTCTGGGCGGCGTGGTGCGGCCCGTGCCGCATGATGGCGCCGCATTTCGCGCGCGCGGCCGGCGAGCTCGAGCCGCGCCTGCGCATGGCCAAGCTCGATACCGAGGCGGCCGCAGCCATAGCAGGGCGTTATGGCATCCGCAGCATTCCGACGCTGATCGTGTTCGAGCACGGCCGCGAGACCGCGAGGCGATCGGGTGCGATGGATGCGGGGTCGCTGCTGGCGTGGCTCGGGCCGTTCGCGCGTGCGCCGGCCGGAGCGCCGTCCTAGGCGCCTCCGATCCCGGCTTTTTCCCTGGCTTCGAGCGCCGCGGCCCGTGCCCGCAGCGCCGTGTCGGCAGCGTAGCGCTCGGTGCAATCGCGGCCTATGGCCAGCGCCCCCAGGACCGCGCCGCCTTCGTCCCGGACCAGGCCGAAGCTCAGATCGACGTAGAGCCTGCTGCCGTCCTTGCGCGCCGATCGGGTGGTGAGCACGCGATCGGCGTAGCGGATCTGGCCGGTCTCGATGGCCCGCCGGAAACCCTCCCAGTGCGCGCGCCGGAATCGCTCCGGAATGATCACGTCGAGGCTGGCGCCGAGGATTTCGGCGGCGGCGAAACCGAAGATTCTCTCGGCGCCGCGGTTCCAGATCCGGATCGCGCCGTCGCGGTCGGCGAAGATGATGGCGTCCGGCGCCTGGGTCACGATGGCTTGGGCGAGGTTCGGGTCGGTCGGTTCCATCGCCGATTGCGCTCCCGCCGAACTCAAGTTGCCCGCACGTCAGCCGCGGCTCAGCGCCGTCAGATCCGGAACGGCAAATTTCCCCCGCAGCGACAGGAGCTCCAATCGGTGCAGGCGGGCAAGCTGGCGCAGGCAGCCATCGCCTTTACGCGTCAATCGCACCTCCACGCGACGCCGGTCGCTGCGTCCGCTGCTGCGCTTGACCAGACCGGCCGTCTCGCACCGCGATACCAGCGACACCACGCCATGGTGCTTCGCCTGCAGGCGCTCGGCCAGCTCACCTACGGTCGCCCATTGCCGGCCGGGGAAGCCCTTGATCTGCAGCAGCAGCTGGTACTGCAGCGGCGTGATGCCCTTCCTCCGGGTCACTTCCTCGCTGAAGCGAAGATAGCGGCGAAGCTGGTAGCGAAACCGGGCCAGCGTTTCAAAGTCGGATTTGGACATGATGTGCGCGGCCATCCTCCTGACGCCCTGGCCCTAATGTATCACAGCATGATACGATTGCCAGTGGGCACGGCGAGTTGCAGCGCCGCGGGCTTGGCCTGCCGCCAGGGCGCCCCGAAGGCGTCCAGACGGGCGTCCCGGTTTACGGCGGGCGGCGAACGCGATAAGGTCACTGGCCGCTGTCCTTTGCCCACCACGCCGCGCATCACCGCAACGGATATCACGCTCGTGAAGCTTAACATCCTGTCCGACCTGCACCTGACCGCCGGCGCGCTGGCGGCGCCGCGGACCGACGCCGACCTGGTCATCCTGGCCGGGGACATCGCACGCCCCAGGGAAGCCGTCGCCTGGGCCTCGACGCTGGACAAGCCGGTGCTCTACGTGGCCGGGAACCACGAATTCTACGGCGGGAGCATCGAGGGCACCATGGCCGAGCTGAAGGCGCTCTGCGCCGGCACCGCGATCCGCGTCCTCGACGACGACGAAGTCATCATCGACGGAGTGCGTTTCCTGGGGACGACGCTGTGGACGGACTTCCTGCTGTTCGGGGACGGGGAGCGTGCCGCGGTGATGCTCGAGGCGCTGCGCTGCATGCGCGACTACAGCAGGATCCGGATCAACGAGACCGGCGGCACGATGCTCACCCCCGAAGATGCTGCCGCGTTGTTCGCGCGCCATGCCGGATGGCTCGAGCACAAGCTCGCCGAGCCGCACCCAGGCCCGACCGTGGTGGTCACGCATCATGCCCCTTCCCCCAGGAGCATCCATCCGAGGTTCGCCGCTTCGCGGCTCAACGCATGCTTCGTCTGCGACGTCGAACGCCTGATCGACGGCACGCGCGTGGACCTTTGGGTGCACGGACACACGCACGACAGCTTCGACTACGAGCTCAACGGTACGCGCGTCGTGTGCAATCCGCGCGGCTACGCGCAAGGTTCCGTCAACGAGAATCCCCGGTTCGACGCAAATTTCGTGGTCGACCTGACGCGACGAACCCGTGTCGCTCCGCCGGCCGGGCAACGGGTCACGACATGATCAGGACGGCACTGACGGAAATGTTCGGGCTGCAGCATCCGATCGTCCTGGCGCCGATGGGGGGCGTGTCCGGCGGACGGCTGGCGGCAGCGGTTTCCAACGCCGGCGGCCTGGGCCTGGTCGGGGGCGGCTACGGCGTTCCGGCGTGGCTGCACGAGGAGCTTGCGTACGTGCAGAACGCGACGCGGCGGCTCTGGGGAGCGGGCCTCATCACCTGGTCGGTGGATGCCGGCATCGTCGACCTGGTGCTTAGCTACCGGCCGCACGCGGTGATGCTTTCGTTCGGCGACCCGAGGCCGCACGCCGCGGCGATCCGGGCGGCGGGGTGCAGGTTGATCTGCCAGGTGCAGGGGCTCGAGGAAGCGCGGCTCGCCCAGGAAGCGGGAGCAGACCTCATCGTCGCGCAGGGAACCGAGGCGGGAGGGCACGGCGGCACCCGGGCCACGCTGCCGCTGGTGCCGGCCGTGGTCGATGCGGTATCGCCGACGCCGGTCGTCGCCGCCGGGGGCATCGGCGACGGCCGGGGGCTGGCGGCGGCGCTGATGCTGGGCGCGCACGGGGCGCTGATCGGAACGCGCTTCTACGCGAGCAGCGAGGCGCTCGGGCTGCCGCAGGCCAAGCAGCGCCTCGTCGGCGCGCGCGGCGACGACACCGCGCGCACGCGGGTCTTCGACATCGTGCGCGGTTACGCCTGGCCCGGAACATACACCGGACGCGCGGTCCGCAACCGCTTCCTGGATCGCTGGCACGGCCGCGAGGACGATCTGGCCGGCGCGCTGGAAGCCGAGGCCGTCGTCTATCGCAGCGCGGCGGCCGATGGAGACTGCGAGACCGCCGTGGTCTGGGGTGGCGAGGTCGTCGACCTCATCAGGAGCATCGACAGCGCCGCGGCGCTGGTGGCGCAGATCAGCGCCGATGCCGAAGCGCGTTTGCGCGGCGGCGCGGCGCTTCTGCATCCGTAGGAAAGCGGCGGCCGGCACAGTTCGGACCGGCGCCGCGCCCCCATCATCGAGGAGCAAGCGCGTGGAACACCCGATGCATCCCGAGGTTACGCCGGAGCTGGCGCGCAAGCGGCGCGAGCTCGCGCCGGATATCTACGGCGCGTTCCGGGCGTTCGGCCAGCGTGTCTTCGCCGACGGCGCGCTGCCGTCCAAGACCAAGCAGCTGATCGCCGTCGCCGTCGCGCACGTGACGCAGTGTCCGTACTGCATCCGCGGGCACACCGAGCTCGCGTTGCAGCAGGGCGCGACCGAGCAAGAAATCATGGAGGCGATCTGGGTGGCCGCCGAGATGCGCGCCGGAGGCGCGTACGCGCATTCGATCCTCGCCGTCGACACCATGCATCAGATGGCAGCAAAACACGGCCAGCCGCCGGGTTAGCGTCCGATGGCAACCCGGACCCGGGACTGCCGATGGCGGATCACGGGCTTTAGCCGCCGTGCGCCTCGCGCGAATCGTCGGGCGCTTGCGCGCGGTCGGTCATGCCGTAGTCGCGCAGCACGTGGGCGATGCGCAGCCGGTAGTCCCGGAAGATATGCTGCCGCCCGGCGGCCTGGGTCCGCCGGTGCGGCTCCCAATTGCGCCAGCGCCGCACGGCATCATCGTCGCGCCAGTACGAAAGCGACAGGATCTTGCCCGGGCTGGTCAGGCTCTCGAAGCGCTCGATCGACATGAAGCCGTCGATCTTTTCCAGATCGGGCCGCAACGCCGCCGCGGCGTCGAGGTAAGCCTGCCGCTGACCAGCGTGCGGGAGAACCTCGAAGATGACCGCGATCATCTCGCGGCTCCCGCGCTGACTGCGGGTATGCGCAACGTCCCGTCGACCACCTCGACGAACGTGCGCTCTTCGCGCAGGATCAGGCGCTTTGCCTGCGCCTGCCCGAAGTTCGCGCGTCCCTCGGGATCGTCCCTGAGGCGGCCGCGGTAGGCCTCGTACGCGGCGAGGCTGTCGAACGCGATCAGGCCCCAGGCGACGTTGTTCGTCCCCTCGTGCGGCAGGAAATAGCCGACCAGGTCGCCGCCGCAGCGCGGAATGATTTGTCCCCACCGCTGCGCGTATTCCCGGAAGGCGTCGCGCTGGAACGGATCGATCTCGTAACGGATGAAACAGGTGATGGCCATGTGCGCTCCAGCGGCGTGTAAATCGGCATCATAGCGCTTGCGCCGCGTCGATGGTTCGTTTAACATCGAACCGTGAAGGACGGTCCGAACATCGTTGGCATCGCGGCACTGATCGGCGACCATGCCCGCGCCGAGGTCCTTACCGCGCTGATGGCGGACCGGGCGCTGACAGCGACCGAGCTCGCTTCGGTCGCTTGCGTGACCAAGCAGACGATCAGCGCGCATCTTTCGAAACTCGTCGGCGCGGGCCTGGTCGCCGCGGAGGCGCAGGGGCGCCATCGCTATTTCCGGCTTGCCGACCGCGACGTTGCCCAGCTGCTGGAATCGCTGATGGGCGTCGCCTTCCGCACCGGCGCGCTGCGGCTGCGCCTGAGTCCGCGCGAACCGGCGCTGCGGTGGGCTCGCGTGTGTTACGACCATCTGGCCGGCGAACTGGGTGTGGAGATCCACGAGCGCCTGCTGGCGCGCCGTGCGCTTGCCGCGGCCGTCGACGGGCTGGTGCTCACGCCGGCAGGGCATCGGCTGTTGCGGCGCCTGGACATCGACACCGCCGCGCTCGCCGGGCAGCGGCGGCGCTTCTGCCATGGCTGCCTGGACTGGAGCGAGCGGCGCCATCATCTCGCCGGCGCTCTCGGCGCGGCGCTGCTGGTTCGTTTCATCGAGCTGGGGTGGGTCAGGCGGGCCAGGGATTCGCGCGTGGTCATCGTCGCGGAACGCGGCCGGCGCGCACTGCACGAGTGGATCGGTGTGCGCATCGCGCCAGCGGCCGGACACGCCGCCGCGGCGGCGCGCGCCGGCTAGGCGGATTTCGCGTTCAGTCGCGCGATGAATCGTGAGAGCTCGATGACCATGCGCTCGTGCGTGCCGATGCCGATGCGCTCGGCGCCGTCGGTGGCCTCGATGCGAAACGCGATCTGGCGCCCGGCGACCCGGGTCACTTCCGCGTCGGCGACCACGGTGCGGCCGGCCGGCGTGGCCGCCAGGTGGCGAACGTCGACCCGTGTGCCGACCGCGCTTTCGCCCGCGCTCAAATAAGGCTTGATGGCATTGAGCGCGGCGTTTTCCATCATCATGATCATCACCGGCGTGGCCAGCACCGGCGGCAGCATTGCATCCTTGAAACGGTTGGCCAGATGGTCGGCCGTGACGACAAGCGAGAACGTGCCCCTGGCTCCGACCGGTATCGACCGCATGCCTGCTCCCGCTTGTTCGACGGACAGCATACGCGAACGCCGCGCGGCGGGCGGTTGCGTCGGCGTCGCACCGCCCGCCGGCGGCGCGGCTCCGATCGAGCCTCGGCGCTTCGCGTTGCCGCACGCCGGCAGCGCCGCCTAAAGCCATGTCCGACCTGCTGTTCCACATGATAGCCGGCGCGCCCGATCCGGTGGCGCCGTTCAGTCACGCCGTCGAGGGCGGAGGCTGGGTGTTCCTGACCGGGCAGATGCCCTTTGCGGGGACTTCGAACACCTCGCCCTATCCGGCGACGATCGAAGAGCAGACGCACCAGGTCATGAAGAATCTGATCACCGTGCTCGATGGTTGCGGCCTGGGCCTGGCCGACGTGGCGGCGGTGCGGATCTACCTCCGGCACTTCGATGACGACTACGCCCGGATGAACGCGGTCTATGCCGGCTACTTTCCCGAGGGACGCCGCCCCGCGCGAACCTGCATCGGCGTCAGCGGTCTCGCCCGGGATGCCCGCATCGAGATCGACATGGTGGCGCGACGCCCCTAAAGGCTTCGCCGCGCGCGCGTTGCCGCGGAGAAGAGGATGTGTCTTTCAGCCGGCGGCTTCCCGCCGGGCTCGGGCGCGATGCGATATCACCGGAGCGAATTTGCCGCCGATCGTGCGATCGAGCGCGTCGACGAAACGGACGTCGACGACCGCACGCCCCAGCACCTGCTCCAACTTCGTGACGACGCGCTCTTGCGTCGCCTGCCGGTCGCACGAGGGCGCGGCCAGCAGCGCGATGCGAAAATGCGTATCGGTCACATGCTCCACCTGGTATTCCCAGATCAGGCGCTCCTCGTTGAACAGACTGCGGATCCCCTGCGGATGCACGATCCGCCCCGATGCGAGCTCGATCAGGTCGTCGCTTCGTCCCTGCGGATAGGAGAGCAACGGCAGCGACCGGCCGCACGGGCAGCGACCGGGCAGCAGGGCGACGATGTCGCCGAGCCGGTAGTTGAGGAACACCATCCCGCGGTTGACCAGGTTCGAGACGATGACTTCACCGCTCTCGTCCGGTGCAAGCTCGCGGCCGATTTCGTCGACGACGCGCAGCGGGTAGAGATCGATGTTGAGGTGCAGGCCGCGATGCAGCTCGCATTCGAAGCCGATCTTGAACGCCTCTACGGCCTGGTAAGTCGTGAAAACCGGAATGCCGAATCGCTGCTCGATCAGCGCGCGCACCGACGGCGACAGGCTGTCGGAGGTGTAGGTGACGACGTCGGGTAGGTGCATTGATTCGCCGGTACGCAGCAGGTGGCCGAACAGGATCGCCAGATGCGAGCCGTAGCTGTGGACGACATGCGGGCGGAATGCATTGACGTGGTCGATCGTCGTCTGCGGCGGATCGAGCAGCGAAGCGTACTGGCGCTCGATCCCTACGTGGCGCGGATACAGCCCGCGCTGCCGGCAGTATTGCTGGACCTTCAGCGTCGTGCTGTGCGGAGGTGCGATCACCAGTTCCCGGTATCCAGTGCGGCGACCGATGATCGCGGTCCAGATGCTGCGCTCGCGCTCGCCGTGGGCCGCGTTTTCGAACACGCCGCGCGGATCGTGCAGAACGACGCGCGGCGCACCGCAACTGCCGCCGCTGGTGATCCGCAAGAGATCGCCGCGGGCCTGAGCTTCCGAGCAGTAGTATTCCGGATCGCGCTGAATCTGCTCGCGCTCCAGCACCGGTAGCCGCGCCAGATCGGCGGCGCCGTCGAAGTCCGAGGGACCAAGGCCCAAGCGGCGAAGCGTCTCGCGATAGTAGGGAACGGTGCGAAAGGCGTAGGCGACCATCCGCCGCACGCGCCCGGCCTGGCTGCGTCGCACGGCTTCCAGCGACTGAAAAGGGAATCGCGCCTGGCCGCGCAGGTGCCAGGCGAAGTGGCTTGCCCAGCGCAGCCGGCGCAGCAGCGTTGCGGGTCCGGAGCGATGGACATCACCGGGAGTCGACGGCATGGAATCGTCGCTTGGCATGTTGCGATGGACGCCGGTGGCGCTTTATCGCGCGCTAGACGCGGGCCGGGCCGAAACCGCAGGAGCCCGCGCCGTTGCCGCGCTTTCAGCGGTTCGCCGGGTCCTGCTCCTCGTGGTATTCGTCGTCGACGTTGATGTCCCAGATATTCTGCTTGTCGGTACGCCCGGAGGCCATGTTGTCCACCGCTGCCTTCGCGGTGAGCATCGAATGGTCCTGGTTGTTGTAGCGGTGCATGCCGTTGCGGCCGACGAGGAAAAGGTTGGCGATCGCGTCCACATGCGCCCGAATCACGCTGAATTCGGCGTAGGCGCCGAAGTAGGCAGGATAGGCGTTGGGCACGCGGACGACGATTGCCTTGACGACGTCCTTGCCGTCGATCAGGTCGATCTGCTGCAGCTCGCGGATCGCGAGCGCCTGGATTTCGGCATCGGGGAGCGACCACAGCGCATCGTCGCGATCGCAGAAGTACTCGACGCCCAGCGCGATCAGCGCCGGGTCGGCGACCATGGCCGGGCTCCAGTTATTGAAGATCTGCAGGCGACCGGCACGCACGTCGGGCTCCTGGATGTAGATCCAGTTGTCGGGCGGGAAGGCCGCTTCGCCGTGCGATGCAGCCCAGCTGCGGCTTTTCATCCGCGCGACCAGCAGGCCGACCGTCACGAAGTCCCGGTACGGCAGCTCACCCGCCACGCGGCGCACTTCGGCGGGCGGCGCGGGGTCGAGGCAAGACACCAGGTCTTTGACCGCCATGCTCGAGATCAGGTAGTCGGCCCGCAGGCTGCGGGTCGATCCGTGCACGAGGTCGCGGACGTCGACGGCGACGACCCGCTCACCATCGACCCGGATGCGCTCGACGCGTTGCGACAGGCGGATTTCGCCGCCTCCCGCTCGGACCTGCCGCGCCACCTCCTCCCAAAGCTGCCCTGGCCCGAGCCTGGGGTAGAGAAAGCGCTCGACCAGGCTGGTGCGCGTCCGGCGCGAAGGGCGGGCCGACAGCGGCCGCAGCCGCGCCAGCGCGTGCAGCGCGGCGCCGACCAGCGACAGGCCCTTGATGCGCTGCGCTCCCCATTCGGCGCTGATACGATCGCACGGAACGCCCCAGACCTTTTCCGTGTACGACTTGAAAAACGTGAGGTAAAGCTCGACGCCGAAGCGATTGATCAGGAAATCCTCGAGGCTCTTTTCGGGGCGGCGCGGAAACAGCGACGCTCGCGCATAGCTCGCCGCGGCTCTGGCGAACCGCCAGGCTCCGAGGTTGGCGATGGTCCGCAGGTTGAGCTTGACCGGGTAGTCGAAGAACTTGCGCCGGAAATAGATCCGCGACAGGCGTTTACGCACGAGCATGACTCGTTCGCCGCGCGGGTCCGCATCGCCCTCCGGGACGGACGCCGGCACGATGCGTCGGCTGTTCCGGTAGCTGAGGCTGATGGTCTCGCCGGCGGCCCGCGATGCCGGGTCCAGCGGCAGGATCTCCTGCCACCAGTTCATCACCCAGTCCGACTTCGAGAAGAAGCGGTGCCCGCCGAGGTCGATGCGAAAGCCGCCGCAGTCGATCGTGCGCGAAATGCCGCCAACCGCGTCCTCCGCTTCGATGACGATGGGCAGGATGTCCGATTGCCGGATGAGCTGCAATGCGGCGGTGAGTCCCGCCGGGCCGGCACCGACGATGACCGCGGTCTGGCGCGCGTCCCCCATGGATGCGCATTGTAGGCGAATGAGGGCGGCGGCGCGTCGCGACTGCCGCGGCGGCGATGGCTCGCGCAGGACCGCGTCGGCTTCGATCTGGCACTCGGTGGCCGCTGATGCTAGTGTCCGGGTGGCCGCCCGGAAGACCGCACCATCCGGCCGGCGTAGCCGGGCGGCGCGAAGGCGAACCCGCGGCAGGCACGCCAGCGACCATCGGCCGGCGAATCGATGGGCCCCTTAAATGACTCGAGGCGATGGACGACCCAGCACCCGACATTGCGCCGCCGGCCGACGCGCATGAAGGAGCGGCGGTGGTAATGGTGCGCGCCGAAGCCGCGCCGCTCGCGCAATCCCGTGCGTGGGCCGCCGGCGCCGGCCTGCTCGGTGCGGGCATCGCGCTGGTCGTCCTGCTGGTCGCCATCGCCCATTCGGACGGACACTGGCGCCAAGCGCCCCCCGCGATCACCATCGACGGCAGCGCGTTCGCGCTGGTGCAGGGGCGCGGCCACCGGCAAGGTCCGGCGTTCGTGCTCGACGCGACCGACAAGGAAGGGCTCGCCGTGCTCTCGGCCCGCGTCGCGACCTTTCACGCCGACGACTATCCACGCGTCGATTTCGTCCTGCATTCGACCGACGTCCTGCCGGTCGAGCTGGTGTTCCTCTGGCGCACGCAGGAGCGGCCGCACCGCAATTTTTCCAAGGCGCTGACCTGGACCGGCACCCGCATCGCCCCGCTGGAGCTCGGCGCGGACGATGGCTGGAGCGGATCGGTCACCGGCATCGCGCTGGTCGCCCGAGGGACGCTGCCGCGGCCTCTGGTGCTGGAGTCGTGGTCGGTACCGGCGGTTTCGGTGCCGAGCATGATCGGGGACATCGTCGGACAGTGGTCGGCGTTCATTCCGATCATCGGGGCGTCGATCACCTTGCCCTTCGACGAGGAGCGCAGCCACTACGTGGCGCTGCTGGTGGCGGTCGCCTGCGGCAGTCTGCTCGCCGCGGCGATCCACTGGTTCTCGACGCGACGCGCGACGGCGCGCGATTCCCGCGTGTACTGGGCGATCCTGGTCGCCGGGTGGCTGATCCTGGATGCCCGTTGGCAGGTTAATCTCTGGCGTCAGTTGTCGCGGACCGCCGCGACGTTTGCCGGCAAGAGCGTCGACGGCAAGCGCATGGCTTCCGACGATCACGAGCTCTACACGCTGATGGGGCAGGTCCGCGCGGCATTGCCCGCCGCACCCGTACGCATTCACTTTCTGGCCGACGAGCTGGCGCTGCGCACGCGCGGCGCGTACTTTCTGTACCCGCAGAATGTCTATCACAGCATTACGAAGCATGCGCGCACCCCCGACCCGAGCCAGATGCGGAGCGGGGACTACGTGCTGCTGTTCCTGTACAGCGATCTCGCCTACGACGCCGGGACGCAGAGCCTCGTCTGGCACGACGGCCGGCGCAAGCCGGCCGAGGAGATTCTGGCGCGGCCGAACGGCCTCATCCTGGTGCGGGTGCGATGACGGGCCCGCCCCGCCGCCGCGCGCCGTCGCGGAGCCCTCATGCATGAGCTGATCAAGGTTGCCGCGAGCGTCGCTTTGCCATGGCTCGCCGGCACCTGCTGCGCACTGGCGCTGCAGCGCGGGTCGGAACGCCGGGATTTCGTGCTCGCCGCCGGGTACGGTTATCTGCTGGGCGCGCTGGCGACGACGCTGGCGATGCGCAGCCTCGATGCGATCGGCATTCGCTGGACGGTGCCGTTGATCGCCGCGCAACTGGTGGTGTTGACGGCGGCGGCCTGCGGACTGGCGCGGCTGCGCTCGGCGCCGACGCTGCCGGAGCGCTGGCGGCGATGCCGTGGCCGCTTCGCCGCGCTGCCCCCGGCGGAGCGCGTGCTGTTCTGGGCCTGCCTCGCGCTGGTCGTCATCCGGCTATGCGGCCTCGGACTCGAGCTCGCCTGGCGGCCGCTGCTCCCCTGGGACGCCTGGGCGCAGTGGGCGACCAAGGCCAAGGTCTGGTACGCCTACGGCAACATTGCAGCGTTCGTCGAGCCGCTGCGGTGGCTCCAGTCCGGCGGCCTGATGCAGTTCGTCGACGCGCACTCCGACTATCCGGGTACCGTCCCCTTGCTGCAGGTCTGGACCGCAATGTGCCTGGGTCACTGGGACGAATCGCTGATCAACGCGCCGTGGCTGGCGATATTCGTCGCACTCGGGCTCGCCTTTTATGCGCAATTGCGCCGCGCCGGCGTCGGGTCGGCGCAGACGATGCTGTTCGCCTACCTGCTCCTATCGATGCCTTTTCTGAACCTGCACGTGGCGGTGGCGGGCTACGCGGACCTCTTCGTCGCCGCGGCCTACGGCATGGCCGCGATGGCGCTGTGGCAGTGGATTCGCACCCGCGAGCGAGCCGATGCGATCTTCGCTGTGATCGGCGCGCTTGCCTGCGTCGTGATCAAGAAGGAAGGCGTGCTGTGGGCATTGACGCTGCTGCCGCCGCTGCTGGTCGCGATCGACCGGCGCCGTGGGCTCAAGATCGTGGCGTTGCTCGGCGCCGCCATGCTGCTTTACCTGCTGTTCGGGCCCAGCGAGCTACGGGTGCTCGGTTACACGCTGCAGACCGAGTTCAGCAACGTGTCGTGGCCCGTGCTGCAGCACCTGTTCGAGATGGACAACTGGCATTTGTTCTGGTACCTGGCATTGCTGGTGATCGTGCTGCGCTGGCGCGCGCTGTTCACCGCCGCCGCGGCGCCGGTCACCGTGACGATGGCGGGCGCATTCGCCTTCGTGTTCATCGTCTTCTTCTACAGCAGCGCGGCCGGCGGCGTCGAGGACGAGTCGCTGGTCAACCGTCTGCCGTTGCACCTCGTGCCGGCGCTGGCGTTCTATCTGGTGCTGATCTGGCGGCAGCCGGCTGCGAATGACGGCGCCGGCTCGGGCGCGCAGCGGGCCATCGCCTGATATTCTGGTCTGCGACCCGGTCAGACGGCGTCGGCGCGATGGTCGAACCGCTGGCGTACGGCCGAGCAGCGATGCGCGATCAGGCAGCACGCGAACGCCGCCGAGCTATACAGATAGTAGAGCTGGTGGTACAGCACGCCGCCGATAGCGAACAGCGTACCGCGGCGCCGGCGGAAAAAGGTGAACAGCCGCGCGTTCGCGGCCGCCAGCGCGACCAGCATCGTCGTCGTGAGCCACAAAGGCGAGAGCCGCGCCGCGGCCAGCACGAGATCGAGCACGCAGGCGACGGCGAGCAGCGCACGCAGGCGTTCGCCGTAGTTCATGTTGAGCGTGCTCGACCACCAGCCGTGCGCGACGATCAGGCGCGACCACGGCAGCGCGCGGCGAAAGATCTCGGTATGCGCCAGGTTGGCCAGGCGCCATACCTTGAGATGGGTCCCCAGCAGCGCCGGCGCCAGGTGAATGCGCAGGCCGCGCTTGCGCAGGCGCAAACCGAGCTCGATGTCCTCGATCGAGGAATGAGGGTATTGCGCGGCGTCGAATCCGCCGGCCTCGACGAAGGCCTGCTTGCGGATCGCGCCGCAACCGGCCCAGAACGTGTCGACGTCGCCGGCCGCGTGACTGTGGTGGTAGCGGTGGACGAGATTCTTGTACTGCGAGAGGAAATTGCCCGCCGGAGGATCGTCGTCGTAGGTGCCGAGGACGGCGGCCGCGCCGGTGCGTTGCAGCGCATCGGCCAGCACCCGCGCAGCGTCCCGATGGACGACGACGTCGGCATCGACGAACCACAGGACGTCGCCGGTCGCCATCGCCGCGGCGACGTTGCGGGCGGCGCCGGGCCCGAGCCTGCCGCCTGATTTCACCACCGTGGCCGCAGCTGACGCGGCGATCGCTGCCGTGTCGTCGTTCGAGCCGTCGTCGCAGACGATTATTTCCGCGATCTCACCGTCGCGGCGCATCGCGAGCAGGGGCTCGAGGCTCTGCGCCAAGGTGGCGCCGCCGTTGTAGACCGGCATGATCACGGTGACGGTCATCGCCGCGGTCGCGAGGCGGCCGCCTTCGGTAACATCGTTCAGTGCATTCTCCCCGCCCGGCGCTTCGCCCCGGCATGCGTCCGGCGCAAGGTCAGGGGCCATGGTAGCGACGCGCGCACTATAATGGCCAGCCGTTGTCGTCACCCAAGCAGTGACGGCGTACGTTGCGGAACATGATGCCACCGGCAGTCTAATCAGTCGTGGCGCGACGCGCAACAACATCGACGGCCAGGCCTTGAGGGGAAGTTCGCGGCATGGAAAGCGGCGTGAGGCAGCGGATACTGGTCACCGGAGGCGCGGGGTTCCTCGGCTCGCATCTGTGCGAACGCCTGATTCGCGACGGCCACGACGTCATCTGCGTCGACAACTTCTTCACCGGAACCAAGGAGAACATTCTGGGCTTGCAGGACAATTCGTTTTTCGAGCTGATTCGCCACGACATCACCCTGCCGCTGCACGTCGAAGTCGATCAGATCTACAACCTGGCTTGCCCCGCTTCGCCGATCCATTACCAGTACGACCCCGTGCAGACCACCAAGACCTGCGTCCACGGCTCGATCAACATGCTCGGGCTCGCACGGCGGCTCCGCGCGAGGATCTTCCAGGCGTCGACCAGCGAGGTGTACGGCGATCCCGAAGTCCACCCGCAACCCGAGACCTATCCCGGACGGGTCAATCCGATCGGCGTTCGGGCCTGCTACGACGAAGGCAAGCGCTGCGCGGAAACGCTGTTCTTCGACTACTGGCGGCAGCACGCGCTGGAGATCAAGGTGGCCCGCATCTTCAATACCTACGGCCCGCGCATGCACCCCGACGACGGCCGCGTGGTCTCGACCTTCATCCTGCACGCCCTGCGCGGCCAGCCGATCCCGATCTACGGCAGCGGCCGGCAGACCCGCTCGTTCTGTTATGTCGACGACATGATCGAGGCCTTTGTCAGGCTGATGGCAACCGGCGCTGAGTTCACCGGCCCGGTCAACCTGGGGAGCCGCGATGAGATCTCGATGGTCGACCTCGCCGAGACGGTGAAGCGCCTGACCGGGTCGCGCTCGGCGATCGCGTTCGGACCGCTGCCCGAGGACGATCCGCGACAGCGCCAGCCCGACACACGCCTGGCGACCGAGAAACTGGACTGGAAACCGGCGATCGGCCTCGAGGAAGGCTTGCAGCGGACGATCGCCTTTTTCGACCGCCTGCTGGCGGCCCCGGCCGCCGTGCCGCGCGCGTCGTAGCCGCCGATGCCCATCGACAGTCGCGAGCTACGCGGACGCGAGCGCCGGCCGGCTTCCTCCGACGGCGACCGGCGGCGCTGGGAAAGCGCGCTGGCGCCGATGCTGGGGGCGCGGGCCGAAGCCCTGTGGCGGCGGCACAGCGACGCGGTCAACATGGCATTGCTCGATCGCTGGCTGCCAGGTGAGCGCTGCGTCAATCTGCTCAAGACCGACCTGTTCGACGAGGCGATGGGAGAAGGACTGTATCCTTTGCTGGCGACCCGCTCGGGCAACGTCGCCGCGCTGGATCTTGCGGCATCGGTACTGGCGGCGGCCACCGTTCGTCATCCGGGCTTGCTGGGGGTCGCCGCCGACGTGCGGCGCCTCCCGTTCGCCAGCGGCGCATTCGACGTCGTCGTATCGAATTCCACGCTCGACCATTTCGACACGCGCGACGAGATCATTGCGGCACTGCGCGGAATTCATCGCGTGCTGCGCCCCGGCGGGCGGCTGCTGCTCACCATGGACAACCTCGCCAATCCGGCCGTCGCGTTGCGCAACGCGCTGCCGTTTCGGCTGCTGCGGCGGCTCGGGCTGGTCGTCTACCCGATCGGGGCGACCGGCGGTCCGCGGCGATTGCGGCGGATGCTGCGGGAAACCGGCTTCGAGGTACTGGATACGGTCGCGCTGCTGCATTGCCCGCGAGCCCTGGCGGTGGCCAGGGCGCGTCGCTGCGAGCGACGCGGCACGCCGGATGCGCGCGCGCGGTTTTTGCGCGCGGCGTCGCGATGGGAACATCTGGCGCGCTGGCCGACGCGTTTTCTCACCGGCTACTTCGTCGGCATCCAGGCGCGCAAACCATGACGCCGCACCTCGGCAGCGCCGATCGGAGCCTGCCGTCGTCCGGACAGGTATCGGCGAGCCGCGGCGGATCGCGCCATCGAGGCGCGGCGGCGCGCTCGGCCTATCCGGCGGGCAACGCACTGCGGCGCGCGCTGGTGACCCTGCGGCAGGAAGGGCTGCGCAGCTTCTGGTTCAAGGTCTTGAGCCACTGCGGTTACCGGCGCCTGCTGCTGTTGGAACGGCCGTTAGACCAGCCGGTGCCGGACTTCACGCCGACGCTGCCGGTCGAGGTCGCGATGCTGACCGAGAGCCGGATCGACGACTTTCTTGCGTTCCGCCCCACGACAGTTCGCACTGATGCGATCGAACGTCTGCGTTCCGGCCAAATGTGCTTCGTCGCCTGGCACGAGGACCGCATCGTGGCCGGCGCGTGGATCAGTACCCGGCCGCTCTGGCTCCCGTACCTGGGCTGCGAGATCGCCGTGGACCCGGGCGAGGCGCACATCTACGACAAATTCACGCTGCCCGCGTTTCGAGGCTGCGGCATCGCCAATGCGGTGCGCACGGTCTATTTGCGGGATCTGCAGCGCGCGGGCTACCGGCGCGCGACCAGCGCGCTGTTGCCCGAGAACGTCTCGTCGCTGCGCGACGACCGCAAGGGCGGATTCCGCCCGTGCGGTACGCTCGTCCGGATCCAAATCGGTCCCTGGCGGCGGATCTTTCTGATGCGCGGCCCCGGCGGCCGCGCCTGACGGCTTCCGGATTCAAGGACGAAAAGCCATGTGTGGCATCTGCGGCATCGCCTGGACGGATCCGGATCGGCCGGTGGCGGCCGACGTCCTGCGCCGCATGGCCGACTCGCTGCGCCATCGCGGACCGGACAGCGAGGGATTCCTGACCGTGCCGGGCATCGGCCTCGGGTTTCGCCGCCTGAGCATCGTCGACTTGAAGACGGGCGACCAGCCGATCTCCAACGAGGACGGCACGGTGGCCGTCATCTGCAACGGCGAGATCTACAACCACGTCGAATTGCGGCAGCGGCTGGCCGCCGCCGGACACCGTTTTGCCACGGCATCGGATGTCGAGGTGATCGTGCACCTGTACGAGGAGCACGGTCTCGACTTCGTGCTGCATCTGCGCGGCATGTTCGGCCTCGCGCTGTGGGATGCGCGGCGGCGCCGGCTGGTGCTCGCCCGTGACCGGCTGGGCATCAAGCCGCTGCACTACGCGATCACGCGTGACGGACTGTACTTCGGGTCGGAGCAGAAGGCGATCCTGGCATCGGGCGCCATCGAGGCGCGCCCGGATGTCGCCTCGTTGCGCCAGCTTTTTTCCTACGGACGTATCATCGCGCCGCGCACGATCGTCGAAGGCATACGCCGGCTGCCTGCCGGACACACGCTGACGTGGAGCGGCGGACGCGTCGATATCCGCCAGTACTGGGAGGCCACGTTTCCGGCGCGCGAAGACTACGACGATTCCGTCCCGGCGCAGGCGTGGGCCGAAGGCTTGCATGAGAAGCTCGACCAGAGCGTCAAGCTGCATCTGCGCAGCGACGTTCCGCTGGGAGCCTGGCTCAGCGCCGGGATCGATTCCAGCACGGTCACCGCGCTGATGTCGCGTCTGCTTCCGCCTCCGGTGCAAACGTTCACGCTGCGCTTCGAGGATCCCGAGTTCGACGAGTTCGGCAACCAGAAAGGCCTGGACGACTACCCGCAGTACGGCCTGGCGGGGCACCGGATCGTCTGCCGGCACGCCGATATGGAGCGGCTGCCGAAGGCGATCTGGCACGCGGAGGATACGCTGCTCGGCGGCGTGGGAATCGGCCAGCTGATGGTCGCCGAAGCCGCGGCGGCGCACGTCAAGGTCGTGCTCACTGGCGAAGGGTCCGACGAGATTCTCGGCGGCTATCGGTGGTATCCGACGATGCGCGTGCTCGCCCCGGCGTTCCTGCTGCCGCGGGCGGCGCGCCGGCTGCTCGCATCCGTAGGCGCGATCCGGCGGCGCTGGCCCGGCGCGGCGGCGACCATCGACGGGCCGCGCGAGATGAACTTCGAGCGCTTTGCCCGCAGCGTCACGCATCTTCGCGGGCTGGCGGAAGGCGCCGAAATCCTGGCGCCGGGCTTCGCGGGAGGGCAGGACGCAAGCGACGAGGCGAACGAGGACGCTGCTGCGCCGCCCGCCGGCTTCGACACCTGGCACCCGTTTGCGCGCATGCAGTATTTCGATATCAAGCATCGCATGGGCGACGGCGTCGTGCTGGGTCTCGATCGCGCCTCGATGGCGTATTCGGTCGAGGCACGGGTGCCGTTCCTCGACCATGAGCTGGTCGAATTCTGCGCGCGCATACCGCCGCGCGTGAAAATGCGCTGGTTGCGCGAGAAGCACGTGCTGCGACGCGCGATGGCCAACGTGCTGCCGCGCGACATCGTCCATCGCAAGAAGCGGGGCTTGCAGGTGCCGATGGACACGTGGCTGCGTGGCGCGCTGCCTCCGTTCGCCGCCGACCTGATGTCCGAGACGGCGCTGCGGGACACCGGCTATTTCGCGCCGGCCGTGGTCGCGGCGCTCCTGCAACGGCACCGCGCCGGCGGTGAAAATATCGGCCAGCTGCTGTCGGCGGTGCTGGGCGTGCAGGTCTGGGACCATCTGTTCCGCCGTCGCGGATCCGGTCTGCAGGCGCACCCATGAGATTTCGCCTGCGCGACCTTCCGGAGATGTTCGGCACGGCGGCCGGCCGCATTCACATTCGCCATGGCATCGCCTACCGCCTCTGGCCCGTGCTCTCGCTCCTCGCGCGCCTTTACCGGCGTACGTTCGTCCGCACGACCCGCGTGATCGCGGTCACCGGTTCGTTCGGCAAGTCGACGACGACCCGGGCGATCGCGGCGGCGCTCGATTTGCCGCTGCATCGCGAGGCGGTCTTCAATGCGTGGCAATGGGTCGCGTTTGCGGTGCTGCGCATCCGGCCGGGGCAGCGTCACGCGGTGATCGAATCCGGGATTTCGCGTCCCGGACAAATGGAGGGTTACGCGCGCACGATCCATCCCGACGTGGCCGTCGTGACCAGCATCGGCAGCGAGCATCACCGCAGCCTGGGCACGCTCGAGGTGACCCGCGAGGAGAAGTCGTGGCTCGTGAGGGTGCTGCCGCCGTCCGGCGTCGCTGTGCTCAACGGCGACGATCCCAACGTGCTGTGGATGAAGGGGCGGACGCGGGCGCGCGTCGTCACCTTCGGCTTCGGCGCTTCCTGCGACGTGCGTGCCGATGACGTGCGGCTGGATTGGCCGCGCGGCACCCGCTTTCGTCTGACGGCGTTCGGCGAGGAGCGCGAGGTGACTGTCCGCCTGATCGGGCGGCACATGGTCTACCCGGTGCTGGCCGCGGTCGCCGTCGCGCATCTCGAAGGCTTTACGCTGGATCGGGCGCTGGCGGGATTGCGCGAGCTCAAGCCGACGCCGGGTCGCATGGACCCGGTGCTGCTGCCCAACGGCGTGACGGTGCTGCGCGACGATTTCAAGTCGGCGCTGGAAACGATCGACTCGGCGCTCGACGTGCTGGCCCAGGTCGAGGCGCCGAGGCGCATCGTGCTGCTGGGCGCCGTGTCCGAGCCACCGGAGAATCAGCGGCGGGTGTATCAGGCGCTCGGCGAGCGGGTCGCCGGAATGGCGACGCACCTGGTCGTGTTCAAGAACGAGTTCCTGCCCTACTGGTCGGGCGCCCGGCGCGGCGGGATGCCCAGGGAGGCCGTCATCGACGCGGGACGCACGGCGCAGCAGGCGGCGGAAGTGCTGCGCAGGCTGCTGCAGCCGGGCGACGTGCTGCTGATCAAGGGCCGCAGCCCGGAAAAGCTCGACCGCGTGCGCCTGATTCTCGAAGGCCGCCAGGTGCGCTGCGACATACGCTACTGCAGCTTCCGGACGGTCGCGTGCGACGAGTGCCCGATGCTCGAGCCCGGCTGGGGCGAACATCGCGTGATCATGTAGCGCGTCGTCGGCCGCGGGGCTTGCGTCACGCGTGATCGTGTCGGGCCGCGCCCCGGCGCCGGCTCAGCCGAGCGGCTTCAGGTCCCCGAGCAGCGTCGGCAGCAGCTCGGAGACCGTCGGATGAATGTGCATCGCGCGCTGCAGCACCGTGTAGGGCGCGCCGGCGGCCATCACGTCCAGGATGCTGTGCACCGCTTCGTCGCCTTCGATGCCGAGCAGGGCCGCGCCCAGTATTTTCTTCGTCTGCGCATCGACCAGTACCTGCATGAACCCCTGCGTCTCGCTGCGCTCGCGGGCGCGGCCGACCCGCGACATAGGCATCCTGCCGGCCAGCGCAGGGCGGCCCGAGGCGCGGGCTTCGCGCGCGGTCATCCCGACGCGGCCCAGCGGCGGGTCGATGAACAGCGCATAAATCGGAATGCGATCGCCGACGCGGCGGTGATCGTCGTCGAGCAGGTTCGCGGCGACGATCTCGTAGTCGTTGTACGAGGTGTGCGTGAACGCGCCGCGACCGTTGGCGTCACCCAGCGCCCAGATGCCGGGGACGCTGGTCCGCAGTTCCTCGTCGACCTCGATGTAGCCGCGGCCGTCGGTGCGAACGCCGGCCCACTCGAGGCCGAGGTCGTCCGTGTTCGGCGTGCGACCGATCGCCAGCAGCAGATGCGAGCCGGCGATGACGCGCGGCTCCTCGTCGCAGCTCACCCGGACTTCGATCGCGTTGCCGTTTCGCGCCGCGGCCAGGCACTTGGCGTTGAGGCGAAATGCGATCCCCTCCGCCTCCAGTATCGTCCGGATCGCCGCGGAAACGTCCTCGTCCTCGCGCCCGATCAGGCGCGGCCCCATCTCGATCACCGTCACCGCGCTGCCGAAGCGGCGATACATCTGCGCGAACTCGAGCCCGATGTAGCTGCCGCCGATGATCAGTAAGTGCTCGGGCAGGAAGTCGACGTCCATCATGCCGGTATTGGTCAGGTAGGGTACGTCGGCGAGTCCTTCGATGCCGTGGACGGCGGCGCGGCCGCCGACGTTGATGAAAATCTGCGGCGCCTCGAGCAGCCGATCGTCGACGCGCAAGGTGCGAGGGCCTTCGAAGCGGGCGTGCCCCTCGACGAGGGTCACGTTGGGCGCGTCGTGGATCCAGTTGGCGACGCCGCGGTTGGACTGCTGCACGACCGCGTCCTTGCGCGCCTTGACCCGTCCCATATCGACGCGGATCGGTCCGTCCAGCACGACGCCGAAATCGCCGGCACGGCGGGCGACGTGGGCCGCGCGCGCGCTGGCGATCAGCGTCTTGGTCGGGATACAGCCGGTGTTGACGCAGGTTCCGCCGATGAGCTTGCGCTCGACAATCGCCGTCTTGCGGCCCGCCTTGCCCAGGCGCACCGCGAGCGGCGGGCCGGCTTGTCCGGTGCCGATGACGATCGCATCGTAATGTTCCGCCATGGATTGACGTCCGCCGACGATCGACCAGTGTACCGCCAAGCGACGTCGGCGCGCGATTTCCGCGGGGCGCCCGGACGCGCGGTCGCGGGGCGCGCTGCGCGCGCCGCGGTCCGACTGCAGGTCTTCAGGTGTCGGCAGCGAGCATTGTGTAACATAGGCGCCGTGGCGCGGCAATCCGCCGGCAACCGGCCCATCGAGTCTGCGCGCCCGGACCCGCACCCGATATGGCCATCTCGCCCTTCCATCCGAAGCGCCTCGCACGGCTTACCCATTGCAAGGAAGCGAGCCGGCTGATGTCGCGGGCGCAGGAAAAGCCGCTCACTCGGCGATTCGGTCCGGTTGCGGCTGCACCTGCATTGGTGCGACGTGTGCCGGCGCGTGCGGCGCCAGTTCCGGTTCCTGCGCGCGGCGATGCATCGCTATTCCGAGTAGGCATTTGCCCCGGCGCATCGGTCACGCGGCCGCCGCGTGCCCGGCGAACCTCAGTTGCCGGGGCGACCGCGGAAGCGTGACGCGAGCCAGCGATCGGCCGCAATCGGGCCGGCGCCGTAGACCAGCAGCACCAGCAGCATCAAGCCCCACAGGACATGGTCTTTCACTGCGATGTCCAGCAGGTCGGGATAAGACACCACGGCAACGATGTTGAACACGAACAGCACGCCGGCCGCCAGGCGCGTCGCCAATCCCAGCACGACCAGCACGGGCATCGACAGCTCGGTCGCCGTGCCGAGGGCAGCCGCCGCCGCGGGCGACAAAACGGGGACGTGATACTCGTTCTCGAACAGCGCCAGCGTGACGCTCCAGTCGTGAATCTTGGTGAGGCCCGACAGCAGGAATACGCGCGCCACATAGACACGCAATGCGAGCGCGAACAAGGGCTGCAGCCGTGCGGCCAGCCGGCTGAATCTGCAATACAGGCGCGCGAGGCGGTTGGGCACCGTCGACGGCGGGATGCCGCTCATTCCCGCGCGCCTTCTCCGGCCGGGCGCGCCGCGCGGAACCCGACCACGACAAGACGCGCGACGTGTCGCCGCAGCGCGGCCGGCAGGTCGAACGAGGGCTCGGCCTCGGCTGCGCGGGCCGCTGCGGCGGCTAGCCTCGCGCCGGCCGCGAGCGCGCGCAGCATCGCGGCATCGCCCGTGCCCAGGCGCTCGACACGCATCCCGGGCGCGCCGCGCACGATCAGCAGCGAGTCGCCGCCTTCGCCCAGATCGATCGGCGGAGGGTCGGCGCAATCCGGCCGATTGACCTGCCAGATGCGCAGGATCGGAAAGCGCGACTCCAGAAGCTGCGCCGACGGATGGAGCACGAAGCACAGGTCTCGGTGCAGGGCTTCGGGCACGGCCGCCAGCGCCCGAAAGTCGAAGGGCGGTGCATCGGCGGCGATGCCCGCCTGGTCGATTGCCCATTCGAGGCAGGCGACATCGGGCAGGTAATCGAGCCCTTGCGCCGGGCCGTACGAGGCGAGAAAGCGCGACAGCTCGCCGCCGTAGCGATTGACGTCGCCGCGCGTCGACGGGCACGCACGCACGAAGGCCTCGACCGCAGCGTCGAAGAACGGAGCGCCCACCAGCCGCCGGACCACCGGAAACGTCGCCGCGAGGGCACTCTTGTAATTGCCGAGCAGGTTGTCGCGGTAGATCTCGATGCGGGCCGCGGCGCCGATCGCGCCGGCGACGACGCCCAGCGCGGCGAGCGTGGTGCGATCGCCGAAGATCGTAGCGGCCGACATCCCGCGCTGAATGTCACGCAGCGACGGCATCGCGATGCTCGTCCAGGATCGCCTGGGCCTTCGCCGCTTCGTCCAGCAGCACCTCGAGCGCCGGGATATCGGAGTCCCATTCGAGCAGCGTCGGCTTCGGGCCGAAGCGTTCGATCGCGCCGCGGTATAGCGTCCATACCGGCGGTGAGACACGAGCATCGTGCGTGTCGATCAAGCACGGTCCATCGGCGTCGAATCCGGCGAGATGGATCTCGGCCACGCTTTCGGCCGCAATCGCAGCGACATAGTCCTGCGGGTCGAAGCCGTGATTGACGGCATTGACGTAGACATTGTTGATGTCGAACAGCAAACGGCATCCACTTTTCGCGGACACCGCTGCGACGAAATCCCATTCTGGCATCGCGTCGTCGGCGAAACGCAGATACGACGACACGTTTTCGACGAGCAGCGGACGACCGAGCGTCGATTGCACGGCGTCAATCCGATCGCATATCAGCGCCAGGGCCTCTTCGGTCAACGGCAACGGCAGGAGATCGTTCAGATGAACTCCGTCGACGTGGCTCCAGCTCAAATGCTCCGAAATGGCCGCGGGCTCGATCCGGTCGGCAAGGCGCTTCAGGCGAGCGAGGTGGTCGGCGTCGAGCGGATCTGCCGAGCCAAGCGACAGACCGACGCCGTGCAGCGAAATCGGATAGTCGACGCGGATCGCCTCGAGCGCCGCGATCGCGGGGCCGCCGTCGACAAAATAGTTTTCGCTGTGGACCTCGAGCCACCCGATGGACGGCCGCGAGCGGCGGATTTCGGCGACGTGCGGCGCGCGCAGGCCGATGCCAGCGACGACGGGAAGCGCGCGGAAGGTCGGCATGTTGAAGCGCGCTCGAAAGGCCCGGACGCGTTGCTGCCGGCGCGAAAGTTGAGCTCGCCTCAGGACTTCGGCGCTGTCGTCTTGCCGCCGATCTTTTCGCAGGTCCCCTTCGCCACGTACTTCCAGGAGGCCGGATCGTTATCGACGCTGCTCTGACCGGCGCAGGCGTGCTTGCCGGCGGCGCAGTCGTTCTGGCCGGCCTTCGCGATGCCGTAGCACTTGTCCTTGCCGCCCTGCACGGGCACCGGCTGGGCTGACACCGATGCAGCGAAACCGAGCGCCAGAAGGCTTGCGACGGCGGCGTGAATCGTGGCTTGCTGCTTCATGGTCGTCTCCTCGTGCAATGACCGACGGGATCGGCGGGCGACGCAACGCGTCGATCCGCGGCCTTGGTCGCACCGCCAGCGGCCACCTTACACCATTGACGCCGTTGGGCAAGGCCTGCGGCGATTGTCGCGCCGCGCCGCACCCCCGTGTCCTCGACGCGATCGGCCGTGGCGGCGGTGGCGCTCGATTGCCGTTACCATAGAGACTTCCCCGCGCCGCGCCGCCGCCATGCGTTTCACCGTCGCCACGTACAACATTCACAAGGGTTTTTCGCACCTGACGCGGCGCGTGGTCATCCACGAGGTTCGCGACAAGCTGCAGGGGCTGGACGCCGACGTCGTGTTCCTGCAGGAAGTGCAGGGCGTGCACCGGCGGCACGCCGGCCGTTATCGCGACTGGCCGTTGAAGCCGCAGCACGAATTCATCGCCGACAAGGTCTGGCGCGAGGTGGCTTACGGGCGAAACGCGGTCACCCGCCACGGCCATCACGGCAATGCCGTGCTGTCGCGGTTCCCGATCGTCGAGCAGGCCAACCAGGACATATCGGCGCACGCGTTCGAGAGCCGGGGCCTGCTGCATTGCGTGATGGAGCTGCAGCGCGGGCTGCCGCCGCTGCATTGCATCAACGTGCACCTGGGGCTGTTCGAGCGTGGCCGCGCCTGGCAAGTGCGGGCGCTGTGCGAGCGCATCCGCGAATCCGTGCCAGCCGACGCGGCGATGATCATCGCCGGCGACTTCAACGATTGGCGGCGCAAGGCCGACCGCATGCTGCAGGAGGAGCTCGGCGTGGTCGAGGTATTCGAGGCGGCGCGCGGTCGCCCCGCGCGAACGTTCCCGTCGGTGCTGCCGATGTTCCGGCTCGACCGCATCTATGCGCGCGGGCTGCGCGTCGTGGCCGCCGACGTGCACTATGCCTACCCACTGGCGCGGCTGTCCGACCACGCCGCGCTGGCCGCGACGTTCGAGCTCTCGCGTTCCGGCTCTTCGCCGCGCTGATCCGGCGTCCGCGGCGCGATGAATCGCTTCCTGCCGGGCAACCGAATCACGCTGCTGAAGAACGGCAGCGAGTACTTTCCGGCGCTGATCGGTGCGATCGACGCTGCGAGCCGCGAGGTGTGGTTCGAGACCTATATCTTTGCCGACGACGCGACCGGGCGTCTCGTCGCCGGCGCGTTGATCCGCGCCGCGCGACGCGGCGCGCATGTGCGGGCGCTCGTCGACGGCTGGGGCGCGAAGTTCTATCTGACCGCCGCGCTGGAACGGGAAATGCGCAACGGCGGCGTCGAGCTCTTGAAGTACCGGCCCGAGGTGTCTGCCTGGCAGTTCCGCTCGCACCGGCTGCGCCGCCTGCACCGGAAGCTCTGCGTGGTCGACGGAGCGATCGCCTTCGTCGGCGGCATCAATGTCATCGACGACGGCAACACGCCGCGCCAGACCCCGCCGCGTATCGACTTCGCGGTCAGCGTCGAGGGCCCGCTGCTGCCCGAGATCGAGCAGACGATGCACCGCGTCTGGGCACTGGTGCAGCTGTCGCGAACCGGAGCCTCCGACCTGCCGCTTTTCCCGAAGCGCCGGCGCGTCCCGCGCGCCGGCACCCAGACCGCCAGGTTCGTCATCCGCGACAACCTGCGTCATCGCCGCGATATCGAGCGCGCCTACCTTTCGGCCATCCGCACCGCCAGGCGCGAGGTCATCATCGCCAACTCGTATTTCTTTCCCGGCATCCGCTTCCGCCGGGCGCTGGTCGCGGCAGCTGCGCGCGGCGTCACGGTGACGCTGCTGCTGCAGGGCCGGGTCGAATACCTGCTGCTGCATCTGGCCACGCGCGCGATGTACGGCCAGCTGCTGCAGGCCGGCATCGTGATCGAGGAATATCATCGGAGCATGCTGCACGCCAAGGTCGCCGTCGTCGACGATCACTGGGCGACCGTCGGTTCATCGAACATCGATCCGTACAGCCTGCTGATGGCGCGCGAGGCCAACGTGATCGTGCGCGATCGCGGGTTCAACGTCGAGCTGAAGGGCCACATTCGCGAGCTGATAACGGTCGGCTCGCGCCGCGTCGCCGTCGACGACTGGCAGAGCCGGTCGCGGCTCTACAAGACGGCGATCTGGGTCGCCTACGGCATCGTGCGCATGGCGATGGGCTGGGTCGGCTACGGCGGCAACGAATGGTTTGCCGAACACGCCAAGGACTGACGGCTTGCCTGCGGCGAGTCGTCTGTCTCCGATGACGTAATATATCGGGTGGCGAAAAGCAGTCCGGCCTGACGCCGTCGGCCGCCGCGCCTGGCCGCGAACGCCGTTTGCCCTGACCGATGCGACGCAACTCCTCGCTTCCCCTTCCCGCCGCGCACGACCGGCCGGCGCCGCGCGAGCGCGGCGACTGGCACACGGTCCGCACGCTGCTGCCGTACCTGCTTGCGTACAAGGGCCGCGTCCTGCTCGCGCTCGGCTGCCTGATCGCGGCCAAGCTCGCCAACGTCGGGGTGCCGCTGCTGCTGAAGGAGATCGTCGACCGGCTGACCGCGGTTGCGCCGGGCCAGGCGCTGCTGTTGCCGCTGGCGCTGCTCGTCGCCTACGGCGCGCTGCGGCTATCGACCACGGCGTTCACCGAGCTTCGCGAGTACCTGTTCGCCAAGGTCACGCAGCGCGCGGTGCGCACGATCGCGCTGAAGACGTTCCGGCATCTGCACGCGCTGTCGCTGCGCTTCCACCTGGCGCGTCAGACCGGCGGGCTCACGCGCGACGTCGAGCGCGGCACGCGCGGCATATCGACGCTGATCGGTTACACGCTGTTCTCGATCCTGCCGACCTTGATCGAGATCGGGCTGGTGTCCGCGATCCTGATCGTGCGCTACGACGTCTGGTTCATCGGCATCACGCTCGCGGCGCTGGCGCTGTACATCGTCTACACGGTGTCGATCACCGAATGGCGAACCGGCTTCCGGCGGCAGATGAACGAGCTCGATTCGAAGGCGAATACGCGCGCGATCGACAGCCTGCTGAACTACGAGACCGTCAAATACTTCAACAACGAGGAATTCGAGGCGCGGCGCTACGACGAAAGTCTGCAGCGGTGGGAGCAAGCCGCCGTCAGGAGCCAGACCTCGCTGTCGCTGCTCAACATCGGCCAAAGCGCGATCATCGCGATCGCGGTGACGCTGATCATGTGGCGCGCGACGCTGGGCGTTGTCAACCGCACGATGACCATCGGCGACCTGGTGCTGGTTAACGCGTTCATGATCCAGCTCTACATTCCGCTCAACTTCCTGGGCGTCATCTACCGCGAGATCAAGCAGGCGCTCGCCGACATGGAACGCATGTTCGAGCTGATCGAGGTCAACGCCGAGGTCGAGGATGCGCCCGGCGCGCCGCCGCTCGCTGCCGGCGGCGGCGAGGTGCGGTTCGAGCACGTCGATTTTCACTACGAGCCGAACCGGCAGATCCTGTTCGACGTGTCGTTCGCCATTCCTGCGGGCCGCACCGTCGCCGTCGTCGGGCCGAGCGGCTCGGGCAAGTCGACGCTGGCGCGCCTGTTGTACCGGTTCTACGACGTCGGCGGCGGCCGCGTCACCATCGACGGCCAGGACTTGCGGTCGGTTCAGCAGGCGAGCGTGCGCGCGACGATCGGCATCGTGCCGCAGGATACGGTGCTGTTCAACGATTCGATCGAGTACAACATCGCTTACGGCAGCCCCGGCGCGACGCGCGAGCAGATCGTCATTGCCGCGAGGCTCGCGCAGATCCACGACTTCGTCAGCGGCCTGCCCGAAGGCTACGCGACGCCGGTCGGCGAGCGAGGTCTGAAGCTCTCCGGCGGCGAGAAGCAGCGGGTGGCGATCGCGCGTGCGATCCTGAAGGATCCGCGCATCCTGATCTTCGACGAAGCGACGTCCGCCCTGGATTCGAAATCGGAAAAGCTGATCCAGGCGGAGCTCGAGCAGATCTCGGCGGGCTGCACCACCCTCACCATCGCGCATCGGCTGTCGACCATCGTCGGCGCCGACCAGATCCTCGTGCTCGACCACGGCCGCATCACCGAGCGCGGGACCCACGCCGAGCTGCTCGCCGCGCATGGCGCGTACGCCCGGATGTGGGCGCTTCAGCAGCAGCATCGGAACGACGGCGCCGCCGAGGCCTCCGACCCGGGCGACGCCTCGGCACAGGTCATCGCCTGACCCGCCGCCCCCGTTAACCCGTTGGCATAACCCGCCGACGTGTGCTATAAACTGGCGTTCCTGCTGAGAACTGCCTTGATGAACGGTAGATTACTTGTTGTTTTAATTGGCCTAATGCTGGTCGGGGCACCTGTGGGCGCCGCCGGCGAGCTGCAACCGATCGGCTCGACCCCGCCGGCCGACGCGACCAAGCTTCGGCTCGCCTCGGCCAACGCGCTGATATTCGACGCGCAATCCGGGCAGCCGATCTATGCCAAGGACGCCGACGCGGTCACCGCGATCGCCTCGGTCACCAAGCTGATGACGGCGATGGTCGTGCTCGACGCCGGCCAGCCGATGGACGAAGCCTTGACCATCGACGTCGGCGACCTGGACATGCTGAAGGCGAGCCACTCGCGCCTGCGCCTGGGCAGCACGATGACGCGGCGCGAAATGCTGCAGCTCGCGCTGATGGCGTCGGAAAATCGTGCGGCGTCGTGCCTGGCCCGTGCCTATCCGGGCGGCACGCCGGCGTTCGTCGCGGCGATGAACCGCAAGGCCGCCAGCCTCGGCATGCTGCAGACGCGTTTCAGCGACGCCACCGGGCTGTCGAGCGAGAACGTCGCCACGGCGCGCGATCTGGGGCGGATGGTGCAGGCGGCCGCGGCCTACCCGCTGATCCGCGAGTTCACCACGACGGCGAGCCACGCGGTGGAGGTTCAGCCCAGCGGCCACGTGCTCGACTTCAACAACACGAATTCGCTGGTGCGCGGCGGCCAGTGGGACATCGTGCTCAGCAAGACCGGATTCATCCGCGAGGCCGGCAAGTGCCTGGTAATGCTCGCCAACATTGCCAGCCGTCCGGTGATCATCGTGCTGCTCGATTCGTACGGCAGGCTGACACGGATCGCCGATGCGCAGCGTGTCAAGCACTGGCTCGAGACCGGCGAGGCGCTGGTGCTTCCGACCGCGTCGCACGCTGCCGCGAAGGCGAAGCCAGCAGGCCACCGCGTGCGCGGCAGCTTCGCCGCCGTGTCGACGTCGGCCAAGGCGAGGGCGCGCCGCCTGTAACACGGACTTGCACGTCCGTCCCGCGGCCGCTGCAGCGGCCGTTTTCATTCGCGGCACCGGAGAGCAGAACCCCGCGCGGCCTGCCGGGGGGCGGCTCGACAGGCCAAGCGCTAGCGCGCGCGCCGTGTCGTGGCGGCGCGCTGCTGCGCCAGCAATTCGCCGGCGTGCGCACGCGTCTTGGCGGTGATCTCGTGGCCGCCCAGCATGCGGGCAAGCTCCTCGACGCGCGCGGCGGCAGCCAATGGCGAGAGCTCGGTCGCAACGCCGCCGCCCTTGCCGATCTTGGTGACGCCGTAGTGCAGGTCGGCGCAGGCCGCGACCTGCGGCAGGTGGGTGACGCAGAGCACCTGACGGCGCGAGCCGAGCTCGTGCAGCATCCGTCCGACCGTCGCCGCGACCGCACCGCCGATGCCGACGTCCACTTCGTCGAAGATCAGCGTCGGCACCTCTCCGACTTCGGCCAGAACCACCTGGATCGCCAGCGCGAGGCGCGACAGCTCGCCGCCGGACGCGACCCGCGCCAGCGGCCCGAGCGGCTGCTTCGGATGCGTGGCGACTCGGAACTCGACGTTTTCGGCGCCGAAGCTCGTCGGCTCGGCCACCGCGATCAACGCGATCTCGCAACGGCCCCCGGCCATGGCCAGCTCCTTCATCATCGCGACGATCCGCCGGCCCAGCGCGCCGGCCGCGGTCTTGCGCTTAGCCGTCAGCTCGTGCGCCAGTACCTCGTAGGCCTTCCCGGCCTGCTCGACGCGGCGCCCCAGCGCATCGACGTCGGCGTCGGCCGAAAGGTCGGCCAGCCGGCCGCGGGTCTCGTCGGCGAGCGCCGGCAGCGCCTCGGGGCGCACGCGGTGCTTGCGCGCGAGATCGTGGAAGGCGGCGAGCCTCGCTTCGATGCGCGCGAGCTCGCTCTGATCCAGGTCGAGACGCTCGCGGTAAACGCGCAGGCTGCGACCGGCTTCGTCGGCGCGGATCTTGGCTTCGTCGGCGAGCAGCGCGATGTCGGCCAGCGCGCGGTCGTGCTGCGCCGCATGGGCGAGGCGGTGTGCCAGGGCGGCCAGCCGCGTGCCCAGCGCGGCGTCGCCTTCGGTGAGCTCCGCCTCGGCGGCCGCCGCCGCGTCCAGCAAGGTCGCGGCATGGGCGAGCCGCGATTGCGCCTGCGACAGCGTCTGCCACTCGTCCGCGGTCGCGCCGAGAGCGGCGAGCTCGGCGTCGCGCGCGGCAAGCGCTTCACGTTCGGCCTGTTGCGCCGCCGCTTCGCGGCCGCCGCGGTCGCGCCGTTCGACCGCTTCGCGCCAGGCGTGCCACGCGACGGCGACGTCGGCCGCCAGCGCTTCCACGCCGCCGAAGGCGTCCAGCAGCTGGCGCTGCGCATCGGGCCTGCCGAGCGACTGGTGGGCATGCTGGCCGTGCAGGTCGATCAGGCGCTCGCCGATGTGCGCGAGCTGAGCCAACGTGGCCGGGCGCCCGTTGACGTAGGCGCGGCTGCGTCCCTGCGCGTCCAACACGCGGCGCAGCAGCAGCGGGCCGTCGTCGGCCAAGTCCTGCGCGGCGAGCCAGGCACGGAGCCCGGTCGGGCCGTCGGCGTCGAACTCCGCCGCGATCTCGGCCCGCGCGGCGCCCGGGCGCAGTTGCCGCATTTCGAAGCGGTCACCGAGCAGAAGGGACAGCGCATCGAGCAGGATCGACTTGCCGGCGCCGGTTTCCCCGGTGAGCACCGTGAACCCGGCCTGGAACTCGACCTCGATCGCCTCGACGACGGCGAAGTTGCGGACGGAAAGCAGGCGAAGCATCGGATCGATGTCCAGCGCGAGGCGGGATGTCGCGCGGCCCCGATTATCGCCGGAACCGGGGGCGCCGCGCTTCGACTGATGCCTTAGCGGTTCGTGACGGCGCCGCGACGCAGCCTATGGTCGAAGCCGTTCCGGGGTCTCGCTCCAGTGCAGCTTTTGCCGGAGCATGGCGAAATGATCGTGGTCCTGCGGGTGCAGCAGCCGCAGGCGATGCGCGGCACGCCGGACGACGACGCGATCGCCCTCGACCAGCGCGAAATGCGATTGGCCGTCGCAATGCAGGCTGGCGTCCTTGCCGCGCAGCAGCGTGATCTCGATCACCGCGGAGTCGCGCACCGCGATCGGCCGGTTGGTGAGCGCGTGCGGCGCGACCGGCACCAGGAGTATCGCCGCGACGGCCGGGTCGACGATCGGCCCCTGCGCCGAGAGCGCATACGCCGTCGATCCGGTCGGCGTCGCCACGATCAGGCCGTCGGCGCGCATCGCGTAGACGAAGTTGCCGTCGATCGTCACGGCGCAATCGATCATGCCGCCCAGCGCGCCGCGGCCGGCGACGACGTCGTTCAGCGCCAGCGCGTGCTCGCTGCCGCCCGCCGCGCGCACGAGCGCCACATCGAGCAGCGTGCGCGTCTCCTCGGCGTAACGCCCGTCGAGCATCGCCGCGAGCGCGCTCTCCATGTCGGCCAGCGCGATGTCGGTCAGGAATCCCAGCCGGCCCTGGTTGATCCCGATCAGCGGCACGTCGAACGGGGCCAGCCGGCGCGCGATCGACAGCATCGTGCCGTCACCGCCGACGGCAATCGCGAGCTGCGCGTCGCGTCCGAGCTCGGCGGCCGGCGCGGCGCGGTAACCCGGCAGCGGCGTGCATTCGGCAGTCTCCGCGTCCAGCACGACGTCGTGGCCGCGCCGTGCCAGGAACGCCGCGAGGCGTTGCAAGGGCTCCGCGATGCCGGGGCTCGCGTACCGGCCGATCAGCGCGATGGTTGCGAAGCGTTGCACCGGACCCCCCATGACATCGATTAGAGCACAAGCGCGGGGGCGGGCCAAACCGTGCGGGCGTCGCCGTCCTGCCGGGGCGGGCGGTACAATAGATCGCATCGTGGACACCCGTTCGCAACATCTGCTCAAGACGCTGATCGAGCGTTACATCACCGACGGCCAGCCCGTGGGCTCGCGCGCGCTCTCCCGGCAATCGGGGCTCGAGCTGTCCCCGGCCACCATACGCAACGTGATGGCCGACTTGGAGGAGATGGGCTTCATCGCGAGCCCGCACACCTCGGCCGGGCGGATTCCGACCGCTAAAGGCTACCGCTTTTTCGTCGACACGCTGATGGTCGTGAAGCCGCTGGAGCAGATCGAGGTCCGCAGGCTGGAGGACGAGTTGCACGCCGACCATCCGCAGCAGATCGTCGGCGCCGCGGCCGTGATGCTGTCGCAGCTCACGCAATTCGCCGGCGTGGTCATGACGCCGAAGCGGCGCGAGGCCGCCTTTCGCCATCTCGAGTTCCTTCGCCTGTCCGAGCGCAGGGTCCTGCTGATCATCGTCACCGCCGAAAGCGACGTGCAGAACCGCATACTGCACACCGACCGCCCGTACACCCAGGGCCAGCTGATCGAGGCAACCAATTTCTTCAATCAGAATTTCGCCGGCATGCCGTTGAGCGCCATCCGCGGCAGGCTGGCCGACGAGCTGCGCGCGCTCGGCGACGACATCGCCGGGTTGATGAAGGCGGCGGTCGATGTCGGCGAGGGCGCGTTGAGCCGGGACGAGTCGCTGGTCGTCAGCGGCGAACGGAACCTCCTCAACGCCGGCGACTTTTCGTCCAACATGCAGCGCCTGCGCCGGCTGTTCGACCTGTTCGAGCAGAAGACCTCGCTGCTGCACCTGCTCGATGCCTCGCAGCAGGCGCAGGGGGTGCAAATCTATATCGGCGGCGAGTCGGGGCTGCTGCCGCTCGACGAATGCAGCGTGGTGACCGCGCCCTACGAGGCCGGCGGCGAGGTCATCGGCACCCTGGGCGTGATCGGTCCGACGCGCATGGCGTACGAGCGCGTGGTCCCGATTGTCGACGTCACCGCCAAGCTCCTGTCGAGCGCGCTGTCGCAGCAGATCGCCGACGATTGACGCGGACCGGGAGGCCCCGGCCTATGCGCTACCTGCCCGAGCCGGCATTCGCCCACGATCGACCGCGGCGCATCGGCGTGCTGCTGGTCAACATCGGGACCCCCGATGCGCCGACGACCGCCGCCGTGCGCTCGTATCTCGCGGAATTCCTGTCCGATCCCCGCGTCGTCGAGATCCCGCGCGCGCTGTGGAAGCCGGTGCTGCACGGCGTGATCCTGCGGGTGCGCCCGGCGCAATCGGCACGAAAATACGCGACGATCTGGGGGAAGGAGGGCTCGCCGCTGCTCGTCCACAGTCTGAAGCAGAAAACGCTGCTGCAGGGCTACCTCGGCCAGCGGCTGAAGGCGCTGGGCCTGCCTTCGGATCATGCGCAGATCGAGATCGGCATGCGCTACGGCCGTCCGGCGATCGCCGCTGCGATCGCCAGGCTCAAGGACGGCGGCTGCGATCGCGTGCTGGTGCTGCCGCTGTATCCGCAGTATGCGGCGAGCACCACCGCGTCCGCGCTCGATGCGGTGTTCGCGGCGATCGGTCGCATGCGCCTCGTTCCGGCGCTGCGCGTGGTCGGCGCTTACCACGACGACGACGCCTACATCAAGGCAGTCGCGCAGGGCATCAACGACTACTGGATGAAGAACGGCAGGCCGAACAAGCTCGTGCTGTCGTTCCACGGCGTGCCGCGCAGGAGCCTCGAGCTCGGCGATCCCTACCATTGCCACTGCCGCAAGACCGCCCGCCTGGTCGCCGCGGAGCTGGGCCTCAGGAGCGAGCAGTACGCCGTGGCGTTCCAGTCGCGGTTCGGCCGCGCGCAGTGGCTGCAGCCCTACACCCTTCCGACGCTGCTGGCGCTGGCCCGGGAAGGCATGCGGCGGGTCGATATCGCCTGTCCGGGCTTTGTCAGTGACTGCCTGGAGACACTCGAGGAACTGGGCCATCGGGCGCAGGCCGCATTTCTCGGCGCGGGCGGGCAGGAGCTGCACTGCATTCCCTGCCTGAACGAGCGCCCCGCCTGGATCGCCGCGCTGGCCGACCTCGCGGTGCGCCACCTGCAGGGCTGGCTCGACATGCCCGCCGACGCCGCGACGCGCGAGATGAGTCAGGCGCGGGCCAAGGCGCTGGGCGCCGATTCCTAGGTCGCGCGGGGCGAGGGTTTGCGCCACGGTGGTCGCGGTGGCGGGCAGCGACCGCGGGCAGGGCGGAAGCCGCTGCCCGGCCGGTGCACGAGGCCCAAGGCCCCGATACGCGCCCTTTCTCGCGAAAACGTGTTGAAGCGGCCCAAAGGAGCCCCATATTTCCAAACATTGCAGAGGAGCGGCAATGGGCGAAAATCCCGACCACGATAGTCAACTTTCCCGCGAATTCGAAGCCGGCGTTCCGATCACTACCGATGCGCCGGCGAGCGCACCGGTCCGGGAGCCGGGCGACCCGGCGCCCGACCTGGCGGCGTTGTTGAAGCAGGCCGAGGACGAGGCCTCCCGGCTGAAGGACGCGTGGCTGCGCGCCGTGGCCGAAACCGACAATGTGCGCAAACTCGCGCAAAACGACGTGGCGAAGGCGCACAAGTACGCGATCGAGCGCTTCGCGCAGGAGTTGCTGGCGGTCAAGGACGCGCTCGAACAGACGCTGGCCACGCCCGGGGCGTCGATCGAGGCGCTGCGCGACGGCGTCGAGCTGACCCTCAAGAACCTCATCGCCGCCTTCGACAAGGCGCAGATCGCCGCGATCGATCCACTGCACGACAAGTACGATCCGAACCGCCACCACGCGATGACGATGGTGGAATCCGGCCAGCCCGCGGGCACGGTCGCGCAGGTGTTCCAGAAAGGCTACATGCTCGGCGATCGCATTCTGCGGCCGGCGCTGGTCGCGGTGGCCAAGAGCGACGAACGCGGCGACGAGCCTGCGGCCTGACCCGTATTCGCCTTGAATCGCACCGAAAAAGCCCCACGTACCGCCTGAGCAAGCATCCAGCACAAGGAAGGAACCAGCATGGCCAAGATCATCGGGATCGACCTCGGCACGACCAACAGCTGCGTCGCCATCATGGAAGGCAGCCAGCCGAAAGTGATCGAGAACTCCGAAGGCGCGCGAACGACGCCTTCGGTCGTCGCCTATCAGGAAGACGGCGAGATCTTCGTCGGCGCGCCGGCGAAGCGCCAGGCGGTGACCAACGCGAAGAACACGATTTTCGCGGTCAAGCGGCTGATCGGCCGCAAGTTCGAGGAAAAGGAAGTGCAGAAGGACATCGGCCTCATGCCGTACAGGATTGCCAGGGCCGACAACGGCGACGCCTGGGTCGAGGTGCGCGGCAGGAAGATCGCGCCGCAGCAGGTCTCGGCCGAGATCCTGCGCAAGATGAAAAAGACGGCCGAGGACTACCTGGGCGAGGAAGTCACCGAGGCTGTGATCACGGTGCCGGCGTATTTCAACGACTCGCAGCGGCAGGCGACCAAGGACGCCGGCAAGATTGCCGGTCTCGAGGTCAAGCGCATCATCAACGAGCCGACCGCGGCCGCGCTCGCGTTCGGCATGGACAAGAAGGAGGGCGACCGCAAGATCGCGGTCTACGACCTGGGCGGCGGCACGTTCGACATCTCGATCATCGAGATCGCGGTTGTCGACAAGGAGCACCAGTTCGAGGTGATGTCGACCAACGGCGACACTTTCCTCGGCGGCGAGGACTTCGACCAGCGTCTGATCGACTACATCGTCACCGAGTTCAAGAAGGACCAGGGCGTCGACTTGAAGAACGACGTGCTGGCGCTGCAACGGCTCAAGGAAGCGGCCGAAAAGGCCAAGATAGAGCTGTCGTCGTCGCAGCAGACCGACGTCAACCTGCCGTACATCACGGCCGATCAGTCGGGGCCGAAGCACCTGTCGGTCAGGATAACGCGCGCCAAGTTCGAGGCGCTGGTCGAGGACCTGATCGAGCGCACGATCGAACCCTGCCGCATCGCCATCAAGGACGCGGGAGTCAAGCTGTCCGACATCGGCGATGTCATCCTCGTCGGCGGCCAGACGCGGATGCCGAAGGTTCAGGAGAAGGTCAAGGAGTTCTTCGGCAAGGAGCCGCGCAAGGACGTCAACCCCGACGAGGCGGTCGCCGTCGGAGCGGCGATCCAGGGTGGCGTGCTCAAGGGCGATGTCAAGGACGTGCTGCTGCTCGACGTGACCCCGCTGTCGC